>JAOZUK010000009.1 GCA_029938715.1 Bacteroidales bacterium | reverse complement strand
GAAAAAGGATTTGAAGTGCGTGAGCAGGGTATGCCCTATATTGCCACACATGGCTGGTTCTGTGAGCCACTATTTGACAATCCCAGGTTCATTGAAATTATTAAGAAAATGAACTTGCCTTTGCCGAAGGACTAAAGGAAGTTTGGAATCATTTGATCCAAATCCCAGGCAGAGCATGAAAGGGTCAGGCAATGGCTTGAGGAGAATGATATGCAGTAATCCTATTCCGGGTTCGATAATCCCTTTTGAGTAGTAATATCTTCAATCCCCATTCAACTCAATAAAAAAAGGAGTCAGATCTAAATGACCTAACTCCCTATCTCCTAAACTGTCGGGGTAGAGAGACTCGCTCACATTTCCTTAATATACTCCTATAGGCCTTATGAATAAAGCATAATATCTGATTATTATGCAATTAGAGTCGAGGGGGCAATTATTATTAGATATCCCTGATATATCCAATGTTCATAAGGTTTTCATAGAAGTTCATATTTCGTACATATATTTTGTATTTTGGATTAACGCAATAATCAACAGATGAAAAACTACAAAGCATCACAACTGAAGATTTATAATAATAACGGTCACAAATACATCTATATCTATTACAAAGAGGATAATCAGACACTTCGAATCAACACAAGATTTGAATATGAGAAGAACAAGATGACCAAAGAAAATCTTTATAACTCAAAAAAGAAGGATCATCAAAAGTTGAATGGACATATACATGAGATGCAATGGGTCGTAGATTCATACATAAATCTGATAAGCGGGCACAGGCCTGTAAACCAAAAGGAGTGCTTGAGATTTGTTAAAGAGAACAAATACCATGCTTCCAAGGTACCTGTTGAATCGATTAATAAGATGACTTCTCTGTCGGATTACTATGAACAGTTCTTTGAAGATAAAAAAATGAATCCTGTTCTTAAAACCATTTCTCTAAAGAACTATACCTCATTCAAGAACTTTTTGCGAGATTTTCAGAAGTATAAGAACCGAACATATTATTTATTGAATGTAGATAAAAAATTAATTAACACCATGATAGCGTTTAGTCAGATTGACTTGCGAGGTCTAAAGGGCTACAAAAGCAAAGGACATCTTCAACAAAATACTGTATTGAAAAGACTCGATGTTTTCAAAGAATTCCTACAGTGGCTTGAAGAGAATGGCCATGCTTCTTTTAATATAAAAAGCTTGTTTCCCAAAATAAAAAAGACCAGTAAGGAAGTAGTTTATATGACTTCCGATGAAATTCTTAAGCTGATCGAAGTCAGAGCAAAAATCGAAGGAGATTATAACAAGCTCGCATTTGATTCATTCATTTTCAATTGCGAATGCGGTTTAAGGTTTGAAGATTTAGGAAATCTATCAAAATCAGATTTCACTAAAATTCCTGAAGGATACATCCTTTTAAAAGAATTGCATAAACACAATGAGAGATTCGAAAGCGAAGCCAAGGTGCCGATCGTGGATCCTTTACTTATCGACATCATAGAAAAGTATAATTTCCACTTCGATTTGAAAAGAAATCAGGTTTACAATAGAACACTTCACTCACTTTTCAAAAAACACGAATTATTCACAGAGGAAATGATAGTGAAGAAGAAATATTTAAAAGGCGTAACGGAATCTATACCCGTATTAAAAAACGATATAATTACTTGCCACAGCTGCAGAAGGTCAATGATTACAAATGCTTTCTTAGAGGGTTACAATGCAGCCCAGGTTATGCAAATGAGTGGTCATAAGAGCCTGAAAACTGCCGAGCAATACTCAAATTTTGCTAACGATGAATTACTTAATAAGAACCTGGAGAAGAAGGTTAATGCCCTGGTAAGTAAAAAGGCAGATCCGGAAGAAGATATCGTCTAATCTTTGATCAGTTGCAAGATTTCCTCGATGAAAAAGTATTGCCTCCTATATTTTCAGGAAAAAATCTGTAATTATTTTCACAATGCCGATTTTGACCTATCAAATTCCATTTCCAGATTTTTTAGTGGAATTTTTATCCCGCCGATGCTTCCTAATACTAAATAATATCTCAGATTTCCCTTTATTTCTGACCGAGAGGACCTCTCAAGTCCACCCCGGCCTCCTAAGTGGGTGTCTCCCAGGGGTATCCCCGGCCGGGGGATCCCTTCCCCTCCCTCCTAATGTACAATTCCATCTCATGTAGTATTTATAATAAAGCTCAGACTAAGGATCGGCACATGCCAAAACAGATTGGCCAGTCATCAGATTAGACCATTACTATTAGATATGGAAATCGAGAAGGTATTCTTGATTGATCAATTTTTGACTGCCGTTGATGGTCATTGCAATTGGCGACTAATTGACTATAATTATTTGAAAAGGAAGGCTGATAATAATCGCTACTTTGCTTAAAGTACAATCCATGACCAAATCCTCATTATTGCTCATTATCTGAATTTTAAGTAACTTTGAACTCGTTTTCACCATCATGGACAAGAAAAAAGAAAACCAGTTCAAAATCGCAGAATTGTTTATGGCGCAAGCTTCTCGAGACCGCAGGTTTTACGGCACAATTAAGCGAGGTTGGGATGCAGATGGTACTCCAGTTGTCTGCGGCAGGATAGAGGTGAAGAATGGCTTTATTTTGGCTCAGGATGGCTGTCAGGATGGCCTTGGAATCCGGTTGGACGAGCTTGTGAAAATGGTATTGGATTTGGGTCTGCATTCGGAACCAGGTGCAACACAAATAATTTCAGGAACAACCTGTTTTCTGAATTGAATCAGATCAATATCTAATCATTAGATACGTTCGCCAGCAGATTAACTGGTGTGGCTGTCTGCTTGATTTAATTTTGTTATTATCCTCCCACTATCCACTCTCCAAATCCAATCCCTTCCCACACATATTCTGTACAGCACCTCTCCTTGTAGTAATCTGTGATAACATAGGGGATGAAGTTCAGGTATGCCCTGCTTAAATCAGAGTGCGTAACAGTGATGTTGTCAGGATTCTTGAGATAGGGGAAAAGGATGGTTTCCTTTACATTAAAATCGAGGACAATGAAACTGGAAAGGTCGTGATCGTAAGCAAATGAATCGGAGTGGATTATCATCAAGATATTGATTTCCTCCCAGTTTCTAACTGACCAATTTCTGTTCAAGAGTGAATAAAAGGGGACGAAGATTGAGTTTTTTATTAACCTCAGGAAAGCTCATTCACCTCAGAAATGAGCAGTGTTCAATCAATCGTCGTTTAAATTTATATCAGTAACTAATCTTTTGATAATGAATGAATCTTATCTAAGATCTTCTGCGAATATGCTTGGTCTTTAGAATTTATCGGAATGATTTTACCCTGTTCTTGATTAGCTATAAAGGCAGATTTGTAGGTTGTTCCTGAATTCCTAAAATCATACTTTCTATTACCAGACATCTTAATAAATTTACTTTTCAAAAGTATAATACAATAATCTTGGATGCAAATAAACTTATCACAAGCCTTTCTTCTTGAGATTTTCTGAAACCGATGCTTCGAGCTGATGAAGGGCCCTTAAGGTAATCGTACTTTTTGGTTTTATTGTGTATAAATCCTGATATTTCACCTTTATTTTCCGATCATCAGAAACTAATTTATAAAACTCCATGTACTTTTTTGGTGCAACACCTTCATACATTAAAATTCTCACCTTATTATTTTCATTTTCATCTTCTGTAATAGCATCTGCATGCAATTCAATTCCTAAACTTTTCTTATATGGTTCGATGTAATATACTTCACTAATTCCAGCAACAATGATATGACGAGCACAGTTATGACATGGATATGTAGTACAATATAGCTTTCCTCCAACCATTTTGCTGCCAGACTTTTGGCTACCAAGAATTATTGCATGCATTTCCGCATGTATTGAACGAGCAAACTCTATAAGGTTTTTGATCCCATTTCTGTCAAGAATATCGTTGATAACTGAGGTATGCTCACCAGGCTTCAAAATTTCAGCGTTATTTAACTCAGTGAGTATATCACTCTTAATTTTTTCTTTCTTTTTTATATTTGCGCACTCACAATCTCCAATATTGTAACATCGTTCATCTATATCCAAATCCGAGTTAGGATATAAGTTTCCCCCATAAGTCGGAACATCATTCCATCCTAATGACAGAATATCTCCACTTGAATCAGTAATACAGGCACCAACCTGCCTTGAAAGACAAGCTGAATTTGCAGCCGCTGCAGTGGCCTGGTACATAGGGGTCTCATTTGGAGAAGGAGTATTAATACCAATGTCAAATAGTAAGTTTAAAAATCTTTCGATCTTAGGCTTGAGCTTTCTTTTCTCGTTAGAACTAACTCTGATAAAATAGTCTGAATTTATGAATGATTCTTCAACTTTTTGACCATATAATAAATCCTCACCAGTATCTCGATTGATAAGCTCATATACCTTTGATATTGAATTTAGGCCAAACGATTTTTCGAGATTTTTCGCTCTTAGTCCTATTGGAGAAAAAACTCCAATAACATAAAATGAATCTCTATAAACCTCATTTAAGAGCTTAATCTCAGCTGGATGCTTTATGGAATCAATAATAAAACACTTTCTTCTGTCATCGAATTTTTCTTGCTCAAGATTTTCAGTAGATTCTTCGCTAACTCGATCTGAAATAATCTTTTGTATAGCAAACTCGGCCAATATTTGATTGTCATATTTTTCCCTTAATTCATTGCCACCATCCATCCCAGCTTTAATCCTTTCATAGGAATTTATGATTGATGAAAGCTTTTTATCGGTATATCTTGAAATAAAGGAGCTTAACTTAATAGTCTGGCATTCATATCTAAATTTATGTTTTAGCTCAGTAGTCAATAATTCTTCTATTTTTTTCAAATCAGTTCCAAGTTGACCACAAAGAGCTATTACAATCTCAGACGTATGTGTTGATTTTATTATATCGAGAGAGTCTTTAGGTTTTTCTTCGGTGATTAAAGATTTTGCCGGATCTCCCATATTAAACAGTTTAAAACAAATATAAACAGAAATGAAAAATATACCTTATTCCTATATAAATTGGAAAAGTAAATCCAAGGTCGTCAAAAAAAGTTGAATAAATCAATACTGTAAGAGGATTAGTAGAACTATGTATATATTTTACATTTATTATTCACCCTTATGAATTTGATTATATGATATTTGTCTCCTAAGAAATGAATATTCCTCTTTTGTCTGATTATTACATACAGTGCAATTTTCGTTTCTTGACAACTTTAACTTGATAAATCCTACATTGGTATCCTTAAATGAAAATTGCACAAAATTATCTTTGGTTAGGCAATATCCGTCTATTCTTGATCTAAGAATTTCAGATAGTATTAATATTGCACCAGCTGTGGATAGAAAGGGCAATATTCCTAAAATTTCCTCCTTCTCCCCTCCAGAATCTACCTTGGCCTGAGAGCATACAGGAATTGTTTCGTACTCATCTATACCAAAACGACAAACAATGCACCAATCTTGAAAAGGGATATGTCTTCCAAGATTCACCCCCCAATTTGGTGAAGTCGTGGCATGAAGAACCAAAGGTGGATAATTATGTTGGATTGTTGACCAGATGTTTTTCTCGTTAGCTAAACACAAAACTATATCTGGATAATCATTTAACAAATCGTGCTTTTTGATAAATGTACCGTAGTCGCATTTGTGAGGGTAAGGTATAAGTCCATCAACCTTTTCTAAGAAACTGTAACAGCTGTCCACTTTATCTATTTCTTCTAATCCATCCTTGGCCGTAAATACCATTGAACTGGCAGTATTAGGAACAGACACACTATCATAATCTATGAGATGGATGTTACCTTTGATGTTGAGAAATGAGAACAGCAAGTCCAATGAGGATCCTACTGCTCCACAACCTATTTGGTGCAGCGTTCCAACCTCCAATAATCTTGAAATAGGTGGGTTAGAAAGAGTAACATGATTGGAATCCGATTGTAAATCATAAATAGAATACCACCGGATGAAACTTTCACTTACTTGAAGACCAAGATGCCTTTTTAAAACTTCTGACACACCTAAACAGGCAGCGAACGAAGGACCAATTGGATTCTTGTTATTTTTATTACGCTTATTAAGATTACTATACATATTCTGACCATACCCTGCAAGCCATCCTTCTGCATCAATCCAGATCATATTTGATCCTTCTGCATGACTACATTCACCTATATATAGTACTATATTGTAATCTGATGGTAAGATGC
This sequence comes from Bacteroidales bacterium, assembly GCA_029938715.1. GTDB lineage: Bacteria > Bacteroidota > Bacteroidia > Bacteroidales. The sequence continues at coordinate 63,234 of JAOZUK010000009.1, read as the reverse complement.
TATTCACAGTAAATTCTCCGAAAGGATCATTTCTTTGCACTAACTCTAAAGCAACTTCCTTAAGTGTTCTATTTCTAAATCCAGGAATGATACATTGATTTTCATCAGGTAGATCTATTGTAAAGGAAGGACACCACCGAGAAAGCATATTCAACGACATGTAGGACATAATCTGAATGGAATAGTGATCAAGGTGCTCTGGAGAAATTACTACACCTATTGATCTTTTGGTGGATTGAGCAAGGTTCACATCATCCACTCTATTCATCCGATCATTTCTCAGTCTATACCATTCTTCACGTTCCATCTTATATCCATTTTATTTCTCAGATCCAATAATTTGGCTTGAATCCCAAGAATCTTCATTCTTTTTGCAACATAAGTTTTGGACAACAAAGTGAAATTCCCATCCATATATCTGTGAACTCCACATTGACTAAAAGGGAGTATTCCTTCTAATCCATAGTTAGGGGCAACAAAAGATATTAATCCCTCTCTTTTGAAACAAGAGAGATCATTATCACCTGATGAATGGCCAACCCAGCTCCCTGGATGAGAGTGAATCTGCCCAACATATGTAAGTTTACTATCAGACAAAAAAGTAATAAACCTAACCATCGACTCCGGTTTTATGATTATATGGGTGCCGGAAGAATCTGTGTCCGGAGCAATTGCTGAATTAACAATGATTTTATTGTCATTCTTTCTACCTGCCCAAAGAACAATGCCTTCATGTGAGGGTTCAATTGACCCATATTCTTTTAATACGGACTCTGTAAATTCCAATACTTCAATGCTAAAATAATATCTGACATTATCCGCTGGAGAAATCCTATCTCCAAGCTTTAAGTACTGAAATGACTTATTAACCCATCCTCTTTTCATAAAATTCGGGATTGCTTATTCGTGAATAGATTGTTCTTAATATTGCATCCATGCTTATTAGTGTCCCAACTTTGGGATTCTTTTGCCATCCAATCAATTTCCAATCGCCATGAGGACCTGTACGTACAAATTCTTTATAAGATTTGCGAGAACAGGGATTGCATATACATGGGCCATTCGGGTGAAAAAAAGAGTCCTTGTTTTTAGGGTAGGCATTAGGAATATTCTTCTGCCCAGTTTGATAATGAACAAAATCTATTAGTGGAGGGATCTCAGGGTAATTATCAAAGATAACTTCAACTATATAAACTTCGCCATCAATAGGAGAACTCATCTGAACGGTATAAGATAGGTTGGATTCATCAATGTCTGACAAAATCCAACCTATCCTTTTTCCATAATCAATACAATCCTTAAGTTCCTTTCTGATTTTCATTAAAGAAACTTCTTTCAGCACACTCATACAGCAGCTCCAAAGTCAATGAACACTAAGACCGTCCCATCAATAATGCCATAACTTACAAGCGGTCTCTCCGGCTGCAATAATGTGTCTGGATCGGACTCAAGACGAAGCTCATACTTACCATTGCTTGCGTAGTTAAAATGCTGAATAACTGCAGCAATAACTTCAGCAACTTTTGTTGTCTTCAAAAATGTATTGGTCCAGTCTCCGTTAGGGGTCTTGATGACGATTTCAAGCTCATTATCTTGTCCCTTTTTCCTGTTGTTACTGTTTAAATTTTCAATCATCTTTTCAATCTGTAAAAATTAATAAATCACTTGTCTCCTTTACTATCTGTTCGATTACTACGAACATGAGGTCTGACACTAACGGTCTTCCCTCCAACCTTTCGAGTATACCCAGGGATGCGGTTATACTTCTTACCATCTGAATCTTTCGCCATTTGATATTTTTTAAGTAAATAATCCGATAACGATACAAAGATACGAAATAACATTAACTATATCAAGCACCGCTTGTTATTCGTTGCTTGTATTAAGCACTGTTTGTTATTTCAAGCATAATTGCTTATATTGTTCTTGAAAATCAACACCTTAATGTCATGGCTACAAAGAAACCCACTTTAGGTCAGTTGCTTAAGGACCAGCGAGAATTAAAGAAATTATCACTTAGGCAAGTTGAATTACTGACGAAGATTTCAAATGCTTATCTTAGTCAGTTAGAAAATAATAAGATTAAGAGTCCATCCGTAAACATTCTCTATAAGTTGGCGGAATTTTATAATGTTGAGTTTAATGCCCTATTAATAACTGCGGGGATTGTAAAAAACAAAGAGAATGGAGACAATAATAGAAAGTCGTTAACAAGCTTTGCCTTATCTTCTGAGAATCTCAATGAAGAGGAAGAGGAAGAGTTGATGAAATACCTGAAATTCCTACGATCCCAAAAAGATGGCAATTAATCCTCTCACATCACAAGAAAAGGTACAGGATATTGCCTACGATATTCTTAAACAGAGTAAATCTGTCGGTGTGTTTCCTACACCGACAGATAAGATTGCAAAATACACAGAGTTACAAATAAGTGAGAGTAGATATATAGAAAGGATCCCAAAAAACTATATTTCAAAATCTAAAGACATTTTAAAGCATGCCCTGAAAAAGGTAAATGGGATATTGGATCGTAAGAAAAAAACCATTTATGTAGATTCGAATTTGATTCCCCCAAGAAGAAATTTCATAAAACTTCATGAGGTTGGACATGATGTGTTACCATGGCAGAGAGAGATGTTTGAAATCCTTGAAGATGATGAAATCTCTCTTAGCTCTGACGCAAAAGAAGAGTTCGAATTGGAGGCAAGCTATTTTGCTTCTGAGGTACTATTCCAAGGTAGGTATTTTGACGAGTTGATTAAGAAGCATCCGCTTGAAATAGGTACACCAATTGCTCTTGCACAGAAATTTGGAGCCTCATATCATGCCACTATGAGAAAATTTGTAGAGTGCTCATCAAAGAGATGTGCACTTTTGGTTTTGAAAGGCGTATCATTGAAAAACCTGAACTGTCAAACACAGAATTTTATACAATCTAATTCTTTTACAGAGACATTTGGGAGAATCTATTGGGATAGAACTTTGAATGCCACTTGGCCATTTGTTCAGGATTACTTAAGTAACACGAACCATCGAAAAGATGGTTCATTTCAGATGAACCTTAATGGGGATGATCAATGTGTATTTGAATATCACTTTTTTTATAATACCTGGAATGCATTTGTCCTAATGTTTCCTTTTGGAGAAGTTCAGAAATCAAGAACCAAAATTATAATTAAATAACTCCATCCTCACAGAAAGTTTTGACTATAGAGAAGCTATATTCCTGATCTTCCTAACAGTGTTAATACTATGTTCTGTGATTTGTGCAATCCTTCTTAATGACAGGTCACTTTTCTTTATCAAATCGTAAACATCAGAATACTTTTCCAATAGATTAGATGGAGTTGCCTTTGCTCCCTTTTGCCGACCTTTATATTTCTGATTAAGTTTTGCCAGCTGAATCCCTTCCAACTGCCTATTTTTTCGCATACTATTCTCCATTTCCGCACCGATGCTGAGCATTTGTAGTAGCATTTTGGCGATTGGGTCCTCTTTACCATCCTGGAAGGTGATAATGTTGAACTGTTGAATGAATATACCTGTATGTTTTTTGTGTAGTAGTTCAACGCTATTGAGGACATCAAGTACCCGCCTGCCAATTCTTGAAACCTCGCTTATCAATACTAAATCAATACTGTTGTTTTCGATGTATTGAATCATTTTATAAAACTCAGATCTTGAATTTGCTCTGGTTGTTCCAGAAACCTTCTCTTGGAAAGTGCGTTTCATCTTCCAGTTTTTCTCATCCGCAATTCTCTTGAGGTTTAAAATCTGTCTCTGATTATCCTGACTTTGGCTACTTACCCTGGTATAAATAACTGTCTTCATGAGTATCATTTTTAGGGTTGGTTTTTTTTTGATGCATAGACCGCTGATGATTGTTTCATTCCGGGGTGTAATATTTTGGGAAATTGTATCATTTTCATGTATACTCTATAATTGATACATTTCAATTGACAATATTTTCATAGTACCTGAGTCTCCTTCTTATTTCGTTGTCAATAGCAGGAAGTTCAGCAAAATAGAATCGATCGTGACGATTTCCTACAACCTCACAGATTAGAATATGTTCATTCTCCACAGGAAAGTTTGTTCGAAGTGGATATAGAACAATAGTTAATACCTGTTTTATTTCCATAATTACCCATTTACGTGGGTACAAATATAATGCAATTATTCGCATTATTACCCATTTACGTGGGTAATTGCTTATATTAGTGGCAAATTCAGTTTGTACATGAAAACTAAGGATTCCGCAAAAGTAGACCATCGGTTAGTCATCATTGGCGAACAAGTAAGAAAGCTTAGGAAAGAGAAAACCGATCTCAGCTATATTGACTTTGCAGAGAAGATAGGTATGGACAAGAAAACCTACTACAAAGTTGAGCGGGGTCAAGAAGAATATTATCTGAGTACATTGATTCGAATTATCTCCTACTATGAGGACATCTCCATAGAGTCCTTCTTCCGGGAGATTGAATTATAATTTCCTACTGTTTCAGTTTTCAATATATTTTTTTCGATGAAAGTTCTTCGTGGGGGACCTACGATCTACATTGTTTGGGGTTATTCTCTATGTTATACGCCTTAACACCAATTCTGCCCTCCCCAATAACTGCCAATTAAAAGATGTTTAAATGCATCGAATTAGCTATTAACATTCTACTGAACTCACAAAACTTTGTGAAGGCTGTATTTATGTAGAAATACAGAACTAATGTCCAAAACAAAATACAGGAAACAGCAGGTCCCGGAATTGTTTCACAAGCGTCTTGCCAACACCGGGCAACTACTACGTGAATACAGGTGGGGGTCAGGAATGTCAAGAAAAAAAATTGAAGAAGAATATGGCATCTCTCGTAGGACTGTTGAACAAATTGAAACCGGCCGTCCTATCTCGGTGATTTCTTTATATAGATATGCCTCTTGCTTTGGCTTGGAACCCTCTGACGTGGTTTTTCGTGATTCCGAGATATCGTAGTTGGGATCAAATGATATTGGGTTTGCAAATAAGGTAGTTAAAAAGTGTGGTTAGGTTGATTCTGATAGCGATTTGGGGTGAAAAATCACACATTAAAAAAATATATTCAATTATTTCAATGCTGAGAAATGCCTATAAACATTGGTTTTTATTAAAAATCACAAAAATAAATCAGGTAGTGATGGCAAAAAAATGAAATTATTTCGAACATCGCTCTATTTATTAGAAAGAAAACACACTCGGTGTGGCTCAAAAATAACCTTATGAAAGAACAATGAAATGACGAAAACTGTAAGAAAGAAGTATGGCAAAATGAACTTGACCCTGGACCTGGAATTCTACCAATTCCTAAGACAAAAGGCACGGGAAGCGCATCTGCCTGTTTCAACATTCGTGAAGAAATTTCTGATGGACAATTTACTGGAAAACGATACTGAAGAAAGACTGAAAAATTAATGATGTGCAGGACTGTAAACGATATTAAGACTGAAATAATTGAAAAAGTAATGGCCTTCTACTGTTATGGAAATATTGGAATAAATCTGGAACTTGAAATCGGACGACTTACTGGAATAATTGAAATTGTGGCATTTGTATTTGAAGAATATTTATTGGAATTCAACAACATTGTAAGAAGACGAACTGGAATGAGTTTAACTGAAGAAGGATTACTTACTGAAAAACAATTGATAATATCATGGATATCCTTGGAGACCCTGAATGAATTGCGAAGACTGAAGACCACTATTGTTGGAAAACTGTAAATAGCAGAACTGAAAAAGTGAATGCTGAAAAGCTGCGCAGCATCCTAATGACAACCAGATGAGATTGGCGGATGAAATTCATCCGGCCATGATCATCTGACTCTCTCAATCGCAACCCTAAGTGGGATGTGCGTCTTAATACCCAAATTTTATGTGTTATGGATTCTGATGAAAACGATTTCATCGTACTGGCAGCGCTATGCTTTATCAGAATTGGTAAAACCACAAGATTAACAATGACATTACAAAAATATATGAAATGAAAAAAGAAAGAAACGAAGAAAAGAAATACATGATTTGGCAGCACCTTCAAGAGGAAGCTGCTCAAAAAGAAGTCAAAGAAACCCTTGACAATATGAGTCGCTTACTTCATAATCCTGAAGCTTTACAGCGCATTAGGGAACACTTTGGCTACATAAGAAACCAAAACTATAAGAAAAGAAGAAGATATGTTCCAGAGAAGCTTTCTGAAGGAATTAGGAAAAGCATCAGTGATATGAATCTGGAACTACTGAATTAAATAATAACTATAATTTAAAAAACAATTGAAATGGCAAATGAATATGAAACTTCACTGGTTTGTAAAAGTAACAACCAGTTATTACAAAAAATCGACCCTAGAGATATCATCAAAACCCCTAACAACAAGTTTATCTCTTGTAAAAAAGGAATTTACTATTTCACTTCTCGTGGTGGAACGATGCATGAAAGTATAATTGAATTGTCTAAGGTATATCCAACTGAGGTATTCATTGCAAAATACCGGGATGGTGATATTTATTACGATTCTGAAATCCAGACCATCAAATATAAATCCGGCAAGTCAAAATGCACCAAAATCGAACCTGATTATTGGTACAACATTTCACATATTGAAAAAATAGTTGGCAAGGAGCCGTTGGAGAGATTAATGAAAGTTGTCTTAAGACATATCAAACGAATTGATGCCATGAGTGATACTCTGAAAGCTCAAAATGCAGATGAAAGAGAAAGACAACTTAATATAAAATCATCAGTCGCTATAAATGTTGAGACTGATAAAATTAAAATAGAGGCTACCAAGATAGGATCCTCTTTTATAGAGGTTAATGCTTTTATAAAAGAAGCTCCCGCTCCAAAATGGCAATTAATTGGTAAGGAGAAGAACCGAGTTGTCAGGGTTGCCTATCCATTGGATAAGAGTGATGACGAAGCTAAGGAAGAAGAGTATGAGGATGTCCCATTTTGATAAGGAAATAAATGAAAAATAATAAACAACATAATTTATATCAAATACCTGGTTCAGTAACCCCAGCTTCTCAGCACAAGGAATCAAAAAATAATACTATCAAAAACTAATAATAATGTCACAACAATCATACACAGTACTTGAATGTACTAATCCGGAACTAATATCTTCTGGGAGTACCTTCGTAAAAGACTCAGATTCCGATTTATTATGGATTAAAAACAATAAATCACATTTCTTTGCATGGGAAAACAATATAGAAAACGAAATCATTGAGCTTTCATTGAAGTTCCCTGAAGAAACCTTCACTGCAAAATGGCATTGGGACCATGAGCATTATGACAGAATAATTTACACTTATGAATATAAAAATGGGAACTGTAAGGTATTAGGTATTGAACCGGCTTATTTGTTTTTTATAACTGCCGATATCTATCGCCATTATGAACACTATGAGGTTTTCCGAAACCATGTATTAGAATATCTGCATCGCCTGGACATTGTGAAAATAGTAAACGGTGGTTTTGAGCTTGACAAATTGAACAATGAAAGAGATGAGTATGGGTATGAATCATACATAACGATTACTTCCGAGAATGACCAATTTAAATGGATTGCAGAAAGAATTGGAATTTCTTATATAAGAATTTCAGTTGAAAAGAAAGAACCACGAATATACAATCCTGTAGAGAAAACAGACCGTATTGAGGTTTTTGATTTAGCTGGCGAAGATGGTTTCCCGTTTTAGGAAAATCATGTGAAAAAATAACGGAGTTGAAGTACTTATTTATGAACTCAATTCCAAACCATTTAAAAAAAACAAGATGAAGAATTTAAAAAATACAGACACAGATAAACAAAATAATACCCCAACCGCCTACCAATATTATATGGAACTGGACTTAGGTGAATTTGAATGCTTATGGGAGAGTGATTTATTTCAGGAAACATGGCTCGTAGAAGGAATGAAATTTGACAATTTCATTGATTATTTCTGGGAAGCTGAAATTACCGAGATGATTGATACTGGCATTGGCTGTTATCCAAGGTACAAGGATTACTTTTCTGAAATCGAATATGACAACTACTCAAAATACCTGTGCTTCCGTGATGGTCCCGGCTTTTACTATTGCAATGAAGATAGCTGTGAAGGATGCAAGCATTCTGGCAGTAAGAAAGAGATAAATGAACAATATATATTGTGGCAGAAATATGTTCAGCCGATAGAATTAGAGTATACCTGAAAATACCACTTACATACCTTGGTCGGATGCATTAAACCAGTAAGGCTACCAGGAAACTAGAGCTTGTTTCAATTAGCCATGAAGTCGATGCCAGCTACTGTGAAATTTAAAGGCAGAGAACGGCTTTACAGAGCAATTATTGGCTATGGGGTACCACAACTGATCCCATCTACAGATCGGCTTGAAATAATCCTTAAACTCCCTCCTTTATTTAGGGATGATAAGGACATGCAGAGAATATTGAAACCATGAAAAAAACAGGTTTAAATGGACAAAATACGTTCGTAAATCGGACAACCTATAATCGTTCGCGTTCAAGCCGAACGCATTATAAGAAGTCGTTCGCAATGGATATCTACCGGGACCCTGAATTGGATTTTACCGACATCGGATTGCTTACCTGGCTACTGAGCAATTCCCGGACCTACATCATAAACAAAAACAGGGTACAGCAACGTTCGGGTTTGCCGGAGAAAAAGTTCCTGACATCTTGGAAGAAATTGCAGGATAACGGGTATGTGGTAAAAAAGCCGTTTCAAGGGGGTGTTGAATGGGTAATCAATGAAATACCAATATGTTATAGGCTTCACGACAGGTAAATGTACATGTTGTAGATGTACATGTTGTACGGGTACCACACTACTATATATATAATATTAAGCAAATAAATAGCTTAAATTAATAATATACATAAAGAAGAAAGCTAAAATACCTTCCCTCTTTATTAAGAACAAACGAGTCCATTCGGCTGTACCAGCCAAACAGGACTTTGGGACAGTTGTTTGGGGGGGTTGGGTTGGGAGTTGGAGTTCATTCGTTTCGTTCGCTTCGCTTGCCTGCGGCTACGCTCACTTCACGCACTCACTCCAACTGTGGTTTGGATGGCCGTTAATGCTGCCGCACTGCGTGCAGCACCACTAACAGGGTAGATACTAATCTTTGTTTTGAAATCACTATCTCAATATTACCATCCCAAAGCAGTTTGTTCATCACCACCTCAACTTAGGAGTTGAATACGATGAGGGTTCCGCCCTGGCTTGAGTCCGGTTATGTGAATACCAATACAGGATTCAAATTATACCCTGATGTTCTGCTTTTAATTGAAAGAGAATCCAAAATTGTCAGATCAAGTCTGGACTATTTCATTTAAATGCTTCCGAGAATTCTCCATCATAACTCGCTTTGCTTTTAAATTCCAGAGTATGAGTCATGGGATTTATTCCATATTGATACTTTGCTTGAACTTCTTCTGCTACCAAAATGAAACTGACATGTTCACCATTTACTGAATTTGGCATCATGAAGGCCAGACAATGAGGGTCTTGACTTCTATTATCAATATCATTTTTCAGTCCGGCCTTATCTAGCCATTCATCTTCTGTCAATGTAAGAACTCCTATTTTTCCTGGTGCATCATAGAGAAAAAACAACGAGTAAGACAATTCTTGATATTCTTCGAATACCCCACAAAATATCTCACGTATTTGTTCCTGAAATTCATGTATTGCGTTTTCCTTTTCAACTTTAGTTACTAATTCATTTATCCTGAAAGGATTGCTGAACCTGCCTTCAAATGAATCATCACTTATCTCAAGACGAAGCTTTCCATTTTTATCAGGCTTATATATATACACTTTATGAGTGCCATCACGAGTATTGAAGATTTGCGTAATTAAAGTTTCTCTATCGCTACATTCAGAAGGTCTTCTGTTTTCCTCTCTAGCAATCTTTGATGACCATCCGTCACAAGTAAAAACACATGCAATCACTTTGGGATTCTCGCACAATTTGCGCATCATAGAATCAAAAGCGTCCTTACTTTCTTGTCCATTAAAAGATGTTGCGACCGATTTAGTAGTCCCGTCATGATATAAAACTGCGAAGGTTGGTGGATAACCGCCATTTTCTTCAAAAAACTTTGTTACATCACGAGTTTGTTGTCGTAAAAATTCTTCCTTTTTCATATCTAATAGTTTTAATTTATATTTCTTACTATTCGTATTTCTTCTTAAAAATTTCAATTATATCGTTGGTAATCTCAAGGGATCCCAACTTGGAATCAGTCATATCCACAAACGTTTTCCAATCTTCGAGTGTTGGTAGCTTATGACTTACTTTTGAAAGGGCCACCACTCAGTTTGACTGGGGATTTTCCATGCCGGGAGGTCATGGAAATGGTGCATATATTTCCATCAATTCTCTTGTTAAAATCTGGATAATGATACCGGCTTCTAACAACTGCCACTTTCTTTTTGGAGCGGTATGCCATGCTACACAGAGGACAACCAGAGCCTCTTAGATGGGAGTCAAGTCTCTGACGAAAGTCTCCATGCTTTTTGCATGTGATGATGATATAATCACTCTTTCGTGTCTCTTGTGTATAATTGCACTTGGAATAATCATATGCCTCCCCATGATACTTTTTGACTTCTTTCATAAATTCTTCTCGTGTTAATCTATTCCTCGCACAATACGGACATATTCCTCCATTTAGGTGGTAAGCAGGTGTTTGTTGAAAGACCCCATGTCGCGAGCATACAATTATGATATGCTGGTTGGACTTCTCATAATTCACCAATGAGTAATCATACTTATCCCCGTGGATAAGTTTTGCGTTTTCGATAAAGACTGTCGTTTTGTTTTTCATAATTATAAGTTTGAGTTGTTTTTACAATTTTTGTCACTGTTTACTTTCCATTTAGATTATTCTTTATCTCACCGTTTTCAGCATCCCAGTTTTCGTTGTGTGGGAATTGCGAAAAAAGTATTTCCATTCACCTATACGAATTAATTCTTCTTTTCTTACAGTTAACTCTTCAGTAATGTCAATTGTGAGGAGGTGGAAGAATCCAAGATATACGAATGGTTTTAACCTGACTCTGCATGAAGATTTGTTGGAATTACCAATGAAATGGAAGAAGCCACGACAGATTTTTCCATGCTCGATGTCCGATATTTTTCATGAAGATATCCCCGGCAACTTTATCAGAAAAATATTCGATACAATGAATAGATGCCCCCAACATACCTTCATAGTGCTGACCAAGCGTGCTGACAGAATGCTGGAATTATCTCCAACATTAAATTGGTCTGATAACATCTGGTTAGGTATCACCTTGGAAGAGGCCAGATATGCTGACAGGATTGACCATTTGAAGCAGACACCAGCATCAAATAAGTTCGTGTGTGCTGAACCATTACTGAGTGATTTAGGAGAACTGGATTTAACAGGTATTGATTGGGTAGTTGTTGGTGGTGAGTCTGGAAAAAGTTTCAGGCCATGCAAAGAAGAATGGGTGATACACCTGCGTGACCAATGTAAAGCACAGGGAGTAACTTTTACTTTCAAACAGTGGGGTGGTAAACTGCGTAAGCGTAATGGTTCATTACTACAAGGCAAACACTACCATGAAATGCCAGTGTCAAATCAGGTTAAAGTCTTTATTGGTGACTGATGATAGAGGAAAGGTTGGGATAGCAAACAGCTACGCCCACAAAATAGGAGATCAAAACAGCGAGACTTCCAGTTATTGAAGGCCCAAAATTTAAGGGGAGCTGATAACTTCTTTCAATGACCTGCAGTATTTATATCAAAGAGAAAAGCTTATGAACCCTAAAGAATTAAATCCTGATATCAAACCTGCAATTGGAATTCAAGCGTGGTTTAAGAGAACCGGAAATTCCTTGTTTGTCCGCAGTCCCTGTGTCTTCACAGAGATTCGACACTAGAAATTGGCGAGATTTACGAGATACATGATTTTACTGAACCTGAAGTCAAACTTATATACATTAAACTTATTTAGGTTTACCTGCGAGGATTTTCATTCCATATAATCGCAGTTGATATTTCTAATGGTGACCTGAAATTGAAAAGTCAAAGATTAAATGCTCCGGAGCTTCCTTGTTCATTCCTGATTTGTGACTTGCTGTACTTTGATGAAGATTTGGTTGAAAAAATATTGAAGGCAATTGGGGAAGAAGACTTATTTGAATCTGTAATAGACCAATTCGGTATGAAGGGTACTACTTAGTTACTGAAGTTTCCTAGTTCTTAATCTATTGTTATTCAATTTGTTATACTTTTGATTTTTGTCTCAATAAGCATGTTATACATCAAGCATACAGCGCATTACAGCCACACTGGTATGTCATGCAGCTCGTTTTTTCTCAAGGGCCGGTGAAATTATTCTCATGATCTCCTCCGCTCTTCGGTTGTCCCGGATAATATCTTCGATCAGTTCCATGCAATCAACCTTGAGTATTTCACCGATCCCGTTAACGATCTCCCAGAATATCTCCATTATATACCGGGTGATGTTTTCCTCCTCTGCCTGCGAACTCAACATGTCAAAGATGCTTCCGAGGCTGTTCCCGTAATGCATCTGTTTATACAGTAGCAACATCATGTACTGCATCATGGCCAGGGTGGTGGCACCGATCTGTGAGTCGAAGTTATTGCACTGGCATTTGCCAAGCTGCAGGTGCTGTTTTCCATCCTTGAAAAAAACTTCGATAGACCATCTGATTTGGTACGTCTCAATCAGTTTGTTGAACCCTATCTCCAGGTCATTGGTGATAAAGGCTTTCCATTTGCCACCTGATCCCAGTTTTACAAAGAACAAGTTCACCCTCCGATTATCATACCAGACAGGAACCTTAATGTAAGAGGCATTATACTTTCGGTTTCGTTTTGCCTGCTTCTTATAATGCTTTCTCAGTGTGGGGGCATCCATCTCCTTACCACTAAGGCAATCCCTGTATTTAGTCTTTCCCATCTTAACCATCGCTATGAGCTTGATGCCTTTCGTACGGAACGATTCAATGTGGGCAAGGATCTCTTTGGAGAAGAACTAGCTGTCGAACAGTACATAGTCAAAAATAAGGCCTATCTATATGTGTTCCTGATAGTTATAGCGTTTTAGACCTTATCCCGTGATAAACTCACGCTAGGGTTCATTGGTCTATTGAATTGGGAACAGAAATGAGCAGATGAAGATCCCAGCTTTCCGACTCAATTCTTCGAGCTCTGTGAATCCATCAACGGCCCTGATTCCTGGGGAAAGAATCCGTGGTTTGGGCGGTAACATTTTCGGAGGATTCAGCCATGAATCATCCAAGATCCTTAGCAACTTCAATCATCTCCCTTGCTATTATCGTCTCAGTGGAGATCGACGAGTGTTGAATTTCGATTATGGAGTTGTTTTTCGTTTTCACATCGGCACGATGTTTCCCCCCTTTCTATCACATTTTCATAATATCCTTTCCCAAATGCCTTCTTCCATACTTGTGCCAGGGAGTCTCATCCTCATACCAGAGCTTGGATGTGCAGTCGTTATTCTTCATATGAGCCCAGTGATGAACGTAAACATCACCGAAACGAGGGAAAACAAATTCTCCACATAGATCACATCCGGATCGTAAAAACGAACTATGACGGAAATGAATACCAGACAGTAGTTTATGAGCTCCTTGGTGTACTTTGGAGGGTCCTGAAACTTGTCATAGATCTCTTTGAGATCGGGGATCAGAGCGAAGCTGTTAAAGGCTGGTTTCGAGGAGTCGATCAGCTCTTTTGTCAGGTCGGGGTACTTTTTCAGGAGCTTGCGTCCTAGCTGTGAATAATTTATGCTGGCCATTTGGTGACGGTATTGAAAGTTTACCGGTGCTGATTCCGGGCTCCGTAACCTCTGGCGGGATCTTTTTGTTATATATTTCCTAGTGCCTTAATATACAGTAAAATAAAATACGTTTTTGAAAGAAAAAGCCGGAGAGTGTCCGGCTTTTTCTATACAATAATAATTATCAACTCTATTTTAGCCTAGTGAAATACTCAGTCAATTTATCCTCTCTTATTAAATCATTAATAAGTAGAGTATCAATTCCATCTGCATTTCGGAGGTCGCTATCTTCGCTTATGTAGTACTCTAAAAAGGGATCAGTCTCAATAATATATTTGTAGAGACTATCTATCGGCAAAAGTGGGACATGATTATTATATTCTTCAATCGTTAGAGAAAGATAGGCTGTATTTACTCCCATCGTGTTGCCCATAAAGAATCCTTGAACAAGTTTAATCGGGGGATCAACCTTTCCCGGAGCTGATGTAATAGTCGCTTTATCCAGAGAAAGCTCAATGGGGACATGGGAAGAATAGTCTTGTTTTGGTTTATGTACATGAATAGTTTTATCTTGATCCAATCCTTTACCACAGGACATTACCAAAAAAGTAACTAATACAGAGAGAACCAGTCCATTTCTCATATTACATAGGATTTTGTTTGTATTTACCAAGCTCATAATTATTAACGTATATCAACTCAAAAATGTTGCAAATTCACTTAATGGTCAAAGATCTCTTAACTAAAAAGATACGTAGACATTGAATGAATTTTCCAAATCTCGTCCGTAATTGTTCTTGAATCTGATGTGACAGGTGTAGTAACCAGATGATGATACACCAGAGCCGTCCCAAACACAAACGATAGATGAATTAATTGAACCAGCACTTTGAAATACGGCCGACCCAGCAAGGGTGAATACCTCACATTCCCAAGAATCTGCATTATCTACAATGAAACAAAGCTCGTCATTAGTCCCATTCGGAGAGAAGTTATTTGTCCAGCTAGTTACAGAAATATCCATCTCCTCCTGATAGTCAGTATTTATCTGAGCCGAAAATACACTACCAACGTCAGCTTTAAACCCCGCTTGAAGAGTAATTGAGTTACCTGCAGTCAAAGTATAGTTACCACCGTTCATGATTGTTAATGTGCTACCGGTAGATGGAAGAGAAATATTTTGTTGCGCATCTTCAGCCAGCGTCCCCGTAACGGTTGTATAAGCAACAGTAGTAATATTAACATCATCTGGTGCTACGTCAGTATATGTGGGCGAGATACCAACAACAGCCATTTGGTTATCCGTGAAATCATATGTGTCTGGGGTTATGCTACTGAGGTAGTGACGGGAAGTATTATACGCTGTATTGCCATAATATCCCCATCCAAAATTGAACCAGAAATAATCAGGGTCAGAACTGTCGTAACCATCAATAACAAATATGTGTTTTGACGTGCTCAAATCACTTTTATCTCCTCTATATAGGACAGGTCTGTTATTATCGATCTCAGATCTTAACAGGTCCTCCCAAGCTGAACCATATAGCCAATCATTTTTAATGTACTTTTTTGCAGCTTCAAATCCAAATTCGTCGTTAAATGCATCTTCAATATTATTAACCGTGGCCATGGATCCAGCACATAATTCCGAAATATTTACTTCGTTGCCTATATCATCAAGCAAATGAGCAATCTCATCGGCATCAGCTTGGGATGTTGAGCTACTAATATATTCGGGCATATCTTCCCAATCGTAAGTGCGATAAGATGATGCTTCAGGCCATTCCCAATACCACATAATTTGCCCCATTGCAACTGGTCCACAGCCAGCAGGCACCTCATCACAGGTGCACCCTGAACCTCCAGAGGGAAAGAAATCATTGTACCTTGGACTACAACCTCCACTCCAATTAAATGATTGATTCCATCTCACATGGCCTCTTCCAGATACGTTGAGCAATTGATCTCCAGGAGTATAAGAAGTAGCAGATTTCAAACTGGAATTTGATAGTAGCTCTTCCCACTTCGCCTTTATTGTCGAATTTGTCAATTCCTTGCCAATAGAATTCACGATTTTATCCTTATATGACTCAATCAGATATGAGAAGGCCTCTGGTTTCTGATCTTCAGTTTTATATGCACCAAGAAGGCTATAACTTAAGACAGGAACAGTGGAATTACTTGCTGAAACTAGAACCCAACCTCCTTCTTCGAAGTTAACAACATAAAATATGGTCTGGGTTTCATTCACGTCAGAAACCAGATTGAGTATAGTATTTGGACCAATGCGTTTGCTGTCCATGAAGTTCAAAGCAACCTTTTTTGCTGCTAAACTGTCAATAGGACTTGAAAACAGACTGCAAAATGGTGCAAGAAATGCGGCGAAAAACAAAATTTTTCTCATTTTGCAATCAATTTTTTGTTAAAATCATTTGCTTCGTCCCGACTAGCTTTCCGTCAGCAACAAGAGAGTACATATACAATCCGGCGTCTAATTCTCCGCTGGATATGATAACCTCCCCACTGCCTTTTTCATATATATTGAAGTTTTTTAATTGCTTTCCAGTCATATCATAAACGAATAATGATGCCGATGTGATATTTTCAGTCAAATAGTAGCCAATTGTTGTTTCTACAGAAAATGGATTGGGATGGTTTTGGAATAAACTTGTTAGCTCCATATTTTCACCTACCTCATCTAATGAGGTGCCAGAGACTGCTGCCCCTTTTAATGATCCACTTGACGAAGCAACTAATTGCTTCAGATCATCTATTTGAGTTTGTTGTTCTTTGATAGCTTCAACTAGTACCGGAATGATCCTTAAATAATTCATAGTATAGATATCAGCATCCTCATCATATGATACGACCTCAGGCAAGACTTCATAGACATCTTGGGCCAAGAAACCAATGAAACCTTTTCTTTCTAGATCAAGTTTGGTTTTCAAACTCTCATCTGAGATCTTAGCCTCATCATATGCAAACTCCTTTTTAAGATCATATTTCACCCCCTGTAGTCTGATAATTTGATCGAGGGATCCTGAGAGGGTTTGGATATTCTCTTTTTGCCTTTTATCTGATAAAGTAGTAAAGTTATATGCAGTGACTTTTCTAATACCATAACTTGATGAACCAATCACACAAGAGTTATTCATTGTTGGTAAGAGTTGCATATCATACATATCAAGATATTTGAATTCAAAACATGACATTGTTGCAGAATAGCCAAACCTTGCTATTCCTTGAACCCAAAGCTGATGAGCTCCAGTTGGGGTTACGTTAATGCCCAAAGTGGATATTTTTGCTTCTGGAGTATAAAAATCGATACCACTGACCGGTGATGCATTAACGCCTAGATGAGTTATTTTTGCTTCTGGCGTAAAGAGATCTATTCCAGTTGTTGGAGTTGCTCCGATACCAACTTCACCACTAGAGTTCATCTCTAATTGGCCATGAGCGACAACACAGAAAATTGAAAGGAGTGCAAGACAAGAAATAATTATTTTTTTCATAGGTTTACTAATTGAGGGTTTTAAAATATTACAGTACCTGTACGCTGAGGTGCAGCGTGCCAGTAGGACAAGAGTAAAAAGATATCTTTAGATGAATTCCATTTCGAAACTACGGTATAATTATCATTAAAAGAAATGGAGATTACAGTCTTGAAGGGGTATTTTTGAGCTATAATAATTTAGAATAGTTATAAACCAGTATGCTGGTTTAATTCGAATGGACCTTGTTCTGTGACCTGTATTTGACGTGTTATAAAACATAACATGTGCTTGGCAATTTTGTCCTTCCCTACCCTTCAATAATTTATAAGCCCCAGCAAAAATTCAAATTACACCTGGATCTTTGGATCAGCGTAAGCCTTCGGTCTGGTACATCTTCCATAGGATAGCCAGTTCCAGTATCTTTGGAGGAAAAGAATTCAATGGACCAATCAGGAAAAGAGGAGCACCGGCGGGATATGTTCTCGCTTATCATGAAGTATGAGAAAAGCAATATCAGTGCCCGGGCCTTTTACCGCCAGCATAATCTGCCAGAGCACATATTCTATTATTGGCTGAGAAAATATAAAGCAGCCTACGATTCTGGTGAGAAGGGATTTCTTCCGGTAGAAATCGGGCCACCGGTTTTGCCACTGGTAGATGAATCCCGTGGAGATATTCAGATCCGATATCCCAATGGCGTTCAGATCACCCTGGATAAGTCAGTGAGTATTTCCAGGATCAAGGCATTGATCAAAGCTATATAGAGGAAGATGTTTTCACTGACCTCCTCTTTTTTTTACTACCTGTATCGTAAGCCTACTGATATGAGAAAATCATTTGATGGTCTCAGCGGCATTGTGCGGGGTCAGCTTGATGGTTCTTCGTCACATTTGGGGATAATTACCTAACAATACATTGTTGATAAAAATCTGAATATAAATCATATAAGTCATATATTTTCTTGGTAATTAGACAACTGTTTTGTATCTTAAAGCAACTGATAAACAATTACTTAAGATGATAAAACAACTAATTGACATGCCGTTTCTAAAAATCCAAAAAATCAACTATTCTGATGATATTATCAGGATTTACGCATCCATTAAATCTCGCCGGTCAAAGTGCCCTCTTTGTGGGAGATACAGTAAAAGAGTGCATGATTACTATTTCAGAACGATAACCGATCTTCCGGTTTTTCAGAATAGGACCGAAATCCTATTAAGGACTCGCAAGTTCAGATGTGGAAACCCACGCTGCTCCCAGAAAGTATTCTCGGAGCAAACACCAGACATAATCCGCTACTCCAGAAGAACAAAGAGGGCCACCAGGATCCTGGAAACCTTTGCAATAGAGTTAACCGGGAGACTGGGTAATATCTTATCTGAACAACTGCATATTACAGTCAGTAGCTCTACCATAACCAGGATTGCCCACGGTCAACAACTCCCTAATATCAGTCAGCCAAGGGTGCTGGGGGTTGATGATTGGGCCTACAGGAAAGGAGTAAGCTATGGAACAATACTTATTGACATGGAGACTTCGAAACCGATCGAATTATTACCATCAAGAGATGGCCAGGTATTAAAGGATTGGCTATTGAAATATAATGATGTTAAGATTGTTACCAGGGATAGAGCAAGCTCTTATGCAGCCGCTATTAATGACGTGTGTCCAAATGCCGTTCAAATTGCTGATAGATTTCATTTATTGATGAATCTGCCGGATGCTTTAGATGCCTATTTCAAGAGTATTAGTAAAAGAATAAGATCTCTGATCACAGCCAAGACAAATGAGCTCCTTGAACTCCCTGAGAAAGAGCCAATAAACTTAAGTGAAAAAGCGACTGAGGATCAACCAGTTCTGACTGCCCAAGAATCAATTGAAGCTAAGGTGGACCAAAGAATGGACACCTTTTTAAAGGTCAAGGAACTTCAGGAAAAAGGCACTCCAATCAAAAGAATTGCAACAGACCTGAAAATGAGCCGGAATACTGTACGTTCGTATTTTGCTCAAGAATCATTGGCTCCCAGAGCGCATCCTAAATTGACTAACATTGAGTTATTTACCAGTCACATCGTATCTCGGCTAAATACCAATGGATATAAGGTTAAAGATATTATTGAGGAGATCAGAGGGTTGGGATTTAATGGCAGTCAAACTCAGGCGTATCATAATATTAATATTATCAGGGAAGATAATGATATAAATGTTCCTGGCTTCGCTCAGGTTCAACAATCCAAAATCCCCTACGTAAAGCCTTTAAGTTCCAGGAAACTGGCAAAATATATTGGGTATCGCTTGACCGAGATTAGTGACCATTATGAACGGTTTTACTTGCAAACGTTATTGGATAATATTACAGAACTAAAAGTCGTCCGTAAGCTGGTCCAGATATTTAAAACAATGTTGTCCAGAGGGCGCGGAATTATTAGAAGATGGATTGATTTCATCATCCAATCAAAGCGCAAACTGTCCGGTCTGAAAACTTTTGTCAGGGGGATGTTGAGAGATATTGAGGCTGTTGAAAACGGTATTAACATGTCTTGGTGCAATGGAGCCGTAGAAGGCCATGTCAATAGAATCAAGAGTATTAAACGGCAGATGTATGGGAGGGCTAGCTTTGAGTTGTTGCGGAAGAAAGTGATCTTATCTCAAACAGGTTAAAACATCCCCAAATTTGACGAAGAACCAGCATCGCAGGAATACGCACAAAATATCATATGGTATCAAAAATACCGTTGAAGTGGTATCACTCTACTCCGTGGTTAAAAGTCTATTTCCCTCGTTTCACACGAAAGAACAAATACGGTACACATAATCAAACCTAAATACTGTCCCTGATCCGTCAGCCCAATACGTACGAGGCCGAAGGCTTACGACTTTGTCAGCAAGGGCTACATATGGGTGATTAAATTATTATATAAAGAAAAACCCAGTAAGACAGAAGCCTTACTGGGTAGGGTTTTAGGAAGTAAAACAGAACTATTCGTTAACGACTATTTTCTTGTTCCCTATCAATCGATTGTCAGCTCTAATAATGCACAAATAAGTTCCTTTTAACAAATCTTGATTATTAACAGATATGTGATCATGTGACTCAACCAATTGAATGTTAAATAGTTCTCTACCACTCATGTCGAATACTTTCAAATAGGCAATTTCATATTTAATGCTTGAAATATCGTAATGCACCTCAAAATCTCCATTAGTTGGATTTGGTGAAATATCAAATCTAACAAGGTCTAAAACTGATTCTAAGGAATTTGAGGGATCAGAATATGAGTTGGATGATTTCTCTTCTTTTCTTTCTTTTGAAGGAATAGGCAGATCTAATATATATTCTTCATAGCAAATTGAATCCGATAGGAAAAGGATGTTTTTTGCAACTATACCAGCTTTCGTATTTGATTCTGCCAGTTTTTTTAATTCCTCTTTTTCGTGATCTGTTAATTCAAAATAGGTTCGTTCTGAGGATAGAATATTAGTTTTCATGTCAAGTATTTTGGAGTAATCCTTATAGTACTCCATTTCGCTAATTGATGAACGGTTTTCTACAATATCATCATATAAGTCATGTACCTCAATGTACCTCTCTGTTTTAAGCAAATAATCAATGAGCCGGTATTTATACTCTTGATCTTTCTGAAGAGATAGTAGTTCTATGATTTTGTTATCAGCATTAGATTCTGCTTTATATATCCTTAGTAAGGAATTAATAATCCTAGATTTTAACTTTTTCTTGAATCTCAACTCTTGCAATTGCCTACCAATTTCAGTATAGGGCTGACTTTTGTAAAACTCAACTGAATCCTTTTGATGAAGTGACAGATCTGCCTCTAAGAGTTTAATATCACTTTCAAGGGAGCTCAAATCGCTTAATAAGTCAGACGGGGCAAATGAATCTGAAGTTGACTTCTTTCCATATGCTGAACAATTATTAGTATTGAACCAGGCTTCGGACTTTGTGGGTGCGGGTGAAGAGTAAGTTGTGGAAGGGTTATAATATGTGGAATTGATATACCAATATCTGAACGTTGTACTAGTGTTATAAATATCCGTATAAGAATTTGTAATGAATTGGTTCATTGCTGCATAATCAAGATAGCCCTGTTCACTGGCAATATTATGACTAGTTTTTGTGCTATCATATTGGCCAATTCCCATTCCAATGTAATTGTCTTCAAATGTGTTGCAAAAGTACTCTAAGCCAACACTTGAATTCGCATTAGCCCCCTGTGCGATAGTGCCATAATACAAGTCATTCATTGTACATTGAACTATCTCATTAGAAGCTGTGCCGGATTCATTCACAATTATGCCATATGTTGAATTATCGTCATTTATTCCATCTATCACATTATCATCAATATCATAGCCAGAACAATGATTTAAATAAATACCATAGGTTTGTGAACCTGATCCAGTTCCTGGAACATCAAAATCATTATCTGTTACGATAGCATCATCAACATTGCTTAAGAATATCCCCCTGCTATTTCCATTTATAGTTGAATTAATTATCGATACATCATATGTGGCGTCAGTATTCCGAACATCAATACCATAGTAAAGATCCTCTATCTCACAATTGTCAACAGTATACGAGGCATCTACACTATGTATAGCTGTTCCCAAATCATCATATGTTTCAGTAGTTGAAATATTAGTGAAAGAACAATTTGAAATCTCTACTCCTTTAATACCGTTGAGTGTAATAAAAGGCCTCAGAGATTGGTCATAGTTGTAGTAATCATTATTGATCTCGAACTCACAATTGTCAAAATAACTAGCGGAATTATACACTGTTGGACTATACCAAAGAAACTCTGCGGCTCTATCGGTATTCAGGAACTTCGAGTCATCCGCTTGAATAATACCTCCATTGATTGCTGATATTTCCTTCGAATATTCAATTAAAGAATTATTCTTTATTATTACTTTCCCCTGACTTGAGGAGGTTTGATCCGCGCTATTAATTCCATAGACCTCAATTCCATTCCATAGTCCATTTTCACAACTGTTAGTTAAATGGGCTCCATCTAAAACTAGCGTACCTCCAGATTCCACAATGATTTTCCCTCCTGGCGGTAGAGAAATCATACATTCTACAGTGAGAGTATTGCCCGATGTGATTCGAATATCTCCACCAAAAACTTTGCCTATGTCCCATGTCTGACTTGAATTTATCGTTGTAGTATTGTTCGAGTCGTAATCACAAAAAGTGAGGAAACGCGTGTGATAGTCTCCTGAAAACACCCTATGAATTTCACCTAACTGGTATGGAGAAAGGTAGGTCTTTGATTTGTTATATCCCATTACATTATTGGAACACTGATAATCAGTAGTAGGGTCGCACCATCCATCGGGGTAATTCGCAGTATAATACTCTGGAGAATATGTGTCACTAAACTGATCAGGAGAGTGAGTGTGTGACAAGCCAAATGTATGACCGATCTCATGCAGAATTCCCCTGGATTTCAACCACATGCGATCACCATTAGTGAGGTAATCCTCATAATGATTGTACATCACTGCCCAATGGTCGCTTGGGCCACAACCTCCTGTGGGAGAATTTTTTGTGGTGTCATAATGGTGACAAAGAAAAATGTTTAATTCGCTTTCTTCATTCGTTTTATAATTGCTGTAACAATATGAACCACATACACTTCCATTATTATACCAGGCAATATCATCCTGGTGGAAGTAAATACTCTGCAATTCAAACTGGACTCTTGCGTCCTCAATATATGTATCATTTGTTGCTCCTCCCCAATAGGGTTCGGAAAGGCCTTCCAAAAGACTATTCATAGATGTTTCAACCGATTCAAGATATTCTATGTGATCAGAATTTGTTGATTGGAAGTTCCTCGATCCATTAGATTTTTGCATGACGTGGATGTTGAACTTCACTATTTTGACTGGAGTATTTGATCCTGGGATATAATTTGTATAAGCAGTTGGACTATTTACACAATTAGACGGTGCAGTACTTTTAAGTGAACCACTGGCTGGAGTAAAACATTCAAATTCTTGTTGTCCATTTACATTCAGATTAAGAATTAAAGAGGTGACTAAGAGAAAAATTAGTTGTGGGGTTTTCATAAGATGAGGGTTGTTAATAGGTTATAAATTTGTATGTGGAAATGACTTCATTATTAGACGTGAAAATGATCACAAATAATCCTTTATTTTGACCAGAAAATGATATTGAATTTTCTCCCGCACATTCTGCATGCCCATTTAGAATCATCTTGCCAGTGATGTCAAATACGTTGTAATTAATGCGCTTATATGCATTGTTATGGACTGAATAGAATAGCTTTTCATTAGCGATTTGGGTAATTGAAATATCCTGATTTTTGGGTTCTGAATCTTGTATTTTGGTAAATAAGCCATCACATTCAATATCTGGATAAACAATATAACTTAGAACCGAATCTTTGAAGCATCTTAAATATGGAATATCCATATCAACAAACCACCAAATCCCAGGAAGTAGATATGTTGAACCTATTTTTTCAATTATTGGACCTTTGAATTGCCAGTCTATTTTGTTTGTATTAGGATTATTAGAGAAGGTTGTATATAGAACTTTTAGACTATCTGAATTGACTACTATTACACTTGTTGAATCAATGTGAACTGTTCTAACAGTATCTTCTATTGAATGTGGTTCGTCCGAATCGTTTGGTATTCTAATGGTCCAATTGTCACCTTTTTCGAGAGAGAAATCATAAAGTAGGTGCCTATGTCCGCTTTGATAATAGTATATCTGGTCCCCCTCTTGATTATACAACTCATATCCCAAGAATTGTTTCGAACCATCTAGAAAATATCTGGTCTTTTCAATTATACTATAAATTCTACTATCGATTAAAGAATCCCCAGTCACTTCATATATTGCATATTCTTGAATATTCAAAGGATCAAGTGCACTAAGAAGTATACCATAGTGCCATGTAGTGTTTTCTTGAAACCAAACTTTTTGGCAATTGGCAGAATTACTTTGCAATAACAGTAGTATGCCGAGGGCAAGGATATGTGTCTTTTTCATTTCGAAGAACTGATTTAGTTTAAAATAAAAACCTACCTATTTGGGGGTATTTCAATGCCACCTTCTCAGAGGGTGGTTTTTTACTTGAATTCCATTTCGAAACTACAGTTTATTTTTCTTTTAGAATAATGGAGATTCCAATCAGGAAGAGGCATTTCTGAAATGATACAATTTGGAATAGTTATAAACCAGTATGCTGGTTTAATTCGAATGGACCTTGATTTGTTACCCGTATCTGGTATGTTCTAAAACATGCTATTGCTCAGTAATTCTAGCCTTCCTAACACTTCTGTTACTAAAAAGACTAGCAATAATTGAAATCAAGCCTGGATCTTTGGATCAGCTATTCATCAATTAGGTTTTTATAGTTTGGCAATTATCTCCTCCCCTTGGATAGTGTTTTTCACTTGCACCTCAATACCTGTCTACTTGGGGAAGTCGTCGATTCAGGAGGGTAGAATCTTAAGTTAGGAAAACCCACAAATATGCCCCTTTACTTCTCATTTTAGAATAGGTATGGGGATAGATATTTGAGTAAATCAGGGAAGGATCTTATGCTGGCGTTTTGGCCAAGAACCAAGGAGGCGTGTATGCTCGGAACAGGCTTCCCAAACTTAGCTCCTTTGCTTTCTCTCAGTTGCGGATCTGGGGGAGGCTTACATGACGCTCCAAGATTATAATCGCTTTAGTCTTTTCTCAAAGAAGTCATGCCCTCCTCTGATTAGTATGTTGAATAGTCTGCACCAATGCCTTTAGCTGGAAGGCATCTGCTCCAATTCGGTATCAGTTAACCCCTCCAATTTTAATGATTAACGTGTTTAATTAAGATCATCGAGAATTTGTTACCCTCCAGTCAACGATAATTTCTGTAATACCCTATAGACTCACACATATCCCTCAGATACACAGATATATAAACAATCATAAAAAGAAGTTCCCATGACTACAAGGTAACACATCCAGCCTCAATAGAATTAAACGGCAATTGTAAACCAAAACACTTTGTTATGAAACAATTGTCAAAAAATGAAAGAAGTTTTTTTGCTCAGTTCTCTGAGAACAAATTGGATCCAAAGAAAATGAACTACCTAAAAGGTGGAGATGGTGAAGGTGGAGGTGATCAGGATCCACCGCCTACACCTTGGTATCCATAATCTAGACAAGAGGATAAATTGGAATGAAACTATTCTATATTATATTTAGCCCAGCAAGCAATCGGCTAATTATAACATATGAGGTTTCATTCCTTTGTCTTTTTTCTCTTCGTCACTACTATAACATTTGGTCAAAGTGATGTGGAAATTGCTGGCGATCTGTTTAATAGTTACCTGCTAGCCAGAGAGAAAGGCAATATCTATGAATCCTACCAGATCCTAAACCATATACTAGAATCTGATTACAATCTACCTGATTACAATATTGCTGTACTATATAGTAATCTAGGGGTGGCAGCTAAGAATTTGGGGCTTTACGAGCAAGCAAAAGAGAACTATAAACTTGCTTTAGCCTATTGTAAAATGAACTCCATACAGGAAAAAACTCTTTATTTCGACATTCTAATTAACCAGGGAGTTCTTTGCAGGCACATAGGGGAGTATTTATTGGCCAATGAGTATTATGAAGAAACAGAACGACTCCTATCTGAAGAAGCAAATTTTACCCTTGGGTTTCAGGAAAGGTCTTCTTTATTAAAACTAAACAAAGCGCTAGTCCTCTATGATCAAGAGAATTACACTGAAGCTTTAAAACTTCTATTTGAATCTAAAATAATTAAAGAAGCGTATGACCTCACTCACCTGGGAAGCGTCTATTTTAATGTAGCACGGACATATCAAGCATTGAAGAACTCTCCACAGGCAGACAAGTATTATAAAGCAAGTGTTGAAAGGTGGAAGTTGGAACATGGGTCCTCCTACTATCAATTGGGCAACGTTTATCGTGACTACGGACAATTCCTAATTGAGAGTAAGGATCACGACATGGGACTCAGTTATTACAATCAAGCAATCGAAAATTATTTATTCAATTATGGCAGTAATCATGCATATATTTCAGACTGCTACTACCATATTGCTCAATTCTATATAGAATCAGAGGATTATAAAGAAGCGCTAAATTTTCTGCAGGATGCATTAATCTCAATTTGCCCTGATTTTTACAATACCAATATATTTTCCAATCCTGTTGATTTAAAGCCTTTGCTTGACATCCGCCTTTTGAAAACTTATAATAGCAAACTGGTAGCTCTGAATGGTTTAGCCAACAGTAATAACTTGAGAACAAAAGCAATTGAAATACTTGAAGTTGCACTGAAAACCGCTGACGAAGCCTTTTACGTTCTTACGAGAATCCAAAATAGTTATCTAACGAGGGAAAGCCGTCTATTTCTGATAGGCAATCAGCGAGATTTCTTTGTTCATGGAATTGATGTGGCACTTCAATTATTTGAGTATACAGGTTTACTATATTATAAAGAGAAGGCTTACGGATTTGCTTCACTGAGTAAAACACTGGAACTAAATTTCGAAATCAAAGAAAAAAACTGGATGTATATGAGTAGTATGGAGGAGGATTCTGTAAATAATCTTCTGTCCATGTACGAACAAATCTTTAGTCTCACTAACCTGATTTATGAGGGAGAAGTGAACCAGGAGTCAAACTCTGTTCAGGTAGATCAAATGAAACATGAGCTTTTCACTCTTAGGAGATCTTTCGAAAATATTCACCAAAGAATATTTGGCAACAGATTCGACTCACTTGCAGAAACGAAGCACAATCACAACCCATTGGTTGACCTTCAATCTAGGTTGTCCAAAAAGCAGACTGTCATTGAATTTTCATTAGGAGAAAAAGATCCTGATAAAGGGCAAAAGATCTATACATTTTTAATAACAAAAGATTCATGTAGAATATCACAAAGCATTGTGGACAATAATTTTACGAATCAAATATATAATGTGTTTAATTCATCTTCTTCTATTAATACAGTCAAGTCTAAAGGCAATACTGATAAGCAATTAATATCCTGGTTACATGGTTTATATATTGCTCTTTTTCATCCAATAGAGGATTGGGTAAGAACGAGAAATCTCACAATCATTCCAGACGGTGAGCTGATCCTCATTCCTTTTGATTTATTGGTGCGTGATATTGACAGTTTAAAATCGTACTCTGATCAGAACTACCTTCTTTATGATTATGCAATAGGATATGCGCCAAACTCGACAATGATAAATAAGCCCGATCGTGCAATTCTCAGGAGGCCGCCTAACATAGTAGCCATTGCTCCTGATTTTAATGAATCAGACAATGGGAACCTTTCGATTATAAATAGCTCAATGGAAATTGAAGAAATTCTTAAAGAATTCAAAGGTGAAAAAATAATTGATATCCATTCAAATGACAGCCTTGCAAAGGCTAGTAAGGGAAAAATACTTCACTTTGCTACTCATTCGGTCGCAGATTCTGAGATTACTGGAAACCCCTATTTAATTCTTGGGATAGAGAAAAACTCAACATTTAGAAAACTATTCGATTTTGAAATCTGTAACCTTAGCATAGAATCACCAATGGTTGTTGTAAATTCTTGCGAATCTGGTAAGGGTCCATTTTATGAAGGAGAAGGCATGCTCAGCATATCAAGGAGTTTTCTTCTTGCCGGAGCATCATCCGTTATACATACTCTCTGGCCAATTGAAGATATATCTAGCTCCAGGATTATGATCGATTATTACCATTTACTTTCGAAAGGATTAAATAAAACCGAAGCACTAAGAAAAGCAAAAATTAAATACCTGGAGTCCACTCCAAACTCATTTACTCACCCTCATTTTTGGGCCGGCTTTCAGGTTATTGGAGACCCAAATCCGATAGTCCATCATCGGAGAACTATTCAGATTATCCTAGGGATTTTAGCAATACTCACTTTTATCGCAGTTATTAGGCGTGTTCGGGTGAAATACTGGCCTGAATAAAGGTCCAATAATAGGGATCGAGCCCCAGCTAGTCAGTTCTAATCTTTATTATTGGAGCTTGTCTTAGCGGTCAAGCTTCTTTAATATCTCGAGCGATTTTTTACCATAATACCCTCCGATCTGGGATAAATCCTCAAAATATAATTCTGCTTCTGAGTTGTTATCAAGCTTGACGTGGCATAATCCTAAATACCATTTTGCCTCAGTAGTGTATATTGTTTGATTACTTATATGTGATTCCAATAGCCTAATGGCTCCTTCATATTCTTCTAAAGCTATTCTACTAAGGCCAAAATAGAGACCTGCTTCGGGATTATTTGGATATCCTTGAAAAAGTTCCTGGAACAATACATTTGATTCCAGATATGATCCTTCTAGATAAAATGATAGTCCCTCCCTAAGCTTTAGGTCAATTTGGTCTTGTTCTCCACGATACACGAAGCTGGATGCATCTAGAGGCTTATAATGTCTATTGTATAAACGTTCATTCGAAGGCCCAAGAAACGAAATCTTATATATCACCAATCCAATAAAAATTGCCGCTACTCCAATAATAGGGTAAAGCATTCTCTGAACCTTAATACTTTTCGATGGTTGTGGTCTGCTTTCCTTATTCAATTCTTCAGGAGAATCATAAAATTCATCGACTATCCGGCGAGCTTCAGCCATATCTGGATCAGAAGTCATCTCCTCTAAAGCTGATCGAGATTTTAGATAGTCTACCATATGAACCTGCCTCTTGTATTCCTCCGCTAATTCATTATCCGTGAGAAGGTCCTCCTCAAATTGCTTTCTTTCCAATAGGCTCATATCATTGAAGACATAGTTTGCAATTCTGTCGGAATATTTTTCAATACTGCTCATCGTTCAGTGAGTTTGTAGCAATTATAGTATTTCTGTAGCTTTGATTTTTCGATACTCAGGGTGCACATTTACCATCCTAACAAGTGACTTATGACACAAGCACTTTCTTTTTCTAAGATAACCATAAGAATAGTTCAGAATCTCGGCGATTTCCTTCGAGTATAATTCTTTAAAATAGGACCGAAATATTCTTTTACAGTCATCATTGAGCTTGTTAAAACTCTCCCAAAAAATCATGGAATATAATGACTTGTCAATGACATCTATAAAATCGTCTTCTGGAGTAGTATCCAGTTTTCGTCTATGATATCTTGCTGCTGTTCTTCGCTTTAATAGAATTAGCTTCCATTTCTTTTCACAAATCGCATAAAGGAGACTAGGTAATTTACAAGTTAGCTTAAATCCGTGCCTATCAACAATCTCCATGAGTCTGACAAGACCGTCACAAAAGAGATCCTCCGCATCATCTGCATTTCCTCCATTCATACAAACCATCAACCTGATACCATGTTTATACCTGGTTTGAAGATGCTTAAACACATGTTCATCACGACACCTTATCCCATCAACCAGTTCAGAATCCGTGTATTCTGAAGCTTTGACACTAAGATCTACATCCACATTTTCTCCTGCTACCTGCATCTTGCTCAATCGAATTCTAATAAAAGTTTCAAATCTATTTCCAATACTTCTGCAATTACTTTCAACGTGTTTATTGTAGGATTTGTTGTTCCTCGCTCAATCCTTGTTACTTGGGATCTTTGTATTTCTGCTTTATCTGCTAGCATCTCCTGTGTAAGACCTTTGTTCAAGCGGAATTTACGCAAGTTGCCACCCAATTTAATGAGAAATACAGGATCACGTTGAAGATTCATGTTCCCAAATTGGAACATTTATCGATTGATTATCGGGGCATATATGCCTCAATTAAAGGGTAGTTAATTGGATATCTGTCATTTCATCCACCAGATTTGATTCCCGCCAATTTCTGATTCTGCATAATCTGGTCGCAAATAAGGTCAAAAACAGGCACTAGATAATGCCAGAATATCAGGCATTTAAATGTACTCAACAAAAAGAGTTGAATATTTCAGCTAAAAAACGGGTAACAAAATAGAGTGCATCTTAATTAAACAACATAATACTTAAAAAAATGAATCTCCCCGCCGCAAGCAGCGGGGTATCATGATAGGTTTATATTTATTTTATTCGCCGCGAGCGGCGGGGAACTAACCCCTAAGAGATTAGAAAATCAAAATCTAACCTGACTCAAATATAGAGTCGCAAAATAGAAGAACATGCCTCAATACTACGTAAATGATCGTGCACAAGCCAATGGAGACCATGAAGTTCACAAATATGGATGTATTTGGCTGGCAAAAGTAACCAGCAAGACTTACCTAGGAACATATGAATCCTGCCATGGTGCAGTACAAAAAGCCAAAACATTCTATAGCACCGCAGATGGATGCGCATATTGTTGTCCTGCCTGTCATAAAAAGTGATTCGCTACCAAAACTGAATCCAAGTGGATCCAACCTTGATGCTGAATTTCATAAGTCACATTGAAATTTTATAAGTCGAAAAATAATACCCAAAAACTATGAAACGATTTAAAATTACTTTTCTTTTTCTTGTAGGATTATTGATCCAAATGCATGCTCAACTGACTGTTGCTGATGACAACAACGTTGGAATCGGAGAGACGACTCCGGCCAGTGAATTATCAATTAATGGAGAGGGTAATACTTATAGTACTCTGTATGTAGAGAACAACACGACGACAAGTAGTCAACGTTGTGCGCAGTTTAATAAAAGCGCTAGTGGAGACAATGGAAGCGATTATTCCTTTTCAGTTTGGGGCCACATAGCACACAATGGAGGATATAAGCTTGTGGGAGCTCAATTTCAAGCAACTTCTTCAACTCAAACAAATTACCGGACCTTTGGATTACGAGGCATCGCCGGAAATGGGATTTCCGGATACAATTACGGAGTGTTTGGCTATCTGTATGGAACCCGGAACGGTGCAGCTGTCTTCGGCTGTATCAATGGGTCAGAAGTTGGGATATCCGGGAGATATGCAGGTTATTTTACGGATGAAGTGAAAATAGCTGGCCATCTTACTGTAGACGGATTTACTAACAATTCAGACATAACTCTTAAAAAAGATGTTAGACCACTCAAGTTAGAGGATTCCAATCAATTAGTCAAGCTAAAAAACCTTACCGCTATAAAGTATAAGTTTAAAACTCCAGCTGAGCTAAATTCGATTCCTCCCGAAGTGGCCGATACAATGAAAATTGATCCCCGTACTAAAGAATATACGGAAGATAGGTACACAAAAGATCAGATTGGTTTCTCGGCCCAAGAGGTTCAGCAGTTTTATCCCGAACTTGTAAAGAAGGGGCAGGATGGATACTTAAGTGTCAATTACATTGGTCTTATACCGGTATTGGTTGAAGCAATAAAAGAACAGGATGAATCCGTAAACGATCTAACCAAGAAATTTCAGGCTCATGAGGAAGCTTTACAATCCCAGTCAGAAGCTATCATATTCTTGGAAGAATCTCTGCAATTTCAAGACACTGCCATCCAGACCATGGAAGAATCTGTACAGTTGCAAGCTAGTACTATCCAAATATTAGAAGAGCTTGTTCATTCTCAGTCTGAAACCATTCAAAGCATGGATGGTGTACTAAAAGCACAGGCTGAGGATATTAAAGTACTGAAAGAAGAGATTGATAAGCTGAAGAATCCGGAAACCACCAACTAATCCCCTTGATATGAGAGCAATTTATCTAATGGCATGTGGGATTATATTCTCCTGTACCAATCTTTTTGCCCAATCAGATTCCATTACAGAGATTAGTTTTACATACGACTCTGCTGGAAACCGTACCGAGAGAACGATTACATATTATGTACAGGCCAAGAAAAGTGCGGAAGTAACCACTGTGGATGAAGAAATTGAATCGGAAGAAGGCCTGAATGTGTATCCAAACCCGGCTTCTCACACCTTGTACGTCACCCTCAATGAAATTGCCATGGAAGAGGATCAAAGGATGATTATCATCTACAACAACCTTGGCAAGCAGGTGATTCAGAGAATCGCCTCCCAGTCGACCAACGAGATTGATGTTAGTATGCTCCCTGTTGGAACCTATATCCTGAAGCTCATTTACGGAAACAGGCACAAAGAGTGGATAATTGTTAAGAACTGATCCCCACAAACACCTTGCACACCATGAAACAAATCCTCCCAACCCTATTGCTTCTATCTGTATCGGTTCAGGTTCTTGCTAACGATACACTTATATACAATCAAACAGTTACGGTGGATACCATTTTTTCGCATTATGATAATGTGGAGATCGTTGCTCACAATACTATTACCCTGGATGCCGGCTTCACATTTTCATCCAACGGCAATGGCTCCTTTATAGCCAATGCCGATCCCTGGAATATTGAAGAACCTCCTCACACTGTTCCACCTGGCAATACCCTTGACTCCATAGGTACACTGGATGGAAGTTTTATTGTAGGCACGATAAATGGACAACCCGGAGTAAGCCCAACAGGGGCAGCGACCTATAGCATCCCCATAGAGGTTCCTTCAGGAAATAAAGGAATGGTTCCCCAGCTTGCCATTACTTATAACAGCCAGGCAGGAAATGGACTATTAGGGAGGGGATGGAGTTTGTCTGGGCTCTCGTCGATTGTGGCTGTCGGGAAAACAAAGTATTATGATAATGAAAGCTCAATAATTTCTGATACCAATAGTGAATGTCGAGTTGCCTGGGATGGACAAAGACTAATAGCATTAAATAGTGCAGGCTTGGATGCAGATTCCTTCAGAACTGAGCATGTCTCAAATATCAAGATCACAAGGGAGCAAATTTACTATGACCTATTTTGGTTCAAAGTCACAACTCCAGATGGGCGTACAATGGAATATGGATTCACCGCAAATTCAAGATTATCACTTGATGCTTCAACTGAGTGGAAATGGATGTTAAATAAAGTATCTGACCGAAACGGTAATTCCATTGAATACACTTATGAGATAGATGAGGATACTGGCGAGATCCTTCTTTCTGAAATAAAATATGGTGGAAAAGCTCCCTCATTCCCAGTCAATACTATTTCGTTTCACTACACCACCCGGGATGATATCAGTTATGGCTACATCCATAACGATCTTATTGTAAACGACCAGTTGCTCAAAGATATTACAATTGAATCTTACAATGAGTCCTTCGGCAAATATGAGTTTTTTTATGATACTACCAAAAGTGAAACCCTCCTGGACGAGATTGTCCAATATGATAAAGATAACTACAGGTTCAATGCAACAAAAATAAATTGGGAATTCCCAGTTCCAAATATGGAACAAACCCCCAGTACCACATATATTAATTCAGGGCCGGACTATCTGGATTTCTCAGGTGATTTTACTGGGGATGGCTATACGGACTTGGTCACCGTTAACACAGATAACTGGGTTTACTATCTGTATAAGGGCTCAACAGTAGGTATAAAAACTGTCCATGATTTTTCGGATATTCTTCCTCGCTCCTATGTTTATGAGGGTTGGTCAGAACTAAGGCAGATGTGTATTGTTCATTGTAATGGATCATCAATTCCAGATACATATAACTTCAATGATATCGAGAATGTAAGTGCTGGAGATTTTGATGGAGATGGGATTATGGAACTGATGGTTGAGGTATTGGAATGGAGTCCACTAATACCACATTTAAGTGATAACTATAACATATTTAATGGGATAGACTATGTAAATGCGAATTGTGGGGGCGATTCAAATAAGTATAGTTATCCCGACTCTATTGTATTGGATTACAATGTATGTCGCTTTATCAACTTTGATATTGATGCCTCTACATATTTTCAACGGGTCAGAACTCTCAAATATGGGCCGGATAACCTTGGTCTTAAATTAGAAATGGACTATTCACCAGATATTTTGAAGCTAGGTTACAGTCCATTCTGTATTGATAAAAAAGTACAGTATATAGATGACAATTATGAAAAACGGACCCATGTGCTGGGGACCGAAGTGGACCCAGAGTGGATGGAGCTTAACGGTGATGGCTTTTACGATTATATTCAGGACAGCAGTACCTTTTTTCATATAATGCTATACCAGCCTGAAGCTGATAGTTTTGCTTACGAGAATACCATCAATAGTGGTTATCTGGGATCAATCGATTTAAATGGTGATGGAATTTCAGGTTATGTTTCTCTTGGAAATGAGGAGTTTGATTCCATTACGGTTAGTGTTTCCTCCCTTTGGGGAGAATATTGTACATCAATTGGAGGGTGTACTTTTCCCGATATTATTACCGAATGGGAGGATTTTTTAGAAGCATATGGATTAGAATATGAATATGAAACTTATCTCTCAGTGTCATGCAATGACGTTGACGACCTCGATTGTTGGTCTTCATTTCGATCTGAAACTTCGGTTACCTACCCTGATGAAAGTCTAGGTCGAGAGCTTTTTATTGATCACCTCGCATCTAGGGGCCCAAGGGTGAGTTTAGGGCATTACGATGGTCATGATTCTATCTTCAGTAAGGCCATCGCCTCAGATATTGATGCAAATGGGAGAAATGAATTACTCATATTCAGCAAGGATACACTGAAAATGATTTTTTATGATTTCAAGCCTTCTATAACTGGTACCACAATTTCTTATAATTACGATTCGGTTAACTGCAATTTTAAATTAGGGGAGGATGTTAAAGAGGGTGATTTTAACGGGGATGGAATAGTTGAATTAGTTGATCCAAAAAACGATAAGAAAATTTGTTTTGTTGATTCTGGTAAGCCTGGTCATTTTGTTACTTCCATAACCAATGGATTAGGGATTGAAACAAGATATTCTTATAAACCACTCACCAACTCCTCGGTTTACAAAAAAGAAAACACGGCCATATTTCCGGTGATAGATTTTATTGCCCCTTGGTATGTACTTAGCAGTATATCTTCAGATAATGGGGTGGCTGATTCATCATTTATAGAGTATAATTATCAAGGAGCAAAGATCCATTTGGAGGGCAAAGGCTTTCTTGGGTTTGCGAAGAGGAAGGTGGAAAATGATTTATCAGATATCTCGAAGGTGTCCTGGTTAGATTATGATACAACCTTTTTTCATAGCTATTCGGTTTCTGATACAATTAGTTCGGTAGCGGGTTATCTACAATTTACAGATACACATACATCAATTGATAGTATAGATGTCCACAAGTATTTGGTGAAAACCGATTCAGTAACTATTCAGAATGTCCAGGCAGGAACTACTACGACTAATTCGTTTGACTACAATAATGATGGATTTATCTCTGAAAAGGGAATGAATGTGAACGGTGAGGCAACAATAACGGAAAAATATGACTACATCAGCGCAGGCTGGTATGTGAATGCTTTACCTCAGTATGTAAGCAAGACATACACTAGAAATGGTAATAGCGAGACTGATAGTATCTACTATTCCTATGAATCCACTAAAGGAAATTTTATCCAGAAAAAGGACTTTTATAAGAGTGATCGTGAAATAGTAACCTCGTATAGTGATTTTGATTCTTATGGAAATCCGAAGACAATAGAAACATCTGGGAAACGTGGTGCAAATCTTTCAGTGACTTCAATTGAAACTGATCTGACCTATTCATCCGATGGCCGGTTTTTATTGTCAAAGGAAGGGCCCCTTGATTATAAGACAACATATGAGTACGACTCCTCTACAGGAATGCTTGAATCACAGACAACTCCAAATAGAACTAATACAACATTGGAATATGGTCCCTTTGGGGCGATGAAGAAGATCACGGGACCGAATCTAATTGAAAAATCATCCAGACTATTCTGGGCTCATGATCACCCCAGCAGTCCTGACAGCGCTCTGTTTTATAATTGGACGGCAGTTTCGGGGACATCACCAGCTCTTAAATTCTTTGATGAACGAGGAAGAGAACTTCGGTCAGTAGCTATGGGTTTCAATAATGATTCCATCTATGTAGATACGAAGTATGATACCAAAGGTAGGGTATCCCAAAAATCTATGCCTTACTATTCTACCAATTCTCCACTCTGGACAACCATAACGTATGACAATTTCGGCAGGATGTTAACAGTAACTTCTCCAGATACGGCAGTATCAACTTATAATTATTCACTCCTGAGGACCACTGTAACCACAATAAAAGGTTCTGATACTATCGAAACTAGCAAGCTGGTTAATGCTATGGGTGAAACCACTCAAAGTGAGGATAATATAGATAATGTTGTTCACTACAGTTACTATCCGGATGGCAAACTCAAATTCTCTTATGTAAGTACTCATACATCTGATACAACTAGTTTCAGTTATGATGCTCAAGGGAATCGCACCTCAATCTCTGATCCAGACGCTGGAACCATTACCTCAATGTATGATGCGTTTGGACAACTGCTAAGGCAGATAAATGCAAAGAATGATACAACAACCTATCAGTATGATGTGGCAGGAAGAACTACCAAGCTCACAGATGCTCGGGGGGATATTTTCTATTCCTATGTCACAGATACGACCACTGCTGCTTTTGGACAGTTAGATTCTGTGTACAACAGTGATCATTCACTTCAGGAGGTGTATACCTATGATTCGGATTATGGTATGTTACTTACTCATACACGAACAGGGGTAAACAAAACCTTCACAAATACTTTTACATATGATTGGTTTGGTAGACCGATGACCAGAACATATCCATCAGATTTTGAGCTAGAGTATGCATATACTTCGAATGGCGATTTGGATCAAGTTAGGGGGAATGGGCTAACGCTTTGGAGTTGCAATGATGCTAATTCTCTAGGACAGATAACCTCGTATTCCCAGGGAGGAAATTCAACATCATTAACGTATAATATGCATGGTGAGTTGAATCGGGTTTATACAGCTGGCGTAATGGATATGTGTTACACATTTGATGATATGGGAAACTTATCCTCCAGGAAAGATGATCGGAGTGATCAGATGGAAGTCTTCGAATATGATAATCTAAACAGGCTGATTGGAATAGATTATTACGATCCTAATGGATATGTTTCCACAGCAGATTTGAATATTGGATACGATAACTGCGGGAATATAATTTCCAAAACCGATGTGAGTTCAACGATAAATTACGGTGAAGGCGAAAAACCTCATGCCCTTACATCTATTGAAAATCCAAATAAATCTTACGATCCACCTCCGCAAAATATTAGTTATAATGTCTTTAACAAAATGTCCTTAATTTCAGATACTCTTTCAGGAGGAGGCTTATTGGAACTGGATATTAAGTATGGTCTTGGTAACCAAAGAATAAAGACTACTCAAGCAAGGGATAGCATTGTTGAAAGAGTCAAATACTTTAATGGAGATTATGAAGAAGACTCCACCTCTGCAGGGATTAAAAAGTACCATTACATTTATGGCGGAACTGGATTAACAGCTATATTTGTTATGGAAGGATCAGGGAACGACACATTGCACTATGTGCTCTCTGATCATTTGGGTTCTTTGACAGCCATTGTGAATGCATCCACCAGTGAGGTGAAGAACTACAGTTTCAATGCATGGGGAATGCCCAGGAATGCCTCAGACTGGACAATATCAGACACCAGCTATTTATTTGCAGGCAGGGGATTCACCGGGCACGAACACCTTTCTGATTTCAATCTGATAAATATGAACGGTAGGATCTATGATCCGTTACTCGGCCGGTTCCTGAGTCCAGATCCGATTGTACAGGCTCCTGGAAATCCTAATAGTTACAATAGATATTCTTATGTATTAAACAACCCACTCAAGTATGTCGATCCAAGTGGATACCTCGGCGATCCAACCACATTAACGAAGTACTCTCCATTTTCAGAAGCCGATGCATATGGTGATAACTCCAGATTTAGTCAGGCTCCGAATATGATTTCGAGCTATGGGGGTGGTTCCGGTTTTGGAAATAACTGGTTTGATATTCAGACCGACCCAACTGGAGGTTGGTGGAAAGCTCCTACTGGAGAAATGGTGAATAGATATTCCGGGAAAAGAATGAATACCGGAGAGTTTCGAAGCCGTTACCTAGATCCATCTTCAAGCATTTCTGAAAGTGATAAACAATTTGTTGGTTTTGGCACTAGATACAACGAAGATCTTGATATCGTTGAATCCCATTTTGGTTGGGAGATAACGGAAATCCCTATGTCCAGTAATGGGTATAAAGATGTAACCGCGGAATTTGATGAACAGCTATCAAATACTATGATATATTTTTCGTTAGCAAAACATCGTTTTGACAGAGAATTTCCAAAAGATCGACTTAGAAAACTTCTATTCTTTAGAAGCAAAGTAAATGACCATGCAGTTTTTGATATAAAAAGAACATCTTTCAGTAGAGCCAATCTTGGCTCTGAATATGGATTCTACAGGGGACAAAGCTTCAGATACGATGACTTCGGCAATTACAATTTTGGACTTGCTGCACGTTCCTTTGGTTTGTCCCTTAAAGATGCTTTAAGAGGTGCTGGTTTAAATCAGATCCGGAAATTAGATCCTGATCTTAATAATTCGTTAGGGTATTTTGATCATACTCGAGATACACAATTGATCATAATGGGATTCTTCCATGAATATTAAACTGATGAGATACTTTAATATAATAATATTGGCTACTCTTGTTCTTCTCGGTAGCTGCGAACCATCAAAAGAGAGGAATAAAATTTCTTTTAAATGTTCAACAAAACAAATTAATGATACAATAACATTTCTGAATGGGTACTTATCGAACTATAGTGAAGTGAATTATTATCTAGATGAAAATAATTTACTTAGAATTGACAATGTGGAGATAGGAATACTAGATTCCACATTTCTTAAGTTCGAAAATCTAAAAGCAAAAGGTTATACGAAGACAGATCAGCAGATTTTTCAGACGATATTGTATTTAAGGCGAAACGGTATTAATTCTTGCTTTAGACATCGCGATCTTGATTTTCTCGTATACGATTATAAACCCACCAGTGAAAATGAATTTGCCGATATTAGGTATATTGTTTGTAGCGAGTTATACATGGATGAGATCTTAGATATAATTGAAGGCTATGCCTATGTCTTAGATCATCAAGCTGATTTGTATCTTATAGGATTAAACGAGTAATGATATTTTCCCTAGCAGATTAGCAAGTTCTTTGATAAGGTTGATGTTGTTTTTGGCTTTACTGGTATTCATATGTCCTCAATAACCCCCTGAAGTATGTGGATCCATCTGGATACCTCGGTTATCTTTCGAATCCTGGTACACTCGAATATGCTTCCCAGAATAGTGAGCCAATAGATTACGGTGCCAATAGATGGAGGGAGTCCTGGAATGCCATTCAACAAGGTGGTGGTGGAAGTTCAATTTATAATCATGGTTCATTCGGTGGTGGTAGTTTCACTTTGGGGCAGACTTTAGCGCAAAGTGACCCACTCAAATATCGTCCTGGCTACTTTGATAGGGAAATTGGAGAATGGAAGTATTTCGATGAATTAACTCGCCAGTACTACTATAACAAATCAACACCATATTGGGGGACAGGTTTTGTAAGAGTAGAGGCTGATATGAATGAGTATGTCAGATATGTAAGGGATTTTGGTGTACAAAGTACCAGAATCTATATTGATGCCTTGAACAGTGGGGATTCTAATCTAGGTGGAATTATAAATGCAACATTACTTATGGCTGGAGGTGTTGCAGAAATAGCTTTTGGTGGAGCCATTGCTTTCTTTACTGCAGGTACTTCAACTCCTTTAACTGTGCCTTTGATGATAGATGGTGCAGGTCGTACTGTTGCAAATGCCCAAAGATTAAGAATGTATTTAAGAGGTAATCATCAGTTAGCGAATGCATATCCAACAAGCCTTGGAGGTGCAATAGGTAAAATTGGCGATTTGATAAATGGTACTCCTATGAATCAAGTTGGTAACGGACAGGTAATTGTTGGATCTTTAAATGATTGCGTTGCATTCGCATTCTCTGGGGGATCTGGATTTGCACTTCAGGAAGCTCTAATTACTCCGACTTTTTCAAATTGGGCTCTTTATGGTTTTACGTTAGTAAATTATAATTATTCATTGTATGACAATGTTAAGCACATCAATCCATGAGATTTGAGATCAATACTATCGGAAAGCACTTAATAAAAAGACAAACTAAAGAACTACCTAAGTTCATCTGGGGTGGAATGATTCTCTTAATTGTATTTTATGTAGGGATAAAATATGGAATGGAAGATAAGACGTTTCAATTCATTATGTACTTATGGGCTGGTTTTATATCATTATTAATTATAGTCTTGGGCCCGATCTACGTTAAAAGTAAAATTAATAAGGTAATTCAGAAAATTGAGTTTTCTGATAATAAGATTACTATAGAAACAAAGAGAGGGAAATCAAGTTTGAAGGATATTCATATTCAAAAGGTTAGTGACTATTTCAAAGGGTTTGGCAGAAGTCATATGAATGGTTACATAATAAAGAATAAATATGATGCAAATGAATATTGGTTGATAGATTCTTTTTTCAATGAGAATGAAGATATTGAATATGAACTAAAAAAGTACAGTGGGTAGGAGGGGCCTCAAACAATGGGATGAAATGTATCCAGATAACTTTATTGTGACTCAGCAATGGTCTATCATCCTAATATATATACCTATGTCCTCAATAACCCACTGAAGTATACTGACCCTTCGGGGTATCAGACTCTTACTACTCGGTATATCGCCACTATGCTAATGTCTATGCCCGATGGATCCACCTGGGATCCTGGTAACGGTTTTTCTAACTATGATAATTATTCGTCAGGTGGTGGTGGTGGTGGATCCTTGCAAGCTAGTTACGGAGGTGGCATTAGTTTCTCCGGAGGTCTTGGGAGTTTTAAATGGAGATTTATTCCAAGCAAGCAAAGGAATTCATTAGTATGGGACGAAGGAGATTTCCAAATTCATTTACCAAAGATTACTGGTTACGTGTGGATTTCTGATCCAGTAGCAATGGAAAGTGGATTTCCTGAAATGGCAGATATCTCGTGGATACATCAACCAATAGATAATGTTTACGGGAAAGTTGCTTCGAGATCAGGAGGTAAGGTAAATTTCTTGAGTGCATATTTGCATTATAAGTTTGGAAGAGAGGCCGATTATCACATTGATATATCTAAAGTAGATTTTTCGATGCTATCGGAAAAAGATTTTCCTGGAGGAGTTGGTTCTATAAAATCATTAAACATTTTGTAACTAATCAGTCCCGTGTAATTTAGCAATAATATTCAGGGCATTCAGCACGGGCTGCTTGTTTTTCAATGCGGTATCGGTGATGCTTCGGAGGACCAAGAAGTTCTCTACCCCCTTCCAGGATTTGAACTGTCCTGAGATCTTCAGTTTCACTTTCACATTCCGTATAGCTCGCTCGCTGCCATTATTATCTGGTGGAACCTTGGGATGATAAAGGAAATTAAGGATGTAGTCTTTGTATTTCACCATCCTGTTTTGGAAAGATACCAGTTCTTTGTGTCTCTTATCTATTCGGGATGCCAGCAGCTTCTTCAAACGATTTTCAATATCTGTTGTTTCCTTCAGAGACTGGTAATAATCTCTGGGATCCAGTTTCTTTTTCAGTTCAATTCCATCAAGAAGAAAGTTCCTGAACCTGACTGGCCATCGGTGATGGTATCTTTCTTCAAGATAGGTAAGTTCTCTGAGTAAATGGGCAGTGCATAACTGGTGAGTTTGTACACCTGTCTGAAAATGACTCCTCCAGCAATCGTGTACCAGTACTGCATCTGTAAAACCATCGGGAAAACTTTCTTCAATGGTTCTGTATCCCCTGTTGTCTGTACCCTTTAACCAGGTTAACCGATCATTTTGCCAGGTCCATATCCATATCTTTTTCCCGTTGAGTCTACCACCGGTTTCGTCGGTACCCACCGTCGAACTGGTGGTTAACATATCCTTGATCTTATGATATACAGGTAGGGCCTTGGATGAGAAACGGTTCAGCAGATAATGGATGCCCCCCTCACTAATAGGGACAGAAAAAATATCCCTGAACAACTCCTGCATTCTCAAAAACGGTATGTATTGACGAGAATGAAAATATCCGGTAAGACTCTCTATCATGGGACCATAACTGACCGGTGCCGTAATCCCTCCAGGAAAAGAAGACTTGGTTATATGGCTACAGTTACAC
This sequence comes from Bacteroidales bacterium, assembly GCA_029938715.1. Taxonomy (GTDB): domain Bacteria; phylum Bacteroidota; class Bacteroidia; order Bacteroidales. Next base: position 20,737 of record JAOZUK010000009.1, on the reverse strand, counting down.
TGTTTCTCGTAAACCCTGTGTTCGGTGACAACTGGGGTAATTGGCGGTATGTCTATCTCCTGCCTGCGCCCGACTTAGATGCCAGGAATGGATCCAAGCTCTAGCCCGCAACACTTGCAGTAGTCCGGAGAATGATCAATGATCTTATCGGGATCTGATACCATTTGTAGTGTTTTGCCTTCACGTCCCTTCTGCCCTCCGGGCTTACGACCTGTCTTCTTCCTTAGGCTCTTGCTTTTAAAAGGCCGGTTCTCATCTTTGGAGGGAGGAACGGAACTGTTGTTGCTGTTCTTCGGATGTTCGTATTTGGCAAGCTTCTCCTTTAACTTCTCATTTTCTTGCCTGAGCCCTTTGATCTCTGTGTAAAGGTGATTCACAAGTTCGATCAGATCGTCTATCTTCTTGCTTAAGGATGCTATGCTCTTATCAAAAGGCAACGTGCTTTGTTTTTTACAAAGCAATAACAGATAATATTCAAAATCAAACTTTTACGCCGATAAATATTAAGTCTCAGTCACGAATTTTGTTAAGAACTGCTGATTCTGAAGAACTGACTATCTCAAGAGAATTTTCCCTGTTCAAAACCCCGGATTATTGTTAATACCTGCCTATATTTGAGGTAGACTGATTAGTTACAACATTTTTAGTAAGAAAAAATTCTCTACAGCAGGTGCGGTTTTTGGAGAAATGTCCCTGGAGTATTTAGGTGATAACAAAATAAAAGTTGCGGACTATTTTATAGGCGGACCACAAATTTTCAAGCCCTACTATGATACTTACAATTATAATGTAAGATGGAATCAAGTTTTCAGAGGAGAAAACCTAGTAAGGAATATTGCAACCGGCATTGGAGGGTATTATATAAATATGCCGTGGGCACCGCTTCTTTTCAATACATATGGTGGGAATAGTTATCGGTTTATTTTTCATGGTATCGGAACGATAGGAGGCAATTAATATGAAAAACCAAGCAATTTTAGCAATATTGATCATTTCAATTCTTATCTCCGGATGTCCTGGTTCAATTGATAACATAGTCCAAGAAGACCTTGGATATGGTTACTATTTTCATGAGGTTACAAATATTCCAACTATCTCAAATGTAAACACGAAGAAAGGCATACCGGGTGTTGTTGTGAGTTATAACAATAATAATAGCTTTCTTATTGCATTAGAAAAAGATCTTAACTTGACTATTGAAGAAGAAAACAATCTCATCAAGAATGGTAAATACTATAAAGTAGCAATAAAAAAAGGAATAGATAGATACTGGATTATTGATTATTCAATAGATAGCATCTTCGGCCCGATGGAAAGAATTGAATACGTCCAAAAAAGGGAAGCCTTGGGGATTTCTAAGGAACTTGTTTTAAAGTAGTTATTGTGATACGTTATCTCCAAATTGTGGGGATAGTTTGAGAACTATATCTTTGACCATTAAGCGTTCTTTGATTTTTTTTAAGTTTTGTATTATCGGCTTTACTGGTATACCTATGCCCTCAATAATCCTCTTATCTATACTGACCCTAGTGGGGAGTTCCTACAGTATATTTTAGGAGCCATTATCGGAGATGTTGTAAATCTCGGTATGAATGCAGACAATATTGATAACCTATGGCAAGCTCTTGGATATTTTAGTGTAGGAGCTGCTTCAGGAGCTCCTACTGCTGCGGTTGGTGTTGGCTTGTCCAGTATGGTTCGAACAATTGGATTTAAGGGTGGTGCAATAATTGGCTCTGCTACTGGTTTCGCAGGAGGATTTTCCGGCGGAACATGTAATGCATTGATTGGGGGAGTAACATTTGGGAACGGACTTAAATCTGGAGCAATTGGAGGATTAATAGGTGGTGTGATAGGGGGGTACTAAAGAGATAATTATCAGTGCCCAATGCCTATAAAAAGTATATTATAAGGTTTTTACAAGTAGAATTACGGTATATGAATACTCAGAATCCGCTATACTGAGTGTAGGGACTATTCTCTGAATGGAAACAGCTTGGCGCAAGCTGCAGACTAGATAAATAAGATTTTCGAGTTTGTTGAGCTATCCTACCATAGTGAACTTCAAGCTCAATCTTCTATGGTGCGTGAGAATTCAAAAAGATGATGGGTAAATTTGAATAATGAGCTATTCAATGGCATCTAAACCTCAGAAAAAGAGATTTGAGTCTAACTTAGCCGAGCTCATAGCGATCAAAATTTCAATACTTATTGATATGATTGAGTGCTTTGGCAGGACTCAAAAAAGGCCTCCACCAGTATTATGATGAAGGCCTTTTCAAAATAAATTGTTGAGAAAATCTCTGTAGAATCGCATCTGATTCTCATTCTCCAAAGTCTGTTAGTTCATATTGAGTTCCTACAACCCCATAACAAACTTATAATCAGACGAAATTGGTCGGGGTAGAGAGATTCGAACTCCCGACCCCCTGCTCCCAAAGCAGGTGCGCTAACCGGACTGCGCTATACCCCGATCGATTTCACCGGAAAAGGTGATTTTCGAGGTGCAAATGTAGATATTTTTTTCAAACATTCTTTCGTTTCACATTGTTATCCTAAAAAAAGAATATGAAGAAGATATACTTTGTGCTGATTTTGGTGATGGTAACAGGTTTAAACCTGTTTTCTCAAGCCATGGTAGTGGAGGTAACTCCTATGATTGATAATACAATGTTTAAAGACACCGATGTAAGCAACGGACTCGGAGAGTTCATTTTTGCAGGAACAACCAATAAGGATGTAAAAAAACGCGCACTGGTTAAATTTGACCTCAACGAGGCTGTGCCTGAAGGAGTTACTATTGACAGCGTGTCGTTGACTCTGGTTCCGTTCAAGGTGAAACCTGACAGTACTGAAGTTGCTGTACACCGTATAACCACCGAATGGGGGGAGGGCACCTCCAAAGCAAGCGATGGTGATGGCAAAGGAGCACCGGCAACAAATGGTGATGCTACCTGGAGTTTTGCAAAGTTTAATACCGATCCCTGGATTAAAAAGGGTGGAGATTTCGACCTGGAATCCAGCACATCAAATACCGTATCGGAAGGGACCGATGCTATATTTCGTTCGATTCGGTTAACCCTGGATGTCAATTTCTGGTTGCAAAATCCATCCAATAACTTTGGTTGGATTTTAATTGGAGATGAATCCAAAACAGCAACATCGGTTAAGTTTGGCAGCAGGGATCATGACAACCATGAAACGTGGCCTACACTTAAGCTGTATTACACGGGAACAACTTCAATCAATGAACGGAACCACATTAAATCAGACCTATTGGTATACCAGGGAAGTGATCTTTATAACATCTACATTTTAAATGGAGGTGAAACTGAAACCAGTAAGGTGGAAATCTTTACTATTGCAGGTACCCGGATTTTCTACAATCAGGTTGAATTACTCTCCGGTGAGAATAGTCTGTTCACTGGAATTCAGAAGCCAGGAATATACATATACCGGATCTCTCACAATGGCAATCCCATTTCAGGTAAGCTTTTGATCACTGATCGATAGGCTTTTTAACTAAGATTGATGGATTTAATTGATTTCATGCTTTTAGTATGAGAATATTCTCATTATATTTGTTTGGAATTTACTTTTATGCCCAGAAGAAAAAGAATGAGAAAGGTGGTTGCTCCGCCTGGCTTTAAAGGTTACAGGCCCTATGGCAACAGGGTTCGCCGTAAGAAGCAGGTGGACCTCTTATATGAAGAGTATGAAGCCATTAAACTTACTGATTATGATCTTATGAACCACCAGGAGGCTTCAGAATTAATGGGAGTATCCAGGGCTACCTTTGCCCGGGTATATGAAAGTGCCCGCAGAAAAATAGCCAGCGCACTGGTGGAAACCCGGGAGATCCGGTCTGTATTTGGAAATGCCTGGCTGGATAAATCATGGTATGTATGCAATGCTTGCCACTCCAGGTTTACTATACCAGCCACTCTTATTCACCAAACATGCCCCATTTGTAAATCAAAACAAACCAATTTAATCTCAGATACATAATGAAAACGATAATCTCTTCTACAGGTAACGACATAAAATCTCAGTTCGACCTAAGGTTTGGCAGGGCCGGATGGTTCTGTCTTCTCGACGAGGAAACAGGAAAAACCAGGTTTATTAAGAATGCACATCAGGATGAGCCGCACGGAGCGGGAACCAGGGCCTCAGAAACAGTGATAGAGTTAGGTGCCACCAAGATTATTTCCGGCGATTTTGGGCCAAAAGCTAAGGAGTTGCTGGACAAATTCAATATTCAGATGGTGATCATTCCCGATGACTCCCATACCATAGCCGATATCATTCATAAAATCAAGTGACCCAATAAGAGTAAAAGTTCAAACCAAAAAAATTACAAATTAACACGTACTATGACCAAAAAGATTGCTGTACCTACAACCGAAGGTGTTCTGGATGCTCATTTCGGCCATTGCGAAAAATTTGCCATAGTAGAAGTGGAAGATAAAACAATCATAAATACCACCTATATTGATCCTCCTCCCCATCAACCAGGATTGCTTCCTCCATGGCTTGCCGAAAGAGGTGCTACAGATATAATTGCAGGAGGGATGGGACAGCATGCAATCAGGCTGTTCAACGAAAAGGGGGTAAATGTATTTGTAGGTGCACCAAAACTGACTCCGGAAGAGCTGGTTGATGGATTTCTCCAGGAAACTCTGGATTTCAATGCCAACTACTGCGACCACTAGTTGCTGGGAATGGGATATCAATCCTTCAACAGTTAATGATTTAAGTATTGCTGCTTATCTTATTCAAAGGCAGATCAATGCCATAGTTTTTCCTGCCATCCATTATCTTCAGCGTAACTGCAAATAGCAGTCCCGCCAACCCCAGTCCGGCAAACATTAGCATGGTGGGGGTATAATTTAGTACCTCGGGATCACCGGGATTTGTTCTGTCCAGGATAATGCCAGCAATCAGTGGGACGCCCCATAGTCCCAGGTTTTGTATGGAATACATCAGTCCGTAAGCAGTCCCAATCTGCTTCTCCTTCACAAGCTTTACCATGGAAGGCCACATTGCAGCAGGTACCAGAGAGAAAGCTATACCCAGCATGATCATAAGAACATAGGGCTGAATGGAAGTAAGAGCAAAAAGGAGATGTACCAGCAATAAGATCAGAGCTCCGAATATCATCATAGTGGCAGACCTCCCCATTCTGTCCACATAAATGCCAAAAAGAGGAGTGAAAAACAAGGTTCCCAGCGGCAAAAGTGAGGTAATCCGTCCGCTCATAAGAGTTGTCATTGAGAATTTATTCAGGAAGAAATCTGGAGCAAAAGCCAGGAATGGAAAGACCGCTGAATAAAAAGTAACACAAAGCAGGGCTATAAGTATATAGGCCGGATTTGTTAATATTGAGAGGATATCGCGGTTATTGAATTTCTCGCTTTTGGACTTGCCTTCGGTGGTCGCTCCCTCCCGGTCGATTTTCAGATCCAGCATCATATAAATCATAAAAACCAGCAATCCAATGAGGACCAGCATAGCTGCAAACCAGATGGCTGTTGAAAGCCCGGATCCATCCTCATGGGCAAGCGCCGGTGAGATCTGGAGTGCTGCAAAAGTACCCAGCCTTCCAAAGGCTACTTTCAGCCCGAATGACAATGCCAGGTCTTTTCCTTTAAACCACTTCACCAGTATCTTGCTCATAACCACTATGCTGGTTTCTGCACCAAGTCCATAGAAGAACCTTCCCAGTAACATCATCTTCAACTCAGGAGAATAATTCGGGAGAAAAGATTGCATCACTCCATATCCAGGCCCCCCTCCCGAGTAAAATCCGGAGGCACCATAAGCCGTGAGTATGGCTCCGAAAGCCATAAAGAAAACAAACATAAATCCTGTTCGCCTGATCCCCAGCCTGTCCAGTATCATACCCCCAATGACTGCCATCAACAGGAATGTATTGGGGATGGCATAGAAAGAAACAAACAGCCCATACTGCGTATTGCTAAAGCTGAACTGATTTGCAAGATGATCCTTCAGGGTAGAAAAAGCATCGTAGAAATAGTAATTGGCCGACAGGACAAATCCCACCAGAATAAGGACTCCCCAACGTGCCAGAGCCGAATCATGCAGTGTTTGACGTACTTTCTCCATACAGAGCTGAAGCTAATAAAACTTCAAAAGTACGATTTTAAAAAATTCCATACTTAGTGTAGATCTATCTGGAGGGATTGATCATAATTACTTCCGTTTTTGTAACATTATCTTAACATCCCCTTAATGATTATGAAATGTTTTAGCGATTCCTTTATTCATGAATAAGAACCAATGATTATGAGACAAAGAATTTTTTCAACTGCCCTTACTTTAACACTGTTTGCTGGATATATCCATGCACAGGAAGCTGCTCCCGAGTTCAAGCCCAGTGGCAAAGCGTTTATGAAGGTGTTTACAAACTACCACAGCACATGGACAGATGCTGAGGCCAACAAAGTTTTCGAAATACAAAGGGCCTATTTTGGGTACAAGTACCAGCTAAGCGAGTATATATCCGGAAAGCTGACCCTCGATGTGGGGGATCCCCATTTTGGCGACCTTGAGATGACCGCTTACCTGAAACATGCTTACGTCCAATATTCAAAGGATAGGCTTACTGCCAAACTGGGAATGATCGGTCTGCACCAATTTAAGTTGCAGGAGGATCTCTGGGGTGGCCGATATCTATACAAATCATTTATGGATGAGCATAGGTTTGGACCAAGCGCCGACCTTGGGGCTTATTTGGCCTATGATATCCATAAGAATCTCAGTATTGATCTTACAGTAGCCAATGGTGAGGGCTACAAGAAGCTGGAATCTGATACAGCCCTGAAATATAGTTTAGGCGCTACCATCAGACCATTTAAGGGATTGGATCTGCGGGCCTCATATGACCATATGGGGATGGATTCTGCACAGCAGACAATGGCGCTTTACCTTGGATACAGGAAAGATAAATTGTCTGTGGGGGCTGAATATAACTATCAACTTAACCACGAACGAATTAATGGGCATGACCTTTCCGGAATCTCTGTTTACGGATCTTACCTGATGAAAAAAATCAGGTTGTTTGGGCGATATGACATGCTATCATCTCCCACGCTCAGCACCGATACCGATCCCTGGAACTATGCCAAAGATGGTGAGCTAATCATTGTGGGTGTAGAGTTCAGACCGATAAAGGGACTGGTTGTGACCCCAAACTACCAGGGGTGGATCCCTGCCAATGGAGGCGGAGTATCGCATTCGGCCTACCTGAGTCTTGAAATAAGATTTAACTAATAATTAAACAAAAAAATGAAAAATCTAATTGGAATCATCACAGTTGCCCTGCTGCTTTCATCTTGTGGCAATAGCAGTAACAGAGGCAATAGCAGTTCGGAGAATGTAAGTCTTACAGCTGCGGGAGCCACATTCCCTCTGCCCTTTTACAACCTGGCCATCAAAAACTATTCAAAGAGCGCAGGCACCCTGCTTACTTATGGGGGGGTCGGTTCGGGAGGAGGAATCAGAAGCCTGAAAGACAAGGTGGTTGATTTTGGAGCCACTGATGCTTATCTGAATGCCGATCAGGAGGCTGAAATGCCTGCAGAGATTGTACACATTCCAACCTGCATTGGTGCAGTGGTAATTGCATACTCACTGCCCGGGATAGAGGAGCTTAAGTTATCCAATGAGAATCTTACGGACATCTTCATGGGAAAAATCACCAACTGGAATGATTCCAGGATCAAGGAATCCAATCCCGGGGTAACCCTGCCTAACCTGGCTGTCACGGTTGTCCATCGTTCCGATGGTAGTGGGACCACCTACATCTTCAGCGACTTCATGAGTAAGATCAGTGCTGACTGGGAGAGTGAAGTTGGCCGGGGCAAATCACTGAAATGGCCCGTTGGTTTAGGGGCCAAGGGCAATCCTGGTGTTGCAGGAACCATCAAGCAAACCAATGGTGCTGTAGGATATATTGGTTCAGAATTCGCATTTGCCCAGAAAATACCGGTGGCGCAGGTTGAAAACAGTGCCGGAAAATATGTAATGCCAAACCTTGCCTCAATCAGCGCTGCGGCAAAAGGAGAAATACCCGTCGACACCAAGGTGATGCTCACCTGTTCGACCGATCCGGATGCTTACCCAATCAGTGGGTTCACCTGGTTGATTCTCTACAAAGAACAGGCCTACAACAAAAGGTCAAAAGCCCAGGCAGAAGAGACGGTGAAGTTCCTGTCCTGGATCATTGAAAAAGATGCACAGGCCCTGGCTCAGCAAGTGAATTATGCTCCGCTGCCAGAAAAGACCGTGGCACAGGCCATGGAATTGCTGGGATCTGTAGTATTTGACGGACAACCGCTGTTGAAATAGCAGCCGGTTCAGAAATTCAATCATTAATTAATAACCCCTGCAGATGTTTAATAGTGAACGGATAGTAAAAACATTGTTGTTCCTGGCTTCTGCAGTGGTCATTCTTGTAACAGCCGGAATGGTGTACTCCCTGACCAGTGGAGCCATTCCCGTTTTTAAAGAATTTGGTTTGCGGTTTATTATCTCCTCGGAATGGAATCCCACAGAGGGTCGGGAAGTCTATGGGGCCCTGCCATTTATTATCGGGACCCTGCTGACCTCACTGATCGCCATTATCCTGTGCTTCCCTCTGGCCTTCTCTACCTCCCTCTTTATCGGAGAGTACTACCGTGGCACACGAATGGCAAGCATTACCGGCACCATGGTTGATATGCTTGCGGGGATCCCCTCCATCGTTTACGGATTATGGGGGTTTTACGTATTGAGGCCCTTGATTGTAGCACTCGGGTGGAGCGCACAGGGATTTAGCATCTTTACGGCAGGAGTGGTACTGGCCATCATGATCATACCCTATGCCACCTCCATCACCACAGAGATCATCAAGATGGTCTCCAACGACCTGAAGGAGGCTGCCTATTCACTGGGCGCCACACGTCGGGAAGTGATATTTAATGTAATCGTCCCCAATGCACGTTCAGGAATTTTCACCAGTTATATATTGGCCTTCGGCAGGGCCCTGGGCGAAACCATGGCTGTCACCATGTTGATAGGAAATTCGAATATGATCCCCAAAGGGATCTTCGATAGTGGAAATACCATGGCCAGTGTCATTGCCAACCAGTTTGGAGAGGCAGACGGACTCAAGTTGAGCGCACTGATTGCCATCGCCCTGTTGCTTTTTGTAATTACTGGTATTATCAATGGAATCGGTAAACTGATTGTCAAAAAATACAGCGTATAATGGAAAATCCAACCCTCAACAAACGTATTGTTAAGGACCGGTTGTTTGCCGGTGGGATTTTCCTTTTGTCGATGGTCACCATTTCCCCCATTGTACTGATCATCTATAAGCTGGTTTCCAAAGGTTACAGGCAGATCAACTTCGACTTTTTCTCAAAAAAGGCACCTGACACCTATGAAGCCATGGTGGCGGTCAATTCGGGGGAGATTATTCCGGGCGGTATTCTAAACGGTATCACAGGAACACTATTTATGGTTCTGATTGCCTCGGCAATGGCCATACCAATAGGGCTGATGATCGGTATTTTTCTATATGATCAGAAAACCAAAAGATATGCCGGTATTGTAAGAGATATTGTGGATATCCTCCAGGGAGTACCCTCCATTGTGCTGGGGCTGATTGCCTATTTCTGGGTGGTAAAAAATATCACCCATGGTTTTTCGGCTCTGGCAGGGAGTACCGCGCTTGCCATTATGATGCTTCCCCTTATTATCAGATCCACCGAGGAGACACTGAAGATGATCCCTGAATCCATCAGGGAGGCAGGTTTTGCGCTGGGTGTCCCCTACCACAAAATTATCCTTAGGGTGTTGATCCCCTCCGGATTCAGCGGTCTGGCTACAGGTATCCTGCTGGCCATTTCAAGAATTATTGGAGAGACCGCACCACTGATGCTGACAGCACTGGGGAGCATGGAGGTGAACCTTAATATGACAAAGCCCACTAGCGCTGTACCGCTGTTGATTTGGGAATTTTATAACGATCCTAATATGATTGACCTCATCTGGTCATCCTCCCTGTTTCTGATGATGGTTGTGCTCTTACTGAACCTTGTATCGAAGCAGCTTATTGCCAAAAGAAGTTAAATAATGAGTGATTTAATCAAACATATAGATGACCCCGTACTGGAGATCCGGAATTTATCGGTGGCCTACAACAAAGATAAACCGGCCGTTACAGATGTGAGTGCCGGGATCAAAAAAAACAAGGTGACTGCCATCATGGGGCCCTCGGGATGCGGAAAAAGCACCCTGCTAAGAGCAATCAACCGGATGCACGATCTCTATCCCAATATTGATATTAACGGCGATATTCTTCTGAACGGTGAAGAGACTACCAATATGTCCACGATCATGCTAAGGCGAAAGATCGGAATGGTGTTTCAGCGCCCCAACCCCTTTCCAACCATGAGCATCCACGACAATGTGATTGCCGGGTACAAGCTCAACGGAATCAGGCTGAAAAAGAGTGACCGGAATGAAATCGTTGAAAAATCGCTCCGCGATGTGGCCCTCTGGGATGAGGTGAAAGACTCACTCACAAAGAAGGGAACTTTTTTGTCGGGGGGACAACAACAAAGGCTTTGTATTGCACGGGCGCTTGCCTTTCGTCCAGATATGATCCTCCTTGATGAACCCACTTCTGCCCTTGATCCTGTGGCCACCAAAAAGGTGGAGGAGCTACTGACTCAACTGAAAGAACACTATACAATACTGCTGGTAACGCACAACATGTCGCAGGCAGCCCGTATTTCAGATTACTCTATGTTCATGTATCTTGGTGAGTTGATAGAGTATGGAAAAACCAAAGATATGTTCATCAAACCAATCGATAAACGTACCGAAGAGTATCTTACTGGAAAGTTTAGTTAATTGAAAACCTTAGAGCTATGACTACAAATAAAGACCTGGCCATTCAAAAAATCGAAAAGGAGTTTGAGAAACTTTCAAACCTGATCCTTGAGCAGCTCCGCTTACTCCAGGAGATATTGAACAAGGAGGAGGATGCCGGCAGGAAGAAGATCATGCAGAAACTGGTCTCTAACGAGGAACTTATTGACAAACATGAGGTTCAGCTTGATGAAAAAATTATCAAGGTCATTGTCCTCTATCACCCGCTTGCCACTGATCTTAGACGCTTGTTTGCCATTTATCACATGACCATCAACCTGGAGAGGGTGGGTGACCTGGTGGTAAAGATTACAAATACCTATTTGGAGATAAAAGACAGCTCCCTGCTGGAGGAATCTGCCTCAACACTTCAGAACATGCTGAAGCTCACCTCGAAGATGGTGAATAAAGCCCTACTGTCATTCATCAACAATGATTCAGAATTTGCCACCTGGACCATCAATAAGGATATGGAGTTTGATGAACTGAACAGGAAGCTGCTGAAGAAGAACTTCAAATCGGCCGGACTGCCCATGGAGAGTCAAAAGGTCCTGAACAACCTTGTGGATGTAAGATCGATCATTTCATCCCTGGAGCGCATCGGCGCCCATGCTACCAATATTGCCGAGTCATCCATATATGCCATTACAGGTTCCATTGTCAGACACCAGAATCCAAAAACGAAGAATTAGTGTTATCTTTTAAAATCAAATCATGACTTGAAGATCATGGAGAAAAACGATTACAAAATATTGATTGTGGATGACGAGGAGGACCTATGTGAAATTCTGCAGTTTAACCTTGATGGTGAGGGGTTTGGCACCGAAGTAGCCCACTCTGCAGAGGAGGCATTAACCAAAGATCTGCGATCCTTTGACCTGATCCTCCTGGACGTAATGATGGGCGAAATGTCGGGATTCAAACTTGCCAAAAAGCTACGGACAGAGCAGGCTCTGACCATACCCATTATTTTCATTACAGCAAAGACTGCCGAGGATGATTTGCTTACAGGGTTTAACCTGGGAGGTGACGATTACATCACCAAGCCCTTTTCGGTGAAAGAGGTCATTGTCAGGGTGAGGGCGGTGCTAAAAAGAGTACATGGTAAGGAGAGCCGAAGTAAAGCGCCTATCCTTGTGGATGACCTTAAACTCAGTTTTAAAAAACGGAAACTCTATATCGGGAAGCAGGAGGTCGAACTGACCAAGAAGGAGTTTGAGATCCTGGCACTGCTTCTCAGGAATGAAGGGGTCATTTTCTCCAGGGAGGAAATACTCAGACGGATTTGGGATGATCGAACCATAGTTTCAGACAGGACCACCGATGTACACATCACCAGGCTAAGGAAAAAATTGGGGCCTTATGGAAAATATCTGAGGACTAAACCTGGATATGGTTATGCATTTGAAAAACCCGCTAAATAATTATTGAATCAGCTATGTTAGTAAAATTGAATTTCAGACAGCGACTCTTTATCTCTTTCTCTGTCATCTTTATCATATTCACAATACTGGTGCTTGTATTTCAGTTTCAACGAGAGAAGGGATTTAAAAAAAGCCAGCTTGAAAGCCAGCTTGATCAAATTACAGTACTTACCCACAATTATATTCGGAGCAATGCGATTTTGGAAGAAGCGGATTTCGGAAAGATCGATTCTCTGGTGGGGATCCTCCCGGTACAGAATATCCGAGTAACTGTAATCAATCCTGAAGGAGTGGTCTTGTACGACAGTGAGGTTGCCGATTATAAAGGCATGGAGAACCACTTGCAGCGACCGGAGGTCAGGGGCTCCGTTGCCTCGGAGTTTGGGGCCAATATCAGGGAGTCGTCTACCACGGGAAGCAGCTACTACTATTATGCCAGGTTTTATTCAGATTACTTCATACGAACAGCCGCACTCTACGATATCCGGGTCATAGATTTTCTTCATGTGGAGAAACTCTTTATCATCTATCTCCTGTCGCTATTCCTGTTTATCTCCCTGTTGCTGATGATCATGACCCGGCGATTCTCAGCCACCATCACCAGGCTAAAGGACTTTGCCATCAGACTTAGAAGTGGAAAAACATATGACAGCTCCATAAAATTTCCGGATGATGAGCTGGGGGATATTGGTAATCAGATCACATCGATTTATAAAGAGCTCCTGAATGCCAAGGAGGAGATCCTGGTTGAAAAGGATAAACTATTCAGCCACTTAAACGCACTGAATGAAGGTGTTGCATTCTTCACACCTGAAAAAAAGAGGGTGCTGACAAATAACCAGTTTATTCAGAACCTGAATCTGATTTCCGACACTTCTACCATCTCAGCAGAGAAGATTTTTAAAATTGCCGCGCTGGAACCTATTGTTCGTTTTATTGACCAGCAGCTTGAAAAACCAGCTGGCTATCAGCCCAGTGACCATCCCATAGCGGAGGTAGGCCTGCAGCGGGAGAATCGCTATTTTAATGTAAAGTGTGTGTTCTTTCAGGACAACAGTTTCGAGATTGTGATTACAGATACCACGAAGTTGGAGAAGCGGCGACTGATCAAGCAACAGATGACCTCCAATATTTCCCATGAACTGAAAACACCTGTGGCCACCGTAATGGGTTACCTGGAAACGCTTCAGCAGAATGAACTGGAAGCTGAAAAACAAAAATATTTCATTGAAAAAGCACATGCCCAGGCAAAACGGCTCTCAGACCTTATTGAAGACATCTCCACCCTGAATAAAATTGAGGAGGCAAACGATCAATATGCCTTTGAGCCAGTGAAAATAAAGAGGATTGCCCTGGAGGTGATAGAAAATATGCAGCAAAAACTAGATACAAATCGCGTCGGTCTACACATCGATCTTCCGGGAAAAATGGTCGTAAACGGAAACCAGTCGCTCCTCTTCTCAATATTTTACAACCTGTTCGACAATGTCATTAAATATGGAGGCAAGGATATAGATATCAACCTGACCAGTTATTTGGAGGATGATAAATTCTTCTACTTCTCGTTCTCAAATACAGGTAGCGAGATTGATGAAAAGCATCTTTCACGCATCTTTGAACGATTCTATCGCATCGATGGCGGCCGGTCGCGAAAGACAGGCGGAACGGGCCTGGGTCTGGCCATTGTTAAAAACGCCATTATGCTGCATGGAGGAACTATTTCGGCAAGGCAAGATACAGAGAAGGGGCTTGAGTTCCTGTTTTCTCTTAGGAAGTAAAAGGCAACTCATTGAATCTCCTTGGGCACCCTGCAGATCATACGATATTTGACTGATTTAGCGCGAAAAAGTGATAAAATACCCCCAATTCTGCAAAAACAGGCCTTAAATCTGTAATTGGTCTATTATTCAATGCCAAATGGAGCTGTTTTTGTAATATTGCTCCAATGAAAAGGGCAATTTCTAAAATCTAAACGGAAAATCATTTTTACCATGAAATATCTTTTACTATCAACTATTTACATCTTTATTTCCAACATCTCTTTTGGACAGGAGTTTACTCTCTTTTCTCCGGATAAGAATATTGAAGTAGTGCTTACCCTGGATTCGGAAATCGGGATAAATGTACATTACCAATCATATAAACTTTTTGAACTGGAAGATATCTCACTTGAAATTGAAGGAATAGATTTTAGCTCTGGTATTAAAAAAATTAAGAAAGCCGAAACTAGTTCCATAAGCCGGAAACTATATCCTCCAATCAAAGAAAAATATAGTGCAATTAATGAAGAATTTAATGAATTAACTCTCCGATTTAAAAGCAATTATGCGTTTATTATCCGGGTATTTAATGAAGGAATGGCTTACCGGTTCCAAACATTTTTCTCCGACAGCACAGTGGTGAATCGGGAAAATCTCTCTCTTCAATTTGAGGATCGGGACTCTCTCCATTTTCAGAAGTCAGCCACTTTTAACTCTAGCTATGAAACTCCATACCAGTTTAAAGCAATCAATAATATTTCCACTGAGGGATATTGTTGCCTTCCGGCATTAGTTAAGAAACCCAATGGTATTAATGTCCTGGTAATGGAGTCAGATCTTGAGAATTACCCCGGAATGTGGCTCAAAAGCACCGGTAATAATTCATTAAAATCAGCGCATGCAGGTTACCCTGCAGCTTTAATAAATGAAGGAAGCCCTTATCGTCACGGGCAAGTAAAAGTACATGAAAACTTTATTGCCAAAACCACAGGTACCCGAAGCTTTCCCTGGCGCATTTTTGCAATCTCGGTAAATGATGCAGGATTGATTTCCAACACACTGGTATATCAGTTGGCAAAACCCACTCAGATTGAAGATCTGTCCTGGATAAAACCAGGTGTAGTTACCTTTGACTGGTGGGGAAGGCGTAATATATACGGTACAGATTTTAAATCTGGAGTAAATACTGAAACAGCAAAGTATTTTATCGATTTTGCTTCGGAATTTGAATTCGAATACTTCTTGTTTGATGATGGTTGGTCGGAACAGGATGACCTTTTTGACATAAATCCCAACCTGAACATGGAAGAAGTCCTTGCCTACGCGGAGGAGAAAAATGTTAAAATCATGCTGTGGGTAATCTGGAACACGTTTGAAAAACAGGAACAGAGGGCCTGGGATCAATTTGAAGAGTGGGGAATAAGTGGGATTAAGTTTGATTTTATGAACCGGGACGATCAGGAAATGGTACAGTTTTACCACCAGGTTGCGCATGAAGCAGCCAAACGAAAAATGGTTATCGATTTCCACGGAGCATACAAACCTGCCGGACTCAGGCGTCTCTACCCGAATGTATTAACACGAGAAGCCCTGATTGAATTTGAGTATAATGGCTGGACTGATTACGATACCCCCAAACATCATAATCTACTACCATATATACGGATGGTAGCCGGTCCGGTAGATTATATTCCCTTCACTACTCATAACGCTCAAAAGAAGAATTTCAGGCCTGTAGGTGATATGCCAATGGGGCAAGGAACCCGGGCTCATTCCATGGCCCTGTTTGTAATCATGGAAAGCCCGATGCAAATGTTGCCTGACTCTCCATCCGATTATTATAATGAAAAGGAATGTACAGAGTTTATTTCAAAAATCCCTGTCGAATGGGATGACCTGAAAGTACTTCATGCTGAAATCGGCGAAAATACGGTATTGGCAAGGAAGAATGGGGAAGATTGGTATATCGGGGCAATAACCAACTGGAATACAAAGGAGTTTGAAATCGCATTTGATTTTCTTGAAGAAGGTGAATACCAGATGGAATTTATTGAAGATGGAATTAACGCAGACACACGTGCCATAGACTACCTGAAAAAATCAATAAAGGTCTCGAGTAGTGATTCTTTAAAGATCAAACTAGCTCCCGGAGGCGGCTGGGTAGCCAGGTTGATAAAAAATTAAAATTTGAGCCCTTCGGGGTTCGCCAGGGCAAACCCTGAATCAGACCGGATCATGTTCCCGGGAAGCCCACTTTTTTGACCATGGCTCTGAAGTCCTTGTGATTGTGTAATTGATAGAATTGTGGTTCGGTGGTAAGCCAGGGGATCTCCATTTCGTGATCATCAATGGCTACAGATAGCCAGTGCAGGGCGTCTTCTGTTTCGTCCATTGCTGCATGGATCACAGCAATGAAAAATGCAGGAGAACCTGCAGAATTCAGCGCCCTGTGTTGCATTAATTCGTCAATAAGCTCCCTGGCCCTAACTCGCTGCCCCGACCTGGCATAAGCAGCTCCCATCCAGCCAAGGATTCTCGGATAGCGGATGTTTTCCAGTTCGAAGATCTGCTGGAATATCCGGATGGCTTCCTTGTAATCACCAGAGTTTAAAAGTAGAAAGCCGTAGGAATCCATGATAACATAGTTACGCATAACCCTGAGCCTGGATTGTGCAAACTCCCTGGCTTCATCTATCTGCTGATTATAAAAAAGGGAAAGGATCATCCGGGTATTGGGATAGTAGGGTTCATTGTATTCCAGACGCTGAGTCATCTCCAGGGCTTCTTTGTGCCTGCCGGCAAAGTTCAGGTAGTCCACGTAAAGGGCATAACCCTCAGTGTTGAACCTTTCAATCCCCTTCTTGTATTCCTGTTCAGCCTTTTTGAAATCCCATTCATAGTAAAGATGATAGAAACCTTTAACAGCATGGGCTTCAGGCAGATCCGGTTCGATCTCAAGGGCCTTCCGAATGGAGATAATGGCCTGGCTCAATGCTTCCATGGCACTCAGTTCAACTCCGAACATGGAACCTTTGGCAATAGCGATGTTGCCCTGAAGACTGTAGGCAAGTGCGAAACTAGAGTCCAGTTCAATGGCCTGCACAACATATTCTTGGGCCCTCCTGTAACCTGCCCGGCTATAGGTAGTAAATTCATAGTGGGCTTTCATATAAAGTTCATAGGCTACCGGATTACTCGTATATCCCAGGTTCAACTTTGATCGAACTTCAGGGGAAAGGGTGATTTCCATATGCAGAGCCACCTTTTCAGCTATTTCATTCTGTATCTGGAAGATATCATCAAATTCTCTATCGAAGTGCTCTGCCCATATCCAGTGTCCTGTTTTCCCATTGACCAGGCCTATTTCGACCCTGATCATATCTTCGAATTTCTGTACACTTCCTTTTAGAAGATAGGACGTGTTGAGCTTGTTAGCGATTTCTACCATGGATTCTTTGCTATCTCCCTTCAGGAACATGGCGGTCTTCGACACAACCCTCAGATCGGCAATTGCGGAAAGCTTTCTTGCAATGGCATCCCCAACACCCACACTGAAATAAGCATTAGAAGGTTCATCACTTAGGTTGTCGAAAGGCAGGATGGCCACTGATTTGGTCATTATCTTACTCGCTTTGCTCCTGCCAGACAATTGAATGATAAAAAAGACGGTATATGGGAGAAGGATTGCCAGCAGAACCAGCATCCCGATCCGCTTGCTCAGGATTGATTTTATCCATTGCATTTTGACCTCACCTGGTGGCCCGGCCTTTTGTCCAAAGGGCTCGACTTTGCCCGCCATACTTGGTGGATGGCCATATAGACCGGCAAAACACCTGCTGAAATAGGTGGCACTGCTAAAGCCGACCAGGTAAGCCACTTCTGATACAGTATGCTGTCCTTCTTTCAGAAGATCAAGGGCTTTCCTTAGCCTGTATTCCCTGATGAACTGGCTCACAGATTGACCGGTCGCTGCCCTCAGTTTCCTGTGGAGATGGGAGCGGCTAATCCCGACGCTTCTGGACAAATCTCCCACACAGAACTGCTCATTGTCAAGGTTTTCCTCAACAAGCTGCTCAAGCCTTGTAAGCATTTCCTGGTCATCCCTGATCATCAGGGATTAGAACAAATGGGCGGCGTAAATGTTTAAAAGCCACCGAAAAGCAGTGAATTTTTCACTCATTCCGGTGGCAGAACATTTACATGAGATCCAACCTCAGTTGACTGGTTTAGAGCCTTATTGATTCACCTGCATTTCTGCCACTTTCTTGTTGAGATGATCCGACAGATCATGCATTCCATGCTCCGGACTGAAGCTGACCAAAAAGAGATCTTTCTCTACTATTGCGGTGTGTCCGGGTTTCATAAAGAAAGCTTCACCCTCGGAAAAAAGATCTTCTTCCCCGTTTTCATATATGATTCGAACAGCACCTTCTATAACATACCCCCAGTGAGGAACCTGGCACTTGTCATTTTCCAGGCCTTCCAGCAGAGGGGAAAAATCAGTGCCTGCAGGTGCCCTGTTTATATCCACGGCCAATCCTCCCCATCCATCAATCATTGGAAGAACTTCTCCTTTTGGAAAATCATCAAGGTGCACATGAGTTACTTCCGGCACCTCGTTTGTATTTAATACAACCTTGCCCTTTTTCTGGGCATTAAGCTGTACACTCATCGTGGCAAGCAGAACCATCAATACTAAGTAATTTTGTTTTTTCATAGTAATAGATATTTAGTTAAACAATTAGAATAAATTCTGTCAATGGAATAGCTCTATTCATTGCTATTAATTGTCTTATCAAAAGTACAACTAAGTGCAAATATCACATAGCAAGCATCTTGCATAAGCATGAAGTCATCTGCTATTGTATGAAATTATGTTGTAAGCATGTGAACAGATGTTGTATAATCCCGGAATATGACCTTTTCCACCTGCTTATTAAGCCCGGTATCGTCACCCAAATACAAATACTGATTTCAATAAAAAAACTATAATTGTCAAATCTAAAATCTTTGTATGTTTATATCTGTAACGGATCTGGTGAAGTAAATAACCTTTGGTGTTCTGCCAAGGTTATCCCGTAATTAAACTCAGGCATATTCCAGCCGGAGTTATTTTCATTTCTGTACATTAGCACGAGTCACAGGATTGGCAATACTTATATTGTAATCCTATGTCATATTTCCACACAAAAATTAAATATAATGGATAACGAAAATAAATCAATTCACGAATTTGACGTCAATTTAATCTCCGAGTATTATTCAAGCGTAGAACGGCAAGGGCCCGGTAGCCCGGAAGTGACTATAAAGGCATTGAGCTTTATAGATAATCTTTCCAGTGAATCCCGTATAGCCGACATTGGTTGCGGAACAGGCGGGCAGACAATGGTACTGGCACAGAACGCACCGGGATATATTACAGGTATAGACTTATTTCCCATTTTTATAGAACTGTTCAACTCAAATGCCGCTAAGCTGAATCTTCAGGTTAGAATTAAAGGCGTCATCGGTTCGATGGATAAGCTTGCTTTTCAAAATGAAGAATTAGATCTGATCTGGTCGGAGGGAGCAATCTACAATATTGGTTTTGAACGTGGCCTGAACGAGTGGCGTAAATTCCTGAAAGCAGGAGGCTGTATTGCCGTTTCAGAAATATCATGGTTCACAGAAGAACGGCCCGCCGAGATCGATGAGTTCTGGCAGGATGCCTATCCCGAGATAGACACCATTCCAAACAAGGTCGCCCAGTTGATGAAGGCTGGATATAAACCCGTTGCAACCTTCATCTTGCCGGAAGATTGTTGGACAGAACATTTCTATGCTCCACAAGTGCCGGCGCAGAAAGCCTTTCTGAAGAAACATGCAGGTAATAAAACTGCCGAAGAATTCGTAGCCAATCAACGACATGAAACTCAATTATATCACAAGTATAAAGAGTATTACGGCTACGTATTCTATATCGGGAAAAAGATATAGACAGTTAAGAAAGGAAAGATTGTCCTGTTGTCGGGATAATCTTTCTATCCAGTAAGTGGGGAAGTGAGAGTGATCTACTCAAACTCCTTCGGCACCCCGCAGATCATCTTAAAGGGTTTGTCCCCTTTGTTCCGGTACTGGTGCTTCTCACTGGGATTATTCACTGCGCTCATGAGCTCCCCCTTCGGGCTCGGTTTCCTTGCGTGAGCCCTTCGGGGTTCACCAGTGCAAAATCGCCGGCTTCAGGGGCTACTCCTCCCCTGCCTCGTTCACCAGGGCGCCCTGACCTTCGATGATGTAATTCATTGGTACTTTAACCCTAATGTAAACCTGGGGTTAGGTTGCTCTTCGATAATGAGCAATGTAACACTTTTTGCGACTAATCATTAGTTGCATAATAGAACCGTATTTTGTATCTTTGTAAGAACAAATAGGTTTTGATGACAAAACAGGAGAAGCTTCTCAGTAAGTTCATTTCACGGCCAACAGATTTTACCTATAATGAGTTGATCAGGCTTTTAAGAGGCTTTGGGTATGAGGAATTACAAGGATCCGGATCCAGGGTTGTCTTTCGCAACGAGCAAATAAAACATAATATTAAGTTGCACAAACCTCATCCTGGCAATGTCCTGAAGA
>JAOZUK010000177.1 GCA_029938715.1 Bacteroidales bacterium | reverse complement strand
TTCTCAGGAAGGGAATACACATCAATCTGTCCCGACTTGTTAAATCCCTGTCCAATACTCAAATTGTTAATCAATAGAAACATCAGGATAAATATGAAATTCTTAGGATTCATCATCATGGATTTTAAAATTTATTTCTGTTCTTAAGGTATTCGACGGTTTCACTTGTAGTAAGAGAATTTGTAACAACTCCGGAACGCAGATAGAACATGGTTTCTTTCCCGACGGAAATGTATACTGGACGATTTGCCGGTTCAACATACAAACTACAAATCTCATTTGTACCCAGCAGATGAAAAGTTGCATGGATTTTTGTTGACACATCTTTGCCAAGCCTGCTGGAAACAAGCCAGATGATCCGCTGGTGAAATCCCTCTTTATTTCTCCTTTTCAGAGACCAGTAATCATTATGCAATCCAAGAACATCGCCATCATTATCTATTCCTATGATTAGAATTCCACCTTCGCCATTCATAAAACCAGCGATTGATCTAAGCACATTATCTTCATTGTTCTTATCGGTTTTAACTTGTCTGTAATCGTACCGAAGGGAACGTTTAAATTCGACATATTGGTTTTCACCTTCTTTTATCAGACTTGGAATACTCTTTTGCAAAAGTTTCTCACTTCCCCTGATCCTGCTTTGTTTGATTTTAATGGATCGAATGAAAATACCCGGACCTAATCCCAGAAGACCTCCTATTGCAGCAAATGTGGCAGCCATAGGAAACATCTCCAGATTAAATGCATATGACAACCTGAACAAAAAGATCTCAAGAAATTTACTAAACATTACAGGCGATTCATTAAATTCGAACCAATAAATGACCATAGAGAGCGGATGAAGCAAAAAGTAACCTGAAACCATGCCGATCAGTATATGAACGATCACAGGCTTGTTGTTCCTTAGTTTTAACATGATAGTCTCTGATAAGCGCATTTCCTGTTTTTTCTAGAATTGTAGCGTCTCCCGTATCTCTCCACAACCCAGCATGGCATCCCCGAAATATGGATTTTTGATCTCTTTTGATTCACTGATCCAGTAAGCTCCATCATTGTCAAATGCCATTGGACAAAACTCAATGTACAAGGCACTTATTTCAGTATTATGAATGCCGAATTGTTTCACTGCTTCCAATAGTTTATCCGTGACAATACTAAAATGTGAGCGTTTCATTTCAATGCCCTTCATTTGAATAATCCCATTCAGATTGTCTTTGATTGGTTTTTGTAATTTCATCCAGGTATTGTGTGCATCCCCTTTAAGAATGGTCATATCCACTTTGTTTAAGGCATCAAGTGTTTCTTTAGCTGCTGCTTCAACTTCCTTTTCATTGGAGTTTACAAATGCATCTTTTAGCATCAGGTAGCGATCCATAACTTCACCGAGCTGCATTTTGAAATCCATTGGAGTTTCTTTAAGACTCTTGCCATTATCAGCAGGCTGCTCATCCATTTCTTCCATTTCTTCATCACTCATTGGAGTGCCCCCATGATTATGTCCTAAGGAGACTTTTCCTCCTGTCGGATTCATCATGCTGGGTTTTCCTTCAAGCTGAGCTGCTGCGTCGATTTTGAATACCCCATTAACAGCAATGACCTCTCCTTCCGCCAATCCGTCTGCCACCACATAAAAATTCCCGGCTTCAGGACCCAGCGTAATTTCACGATAGAGAAACGAAGGGGATTCTCTGTCCATTAAACTTATATATACTACGGCCCTCTTTCCTGTCCATAGTACAGAAGATTTAGGTATGAGAAGTTGATCAGATTCAGCGAATTTGGAATGAAGTACCCCGTTTGCAAACATCTCAGGCTTGAGTATCAGACCGGGATTAGGTAATTCGATCCGGACCTTGGTAACTCTTGTTGCAGGGTTGATGAAGGGATCTATGAAGGTAACATTTCCATCAAATGGTTTTCCGGGCATACTTTGCAGGGTTAAATCGACGTGATCCCCTATTTTTATCCATGGCAGGTCACTCTCATAGGCATCAAACATTACCCATATCTTCGAAAGGTCTGTCACCATAAACAGTGCCGATCCCTCCTTCACATAATCTCCAAGTGCAACATGCCTCATCATAACTGTGCCCGAGATAGGTGATAAAATATCAAAGTAAAGCTGAGGTTCTCCTTCTTCTTCAATGGCATCGATCTGATTGTCGGTTAAATCCCAGAGTTTGAGTTTAGCCCTGGCAGCTTTATAGAAAGAGGGCCGGGTCTCTTTGAACGTTATGGACTCAAGCAGTTCGCGTTGCGCGGTAACCAGATCTGGAGAATAGAGGGTGGCCAATTTCTCACCTTTCTTAACATTCTGACCTGTGAAATTCACAAATAACTTCTCAATCCTGCCTCCAAAGCGCGCTGTAAGTTCTGATATATTTCGTTCGTCAGCATGAATCTTTCCCTGAAGATACACGGATCGCTGCGGAGTCCCCTTTGTAACTGACATGGTTTGAATCTGGGCCAGTTTTGCAGCTGCTTCAGTCATTACAATTTCATCCGGGTCTATGTTGTCTCCAGAGGATGGTGTGCTTTTTAGCGGAATCAGATCCATTGCGCAAATTGGGCACTGACCAGGTTTATCCTGTTTTATCTGGGGATGCATGGAGCAGGTCCATGTAGTGGGATCTTCAGATGAATGATCGTGACCATCGTGACTTTCGATCTGATTTTCAACTCTATTCTCGGCCTTCGATGTGTGGAAGAACAACCACCCGAGAAATAGTCCTGTAACGAGTACTCCAAGGACTAATTTGTAATTTTCTTTTATGTTTATAATAATATTTTTCATGATTACTCTCCCATTAGATAGTTGATAAATGATATTGCAGCTTGCTTATCGGTTCTGGCTTTTTCCAGTTCCAGCCCATAGTTTAGAAATTTGCGCTCCATTCTGAGAATCTCCTCGAAATTTTTATTACCTGTGGAGTATTCCGTTTCAAGCAATCTCAGGGATTCATCGGCAAAGTGCAGTTGATTTTTATATAAACCGATCCTTCTGCCTGAATCCAGGTACTCTTTCCATACATTTTCCAGAATTGTTTCAAGAAGATTTTCTTTGTCAGATTTCTCAGACTCCTTGGCCTCCTGGAGATATACCACCTCGTTCACCATGGCCCTGTACTTGCTTCGATATAGCGGTATGGAAATTCCGATCTTTGGAAAAGCAAAGGCATCAGTGCCTGCAAGGTTATCAGAACCCTGACCAATAACCGTATATTCAAAGCCTATTGAGAAGTTTGGTTTACCCTGTTTCTGGGCCAGCTCCTTTCTGAAGCTAAGTACTTCTTGTTGCAAAGAGAGGACCAGCAGCTGATGGTTATTTGATCGTATGGTATCCATGATCTGTTCTTTCCCAATAGGTAAATCATTGGACCAGAGGATAGAGGGAATTTGAACTTCCAGATCATCTTCTGTATTTAACAGATTGTTAAACA
The DNA here is from genome assembly GCA_029938715.1 of Bacteroidales bacterium. Taxonomy (GTDB): domain Bacteria; phylum Bacteroidota; class Bacteroidia; order Bacteroidales. The sequence goes on along the minus strand of JAOZUK010000177.1, from coordinate 5,188 downwards.
TTACATCAAGTACATTGCTTTGATCGATCATTAATGCGAGTCGATTCTCCAGGTCACCAATTTCCATTTCAATCCTGTATGCATCAACGGCTGAGACTTGTCCAGCCTCTACTTTAATATTCGTCAGTTTTTGAAAACTACCCAGGATTCCAAGATTCTCTCTGGTAATTTTGATAGACCGCTGATTGAAATAGATGTTGAAATAGGTGGATCTTACTTCGTTGAACAGGTTTGATCTGGCTTCCAGGAAAACTTCATATTTTGCCTTGGCAGCCTGGTTTGCAACATTCCCTTTTGTTTCCAGCGTTCCAAACCAGGGGAACAGCTGACTAGCAGAGAATTTGAACTGCTGAGGACCTACCCTGGTTTCAACGGGGCTAATGAAGTACGCGAATGCAGCTTGAGGATCAGGCAGAGTATTTACCTGGGGTGCTACCTCTAATGCAGCCATGTAATCATTAAATTTTGCCCTGAGGCCAGGATTGTTTTCTGCAGCAATAAGCAGGTAGCTTTCCAGTTCCTGCTGGGCCGACGCACGTAAAGGTATCAGCAGCAATAACAATCCAATAATATATATGTATTTCTTCATGATATTAAGAGTTCTGAGTTTTTAAATCCCTTTTAATCTTGCCCTCCTGCCACATGCTGTAAAGAACCGGCACCACAAACATGGTTAGCACCTCAATGGTCATTCCTCCAAACAGGGGGATGGCCATGGGGACCATGATGTCAGAACCTTTTCCGGTGGAAGTAAGAACAGGCAACAATGCAATGATCGTTGTGGCTGTTGTCATCATGGCAGGACGGACCCTTTTGGATCCGGCTTCAAGGATTACTCCCCTAAGTTCTTTGACCGTTTTAGGTTTATTCTTCTCCATTAATTGTTTGATATAGGTGCTTATAAGCACTCCATCATCAGTAGCTACACCAAACAATGCGATAAACCCAACCCATACGGCAACACTCAGGTTGATTGTTTGTACCTGGAATAAGTCTCTCAAACCGATCCCTGCCATGCTTCCGTTAAGAAACCAGGGCTGGCTGTAAAACCAAAGCATAACAAATCCGCCCGATATGGCTACAATGATGCCTGTAAAGATCAGTGAAGTAGAAGTGACTGACTTGAATTGGAAATAAAGTATCAGGAAGATCAGGATCAGAGAAATAGGTACCACGAGCAGAAGTCGCTTTGCAGCACGTGTTTGATTTTCGTAGTTTCCGGTAAACACATAACTCACTCCGGCAGGCAATTGAAACTCTCCTGATTCCAGGAGACTGTTAAAATAGTCTTGTGCATTCTCTACCACATCCACCTCAGCATATCCCTCTTTCTTATCAAAGATTACATAAGCAACCAGGAAGGTATTTTCACTTTTTATCAGTTGTGGACCCCGTACATAATGCATGGTGATCAACTCACCCAGCGGAATCTGAGCTCCTGAGGGGGTTGGAACGAGTAAAGTTTTCAGATCCTCGGGATTATCCCTGAACTCACGCGCATACCGCATGCGAACCGGAAACCTTTCCCGGCCTTCTACGGTAGTTGTCAGTTTCATACCCCCAACTGCTCCGCTCAGTACGGTTTGAAGGTGTTGGACAGTCAGACCATAACGCGCAATGGCATCCCGGTCTATCTCCATTTCAAGGTAAGGTTTCCCCACAACACGATCGGCAAATACAGACATGGGTGAAACTCCCTCCACCTGCTTCAAATGCTTTTCGATATCAAGTCCAACTCTTTCAATGATTTCCAGGGTGGGCCCAAACACTTTTATTCCCATAGGTGCCCGCATACCTGTTTGAAGCATAACCAACCTGGTAGCTATGGGTTGCAGTTTGGGTGCTGAGGTAAGCCCGGGGACAGATGCCTGTCGAATAATCTCCTCCCAGATATCATTGGGGGATGTAATTTCATCCCTCCATTGACGGAAATATTCTCCTTTTTTATCTTCGATGAGAAATGCCTTTTCGATAATCCTGAAATCCTCTTCACCAGGATTATAAGTCCCTCCTTCTTTCAGCTCAAAAGCACCCTCTTTATCCACTTTAAAACGAATCCTGTGTCCCTTATCATTAAGGATGTATTCTGACCGGTAATTTATCAGGTTTTCGTACATGGATGTGGGTGCAGGATCAAGGGCTGAATTAACACGCCCCCATTTCCCTACCACACTTTCTACCTCGGGAATCGCATTGACCCTTTTATCCAGGATCTTGATCACTTCCAGGTTTTCCTGAATTCCCGAGTGAGGCATGGTGGTGGGCATAAGCAAAAAAGAGCCCTCATCCAGTGATGGCATAAATTCTTTTCCCATTCCCGGAATGGAAGCGTCAAGGCTTTGATATACCCCGGTTTGTTTAACGAATTCGGGCATAAAGCCAAAAATGTTGCTGAATCCCTGCCATGCAGTGATCCCGAATAGCAAGATGAAAATCGGTGTAGCTAAAAATTTCCATTTATTATTCAACGCCCAATTCAAGATCCTGGGATAGAAGGCAACTACCATAGACAGGGCCCCAAGCACCACTCCTACAATTGCAATGACAAATAGGAAATTGATAAATAGTGAATTTTGTGCACCCAGGGGCATCCAGGCTTTTGTCAGGAAGAAAATAATGAGTACACCGGTAATTGCAATGTTGATGATATTCACCCATGATTTTTTCGTTTCAGGCCACCTGTCGGCTAAGTATGCATTGAGTCCGTATGCCGTTAATCCAAGTGCTATATAATATCCGGTATAAATGGAGATAACCAGACCTCCTATGGCCAGAGTCAGATTTAAAACCTTCTTGTACTTATTCTTATCAAAACGAAGGGAAAATACCATATGGGCCAGGGTTGGTATGATCACCAGGCCTATCAGTAATGCCGCCAACATGGTAAAAGTCTTGGTAAATGCCAATGGCTTAAACAATTTTCCTTCAGCGGCTTGCATGGCAAAGACAGGAAGAAAGCTCACTATGGTTGTGGTCAGGGCAGTGATTACCGCCCCGGCAACCTCGACCGTAGCCTCATAAATTACATTCACCAACTTCTTTCCCCGGGCAGCTATATTATCTGGCATTTCCAGGTGTCGCACGATATTTTCCGTAAAAACCACCCCCACATCCACCATTACTCCAATGGATATGGCTATTCCCGAGAGGGCAACAATGTTGGCATCTACGCCGAACTGTCTCATGGTAATAAAAGCAATGAGTACGCCCAGTGGCAGCAAACTGGAAATTAGAAATGAGGCCCTCAGGTTGAGCATAAGAACAATCACCACCAGAATACTAATCAGTAACTCCAGCGATATGGCTTCCTCCAGTGTGCCCAGCGTTTCCTTGATCAATCCGGTTCGATCGTAAAAAGGAACGATGGTTACCCTTGATTCGGTTCCATCCGCCAGTGTCTTGGAGGGAAGGCCGGGTGCAATCTCAGCAATCTTGGCTTTCACATTTTCAATGGTTTGTAAAGGATTTGCACCATAGCGAGCCACAACCACACCTCCGACAGCTTCAGCCCCCCCCTTATCCAACCCACCTCTTCGTGTGGCAGGGCCAAAGTTGATCTTTGCAACATCTTTCAAGCGGATGGGAACATTATTCTTTACTGCAACGACACTCTTTTCAAGGTCTTCAAGACTCTTTATATAACCCAGTGCACGTACCAGGTACTCGACGCGGTTAAATTCTATGGTACGGGCACCAATATCCATGTTGCTGTTTTTAACCGCAGCCATGATCTGGGAAATATTAACTCCATGCGCTTTCATGGCATTGGGGTCGATATCAATTTGATATTCTTTAACAAATCCACCTATGGAGGCCACTTCTGAAACGCCTTCCGCTGCCGTTAACGAATAACGAACATAAAAATCCTGAATGGTGCGCAACTCGTGAGGGTCCCATCCTCCTGTGGGTTTTCCGTCTTTATCCATTCCTTCCAGGGTGTACCAATAAATTTGTCCCAGAGCAGTAGCATCAGGTCCCAGCGCCGGATTAACATCTTCGGGCAATGTGCCTGCAGGAAGGGAATTCAATTTTTCGAGAATGCGGGTACGACTCCAGTAAAATTCCACATCATCTTCAAAGATCAGGTAGATACTGGAGATTCCGAAAATGGAGTTGCTTCGAATGGTTTTAATTCCCGGAATACCTAAGAGCGATGTGGTTAGGGGATAGGAGATTTGATCTTCAATGTCCTGGGGCGACCTGCCGGGCCATTCAGTATAGACAATTTGTTGGTTTTCGCCGATGTCAGGAATGGCATCTACGGGCACAGGATCGCGTGGTAAGATCCCGGTGTTCCAATCAAATGGTGCCGTTACAACTCCCCAACCGATAAATATCAGCAGCAATAGAATTGTAACCAACCTGTTCTCAAGAAAGAATCTGATAAACTTATTAAGCATGGGTAAACATTTTATGATTTGACAATTAATTTTTTGTTATAACAGGTACAACAAGCATTGAGTATTTCAATAGAATTCTATTGAATAATTCAATTATTAATTGCTAAATCACACGATGTAAACTTGTATTATTGAGAGCAGTTGATGAACCGTGGGAGGCGGTGGCTCTATAAAGGAGATTATTTGAAGATCATTTGCTGAAAGTTCTTCGGAATAAGGACTCGAATAGTCCAGGGCCAACGAAACAATCAGTTTAAATTCGAAATCTAATGAGGAATAAGCAAAATCATCATCAAGACGGAAGGTATCTGCCTCGTCATGGCAACATCCAACAGAGATATCGCAGCATGAATCCGGATCTGCCAGAACACTTATCGATTTAAGGTCCTCTCCACAATAATGTGCGGACAAAGTAATCCCCATTGTTGCTGTTAACAACAGGAGAGAAATTACAATATGGCTGACTTTATTAAACATTGATCTTCATATACCTTATCATTTGCAAATGTAGAACCAAAATCTATTCAAATTGTACATTATTATGGAAATCATGTGCATTATTTCAATGCATTGGCTGGCATCTTATACAAAAAAGACTGATCTAAGAATTCTAAGATCAGTCTTTTGAAAAATTCAAAAAGAGTTTAATTATTTTTCACGCATAAAGTGAAATTATTGCTTTCTTCCATTGAAATGATAATCTCCGTTTTCAGCCCTGATGGTGTAATCGAACGTATGATCTGTCATGTTGAATCCTCCAAAATGCTCGTCGCCTTCGTTGTGCTCAC
>JAOZUK010000176.1 GCA_029938715.1 Bacteroidales bacterium | reverse complement strand
AAACTGCTGGACTGGATCATCCCTGATTATCAATATGAACGACCCCATCACTCCCAAAAAGGACGCACTCCGTATGAAGCCTTGATCGGAATCCCTTTGCCTACAGAGCAATGGAAACACCAAATCCACTATGGATTTGTGAATTATGTTCCATCAGTTCATCGGTCTATAGTGTAAAACCTATTCCAGAATAACACAAGGAACCAAACATCCATCATGTTGCAATATCGCAACACTAAATTCCAATTTTCCTCTGGGATTTGCTGAGCACTTTGTATTAATCTCACCTTAACTGTATCTTTGCATAGCATCAAAATCTATGAATGATGGACTTACAAGCGCAGAAAGAATCACTAATTGAGCGTTTCAGGCAAATTAACGATATAAATCTTATTGAGGCAATTCAAAAAATACTTGATTATGCAGCAGATAAAGAGGATGAGATTTATTCCATCCCCGAGGCACATCAGAAATTAGTAATGGAACGGTTCGATAAGATTAAAAAAGAACCAAAGAGACTTATAGATTGGGACAAAGTAAAAAACACGCTGAAATCCTCAAATTTACGCTATCCGATACCAGGAGATCCGTTGCGTGATTGTTAAGAAATTTCCTTATATGGTCCATTTCCACATTAATCAGGCATCCAACATCGTTGAAGTTCTTGCGGTTATAAGTACCAATCGGAATCCAAAAATCTGGACCACAAAAACAGGCGGGAATATATAAAACTCGTCTTCATGTGATGCCAATTTTTTTCAAATAGCTTCCTTCACACTTCTCCATTAAGATAAGATTGTGTGTCCAACTAAATTCTGCAGCCAGTGGTTGCAGTTTTTTATTATCCTTATACTCAAGGTATAACGAACTCATTTTGAAGATCTTTCAACAACTTTAATTTTGAGAAATACAGGGCTATTCTATCACCACCGTATCGCGTATCACCTGGGTAGCGGTAAAGTAGCCAATGGCGCCCTCAGAGAGATTGGTGCGGGCATTGCCGGGTTGTACATCGAACACACCGCCCCGAAAGTCGGTTTCTGATACCATTCCACGAAGGAATTCTTCATATTGTCCATTCACCGATTCCTTTTCCCGAAATACAATGGTACCCGGGGGGAACCTTACATTTTCCCGGTCGGGTGGGAACATCCGGTTTACATCAATGGTACCCAATGTGTAGTGGTATATCAGGGCATGGTTCTCCTCATGGGAGAGGGTGTCATATCCGGAAATGTGACTCCAGTCCAGCTCCAGCCTTACAATGGCTGGTTCATCGCTGTCGGTTATATGCACTTCATAAAGGGGGGGATTGGTCTGCACCAGGTAGGTCCGCATGTTTTGAAATGGAGTCACCTCGCGCATAAATGAGATAGCCGTAATAAGCTTATCTCCCTGATGAATGCGTAATTGATACCCCCGTCCCACCTCTCCTGCAAAATCAGGGGAAGTTAAGTAAGTTCCCGGCTGGCTTATGTCCTCATGAAGGGAATGGATGATCCGGCCATCCGTAATATCAACAACAACCCCTGAAACAGGTTCTGGATTTCCATTCATTTCATAAAGAGGTTTGGTCAGGACCACCTCATGCTGTTTGGTTTCATCGGTGATTTTCCCTTCCACCACAATCAGATCCTCCTCCTGGTATTTCAGATCCCAGCCTATTTCATCGGTGCATGCATAGGCCATCCCCAGAATACCGCCCCACAGAAGGGTCCTTATTAAAACTGGCCATTTGATATGAAAGGTGAGTTGTTTCATAAGTTAGAACTTAAAGTGGTAACTGATGGATGGAACAATTCCGTAGAGGTAAAACTGGGAGGAGACCAATTCCGGATCGCTGTAGTAATCAGAGGGAACCACAAAATTCCCATTTTCATCTTCAATTTTATTGAAATGAAGTGCCACGGGATTTTTTCGGTTATAAAGGTTATACACCGAAAAGATCAGTTCGTGTTGGAATGGTTTCCCGGGTTTGCTCAAAAGCCAGTTAAGAGCCAGATCCAGGCGGTGGTAATCGGGCAATCTGTCGTTATTACGCTGCGCATAAATGGGTACCTGGTGGTTGTCGTAATTGTAAAAGCCAGTGGGTGTGGTATAAGGTACCCCAGTCATATAGATGAAATTCGCTGTTAGAGTGATCCGGGGTCGAATTTCCCAGGAGAGGAACATAGAGAAATCGTGAGGTCGGTCGGAATAGGAGGGATAAGGTTCCCCTTCATTGATCTCCTTCATTTGTAAAATGGATCTGGAGAGTGTATAGGAAATCCAACCAGTGAGCCTCCCATACTCTTTGTGAATAATAGTCTCCACTCCATAGGCATTCCCTTTTCCAATGCGAAGTTCATACTCCACAAGCGGATTCATCAACATCCTGGCGTGATCCCTGTAATCGATCATGTTGTCCATGCGTTTGTAATAGGCTTCCACATCAAAACGCAATCCGGGCACCCCAAACATGTGCGTATACCCCAGTGTAAACTGATGGGCCACCTGGGGCTTCACATTGGGTCCGGCCGGGAGCCAGACCTCCAGAGAGGTAAAGGGACTGATAGAGTTGGTGATCAGGTACTGGAACTGGCTGGTACGGCTGTAACTCAATTTAAGCACATGGCGTTCAGCCGGACGAAAAACCAAACTTAACCTTGGATCAAGGGAGACATACTGATGGTATATTTTTCCTGCCGGATACTCAATAACCGCCAGGCTGTCTCTGACAAAATCGCCTCCGGTGGTTGGCACAATATCATATTCGGTAGATGGACCAATGTTGTGCCATGCAGTGAGTCTAAGACCTGCCCTCAGCGATATGTTCTCATTAATAATAAACTGGTTTGAAGCATATAGGGCATACTCCCTGGTATGTTTCACGGAAAGGTCGAGGCCCGGATCAAACTCCACCCCTTGGCGGTAGTAGTTCCCGGGGTTGTGGAAGTGTCCGGACGCCAGAAAACCAAATCGAAGGGTGTAAGAGGGTTTAACGTAATAAGTGAAATCGTACTTCAGGCTCAGGTTATCGATGTGCGAATTCCAATAGTTATTCTGTTCGATGTGGGTATTCAGGTAGTAATCGTAACGGGAACCCAGCAGGATCAGATTTGAAAAGAGGCGATCGGAATAGAGGTGATTCCAGCGTAGGGTGGTGGTGCTGTTTTGCCAGTTGATCCCTGTGGAGGTCTCACGATTAACCTGTTGCTCAAAATTGTCCTCGCCCCTGTACATGGAAAAGAAGATCCTATTGTTATTGTTGATGTGATAATTCAGTTTCAGGTGGAAATCGGAAAAGTGTAAATCGTTAATCCTGTCATTGAACTGTTGAAGGGGTTTGGTGATGTATGACCGTCGGCCCGAAACAAAGAATGAGATATGCTCCTTCCATATGGGTCCTTCCAGTGATAGTTTGGCTGAAAGTAATCCAAGGCTTCCATCCATTCCAAACCGGTTCATATTGCCATCCTTGGTGTGAATGTCAATCAATGATGATAGGCGTCCTCCGTAGTTGGCCGGAAAATCTCCTTTATAGATTTTTACATCTTTGACCGCGTCTGGGACAATGGTGCTAAAGAAGCCCAGCAAATGGGTGGGATTGTAAACCGGGGCATCATCTATGGTGATCATGTTCTGGTCCCTGGCTCCTCCCCTTACGTAGAAAATGGTGGAACCATCCCCAAAGAATTTGATTCCGGGGATCGCTGCCAGGGATTTAATCACATCCTTCTCTCCGAATAGCGCTGGCATTTTCCTCACCGACTCAGGATTGATTCTCACCTCCGAACTCCTGGATGTACGGATGATATTGATTTCGTCGGAAGATATAATGGTGACCTCGCTGAGGCGCGCCACCTCTTTCTCCATGGTGAAATGTACCATCTGGGTAGCAGCAGGTTGCACTGGAATGGACTTATGCCCGTATCCTACATAGGAGCAGATCAGCTCATTCACTGCCTCCCTGAGGGTAAGCGAATAAAACCCATAATTGTTGGTAATGGTTCCTTCTTTACCGCCTGGTATGGTGATGGTAGCACCAATCAGAACCTCCCCCGTTCTGGCATCCTTCACATATCCGCTAATGGTAAACTGAACCGGTTTTTGCTCTTCTCCTGCAGAAACCATCCCTGCCTCTACCTCTACTTTTAGTCGCCTGGCTCTCTTAAGTACGATCTGGCGCTCTACCACTTTAAAAGTCATTTTCCGGTCCCGGAATAGCTCATCCAGTACTTTCTCCAGGGATAAAGACTCCACATGAAGGGAAACAGACTGCTCCTCGTCAATGAGCCTGGAGCCATATGAGAAACTGAGTCCCGACTGCTCCTCAATTTGATCAAGAACCCTCCTTAAAGGGATCTCGTTGGCGTGAACTGTGATCAGCTTACTCCGATCCTGAGCTCCGAGAGAACAGGTCAAAGCCAGCAGAATCAGTGGCAATACTATATGGAACCTCCTACCCCTCATAGGTAACCTATTCGTTACAACCTGAGCCCTCCAGCCTGATTTGGTTACCTTCCCGGAGTATCTCTAAATCGAGTGTCGATTCAAGAACATTGAGAATTGCATCCAGTGATTGGTCCATGAAGGTGACTGTGATTTGACAGGATGCCAGTGCCTCATTTGAAATGACCAGATTGGCATCATACACCCGGTTGATCAGATTCACCACCTCCTGGAGAGAAGAACCATCGAAGTAGAGGTCCCTGGTTTTCCATGAAATATGGTTGGGATCGGAGGTTGGAATCAGTTCCAGTTCTTTTTTCTGTTTATGGTATTTACCGCCGTTACCCGCCTTCAACACAATCTGTTCCTGTTTCTCCTGTTTTGCAGTGAGGGCCACCACCCCGCTCTCCACTGTAATTTCCACCACCGGATTCTCCCTGTAAGCATTCACATTGAAACTGGTCCCCAGTACTTCTACCAGGGCCGAACCTGCATCGATCACAAAGGGACTTGCAGTATCCCTGGCCACATCAAACCAGGCCTCTCCTGTAAGGAAGACCTTTCTCTCAGTAGTTACAAATTTTTTCTTAATCCGAATCCGGGAGTCCCTGTTGATGGTGATCAGTGTCCCATCCTCTAGAATCACATCCACTGGCTGATCCCGGGCAACGATCTGGGTGTGACTTAACAATCGGGTACCATAGGTAAGACCGAAACCAATTAACAATCCAACCAGAAGAACGGCAGCAATGCGGTAGGTATAGTAGATCATAGAACGGGTTTTCACTTTCGACTCCTCCACCTGACTCTTCTGCTTCAGATCAGGGATCATATTCTTCATCTGATCCCACTCTGAATCCAAATTGTATTGCTCCCCCGGGATAGCAGAACCTATAGAGTTCCAAATCTTCTGCAGCTCTTCAAACAGGACTTCTTTTTCCGGATCGTTTCGCAGCAACTCTTTGAATTCCTTCTGTTGCTCAGGCGTAAGCTCTCCTGAAAGAAACCTGGTAACCAGGTTGTTAAAATCCTTATGTGTCTCTTCAGGGTTCATCTTCATCTATTACACACTTCAAAGGCCATAAACCCCTATGGTGAAATGTTAGTTTTTCTAATTTAAAGTATTCAGTACCAACCATAGCAACAACATCATGTATTTTGCCAGTTTCTCCCTTAATATTTTCAGTGCTTTCGACATTTGATTCTCCACAGTTTTAACTGAAATATCGAGTTGGGATGCAATCTCACTGTACTTTAACCCATCGAAACGGTTCAGTTCAAAAATTTGCCTGCATTTCTCTGGTAGAGAATCAATGACTTCACGAATCTTCTGCTCCAGCTCCATGGTTTCAATCTGGGCACTTACATCCCAATCACCAGCCATATCGGGGATCTCTTCTTCCGAGAATTTCTTCCGGTCGCGAATCACATTCAGGCTTCGGTTATGCACCGAAGTGAAGAGGTAAGGTTTAAGAGAGGAAGTGAGGTCGACTCTCTCCCGCTTTTCCCACAGGCTAATAAAGACCTTCTGGACCACCTCCCTGGCATCATCTTCATCCACAAGAATCTTTCTTGCAAATGCCATCAGCGGGGTAAAGTAGGTTCTGAACAGCTCCTCAAAGGCACTGCTGTCCATTGTTCCTCCCATTGTCAACTTCTTCTCAGTGGTCACATCGATCTAAATATAGAAAAATGCTTATGCAGACTTAACCAAACTATTCAACAGTTGTTATACCTTAAATTGATTTGCTATGACAAAACACCTAGGCATCATACTGATGATCATCTTACCCTTCTACGGATGTAAAGGCTCAGAAGATTCAGAGATTTCAAAAACTTTTAATTTTGAGATGAATTTTACCTTCCCGGGAACTCCGGTATTTGTATACGATCACTTAACTGGTGATATAAGCGACTGGTGGGATCACTCCTTCTCCTCAAATCCTCACAAACTCTATATTGATGCCAGGCCCGGGGGTGGTTTCTTTGAAATATTTGATGAATCGGGGGATGGAGCAAAACATGCCACTGTGACCTTTGCGAAACGAGGTGAAATGTTAAGGATGGAGGGGCCCCTGGGCCTGTCGGGACAGGCCTTAATCCTTGTTTGCACCTATACCCTGTCCGATGCAGGAGAAGAGTCTACACTGCTTACCCTCAATGTGAACGGAGCCGGTGAATTTTCAGAAAATATACCAGAAGTAGTTAAACAGGTATGGGAACACTTTCTGTGGGAGCAGTTTAAACCCTACATCGAGGCTCACTACAAAGACCACGGGTAGGATCAATCGACTCGAAAGGGCACTGTTTTAGTAAAGTATTTCCCATTGGAGTCGATCCCCCTGAGTAGCAATTCATAATCGCCCTTTGCATCGGAAGCATAGAATGAAAACTTCTGCTTACCCTCCGGCTGAAGATCCAGGCCCGGATTCCAGTACAGGGTGTTGCGAACATCGGGCAATCTGGAATCCATTGTAGTTGGATAAATGGTGTCGGTCACCCATGGATCAAGCATCTGGTAATCCACCAGCAGTCCTGACGAGGGCAGGTCGATGTATCCCAGGTCATTGTTACGTGAAATCAAGCTTATAATCCCCCCGAAAGTGACATTACCCCGAATATAGGGTGCATTTACAATCTCAACCCTCTCTATAAGCCTGGGCGAAACTGCCAAAACGGCTTCAATATCAAAAATGGCCACTCCGTCGATCATCACCAGTGGCTGATAGATCTGCAGGTCGGGATGAACCCCCAGTACAACAAACCATTTTTTTCCTCTGCTCTTTCTTACAGATACCTGCGGAATCACTTCAGTGAAGTACTCTTCCAGTCGGGGCAGATTGATAAAGTCATCAAACAAAATGGTAGAGGTGGGATGGCCATAAAAAAGTCTGTCGTCGGACTTTTTGGTTTCAGGTTTCCGACCCTGAGGAGGATAGTATTGCTCGCTGATCTGAAAATTTACAGACATTTCGGTGATAAGTTCATCCAGACTATCATTGAGATTTACCGGATAAGATGGAAGCTGTAAGGGATCATTGTTGAAATCCCTGTCGATCAGTAACTCCAATTTATCATACTCGGGATGGAAGGTGGAAACAAACAGGTTCTTGTTTCCCGTGTAGTTGGGAAATGAGAAGTAGAAGTATCCGGCCGAATCGGAATAGTTACTGAAGAATTCCCTTTCCGATCCCAGTACCGAAACATAGATGGTTGCATACGCAGCAGGTGACTGGTCAGAAGTGCTCACTGCTTGTCCCGTTATAGATACTCCCCTGGATTCGGGCAAAAATCTTGTGTCATCTTCACCCGACAATGTGCAAATGGTATTATAATGATTCTGGCCGGAATGCAATCCTGCCTTTACCACACTTATTGAAGCCGTAGCAGGTACATAAGGATTCATCCAGGCTAATTCCACCTCAACCTTTTCCCGGGCAGGGAAAGAGGTCCCCTTCAATACACATTCGAGAGGAGCGACCTGATACATTTCAGTCTGGTTGAAAATAGTTGATGGTTTTGTGGGTGCCCACCCATCGGGATCTACTGGAAGTACGGATTCCTTATAGGAGTCATAGACCTGTATGGAAGTATAACTGAAAGCTTCCGGACCACAATTGCGCATCCAGCGTGTATAAGCTTTCAGATAATAGGTCCCGCTGGAGAGCCCATCCGGAATTCCAATGATCCCCCATGCACCCTCCGGGCCGAGAGTCACTTTCTTCTGCCCCAGGCTGGATCCGTTGGGCAGGACCAGCTCCACATAAAGTATCTTACTCCAGGCACCGGGCTCACCTCCCCCGGGTCCTTTATAGAGTGCCGAAAACTGGATGAATTCACCGCTGATGTAATGCCCTCTGTCAGTGAGTATCATTAAGCGCTCCTGCTCGACCTGAGCGGTCAGGAGGGTGGTTATCCATATCAGTAATCCACTAAGTATCACTTGTGTTCTCATATCTTTCATTCAGTTGGCCAAAAATCAGGAGGTTCTCCAACGGATCCTTTTCTCACCCGGCAATCCACGCACTCCTGCATGGTGGAACCAAATCGAGCGAGTTCTTCGGGAAACTCCACCCTGGACAGATAAACAGGAAGATCCTGGGTCATTAGGTAACGAAACCTGGGTGGTTCGGGTGTAGGGTAACAATGCATTATATTGTATTTCTCAAAGCCTTCCACATCCTTTACAAAGAATCGCTT
>JAOZUK010000175.1 GCA_029938715.1 Bacteroidales bacterium | reverse complement strand
TGGTTGAAAATATACCCAATGTTCCGCTAAAGGGTTTTTTGATTTTAACGCTGAATAAATTGTAACCCAACACTCGGGCTTCTGCAGTTGCGGTAGAAGCAAGCATGATTTGATCGCTGCGACCGGTTAGAAAGCCTATGGTTTGAGAACAGTCACCCACCGCACTGACATCCTTTTCTGAAGTGCGTTCGTAACTGTCTACTTTAATTGCTCCCATTACATTCAAAGGTAATCCGGCTTTTTCCGCAAGTTCCGAATTTGGCTTGTATCCTACCGAGATAATAACAGCATCTGCTTCTATTTCTTCACCACCTTTTAATACTACTTTTTCTACAAAACCGTCTTTATTGCCTATAATTTCTTCTACCAAAGATGAAGTACGAACATTAGTAGCGGTTTTCTCAAGCTGCCTGGTAGATATTCTGCTTAATTCTTCGGAAAATGCTTTAGAAAAACAATATTTTTCACTTTCAATCAAAGTAATTTTTTTATCATGATGAAATGAAAGCTGTTCTGCCACTTCAGCTCCAATAAAACCACCCCCAATGATCACAATATTCTTTTTGTCCTTCAATTCCTCGAAAAGCCTGTGAATATAGCTATAGCTCTTTTTAATATAGAAGACATTCTTCATATCATAACCTCGAATGAATTCAGCTATATCAGGCCTGGAACCTGTGGCAAAGACAAGCTTATCATACTGGAGTATCTTACCTGATTTCAGGCTTACTGACTTGTCGTTTATGTCGACTTCGACTACCGGATCGACAATCACTTCTCCCCCCAGATCTTTGAATGGCTTCAGTCCCATCATATTTTTCTCTACAGAACCCAGATTGTGAAAAACATAAGGAATTCCACAGGGTATCAGTCCTTTTTCTTCTTCCGTTATTATAAGTACCAATTTATTAGAATGTTGCTTTTTGACGGTTACTCCTGTAACTATCCCAGCAGGACCGGCCCCAATTATAATTACGTCATATTTCTTCATTTTCAATTTTAATTTTAATTTAGAGTATTAACCATATACCTATATCCTAAAGTAAGAGGTGATTCATTCACAATTCCACTAATATTAGGTCCTTGTATAAATTATTTTTTACAAATATATTGCACATATGTTCATTATACAAGTTAATTACCTGTTTTTTTGCCGTAGGTAATCAAGTTCAAAGAGTAAACAGTAGAAGAGGCAATAACTTTAATGCAGGTTTGGGACGTGGCCAGGATTCATTGTAAGGAATTTGTCCTAAATTAGTAGACTCACCAATGAATTACATTTGACATGAAAAATATCACTACAGTTTTCCTGCTGTTTTTTTCTATAAGTCATACATTTTCACAGGTAGACCTGGGTAACAAGGTGCCTAATTTCAATGCACTTGATCAGGATGGCGCTAAATGGGTGTTGAAAAAGCAGCTAAAGTCGGCCGATTACATGGTCATCTATTTCTATCCGGCTGCTTTTACGGGCGGATGCACCAAACAGGCTTGCAGTTACCGCGATCAGAAGGGCGAACTTGCCAGGGTAGGAGCCAGTGTGACAGGTGTATCGGGCGATGCTCCGGCAACCCTGCAACTTTTTGCCCTGGAACATTCACTCAACTTCACCATGCTGTCGGATGAAACGGGAGAGATTGCAACCATCTTTGATGTCCCGCAGAATGAAGGTGGAACCATCAACCGCGAAATCAAGGGAGAAGCCCTAGATCTGACAAGAGGAACCACCATTCAGCGATGGACCTTTATCCTCGACCGGGATGGTACCCTGATATATAAAGACACCGAAGTGGATGCTGTCAACGACGGCGGAAAGGTGCTGGAATTTCTCTCCTCACTACACTAAAGTTATTTAGATAACTTCTAAATAATATTGATAATCGTTTCAATATTTCAGGGAAGTCACAATTTTTTCATATTTTGGTTAATGACTCCAGTGGTTGATATGCGCCGGTACGCATATTCTTTGATTGGTATTATGAGAGTTGGGGGAGTCCATTGCTGATCCTAAATGACGCTACTATGAAGCCACCCTTTCTGTTTGGGTTTGATATCGGTTCAATATCAATCAATACTGTTGTCATGGATGGCGACGGTAAGCTTATCGAAGAACGGTACGACTACAACCACGGTAAACCTTTTGAAAAACTTAAAGAGATCCTGGATAGCCTGGAGCAGAGCTACTCCAGAGAACAGTTCGGAAACCTGAGCTTTACCGGAACCGGCGGAAAACTGGCCGCCAGTTTGCTGGGAGGCAGCTTTGTAAACGAGATTGTGGCTCAGTCCTCTTCGGTCTCCAGGCTCTATCCCCAGGTGATGACCATTATCGAGATGGGCGGGGAGGATTCCAAACTGATATTTATGGATGAGTTGGACGGCAATGCTTCCAGACTCTCAGATTTTGAACTGAATACGCTCTGCGCGGCAGGAACCGGATCTTTCCTTGACCAGCAGGCCAAACGCATGGGCATATCCATTGTGAAGGAGTTTGGGGAGCTCGCACTTAAATCGGAAGATCCGCCCCGGATCGCAGGACGCTGCAGTGTATTTGCTAAAACCGATATGATCCACCTGCAGCAGATCGCCACCCCTGTACATGATATTGTAGCCGGACTCTGTTTTGCTGTGGCACGCAATTTCATCAGTTCACTGGGTAGAGGGAAAACCATCAGATTCCCTGTGATATTCCAGGGAGGCGTCTCCTCCAACAGCGGGGTGGTCAGAGCTTTCCGTGAGTTACTTAAGGCAAAGGAGGGGGAAATTCTGATTCCCGACCACAACACCTCCATGGGAGCCATGGGAGCCGTATTCAATACCCTGGAAAACGGCGCTGAGATCAGTAACGGGTACCAGGGAACAAAGGAGCTTGACGAATATATCCACGGTGAAAAATCGAGGGGGAAATCCTTTGCACCCCTCTCCGCTCCCGTATCAGATATCCGCAAGGAGGTATATCCGTTGCCCGAATCTGAAGAAAAATACGAAGTCTATCTAGGGCTCGATATTGGTTCCCTGAGTACCAATGTGGTACTGATCGATGACCAGAACCGGGTGATTGCACGCAGGTACCTCCCCACCGCCAGCAAACCCCTGGAGGCCATCAGGCGGGGTATGTCGGAGATTTATGAAGAGATAGGCGACCGGGTAGTAGTGAAGGCAGCCGCTACAACAGGATCGGGAAGGTATCTGACCGGGGACTTTATCGGGGCCGATGTGATCCGCAATGAGATTACCGCCCAGGCCACTGCAGCCATTTCGTTCGACCCTGAGGTGGATACCGTTTTTGAGATCGGTGGACAGGATTCCAAATACATCAGTATTGATAACGGTGTAGTAGTCGATTTTGAGATGAACAAGGTGTGTGCCGCCGGAACCGGATCCTTCCTGGAAGAGCAGGCTGAAAAACTGGATATCAACATTATTGAAGAGTTCGGTGAGATGGCCCTGGGGGCCGCAAAACCTGCCGGACTGGGAGACAGGTGTACTGTTTTTATGGAATCGGACCTGAATTCTTTCCAGCAAAAGGGGGTGGAGAAGGACAACCTGGTGGGAGGACTGGCCTATTCCATTGTGTACAACTATATTAACAAGGTCGTCCGAAAAAAGCGGGTGGGCAACCACATCCTTTTCCAGGGTGGAGTAACCAATAACAGGGCCGTGGTGGCAGCCTTCGAAAAGGTAACCGGGAAAAAGATCTATATCCCGCCCCATTTTGATGTAACCGGGGCCATTGGAGCTGCCATGCTGGCCAGGGATTATGTAAAAGAGAATGGCCTTGAAACCCGCTTTAAGGGATTTGATATCAGCAAGATCCCTTACACTGTAGATAAATTCACCTGCAAGGCATGCTCCAACCAGTGCGAGATCAGGCGGGTACGGATAGAGGGAGAGAAAAAACCGCTCTATTACGGGGGAAGATGCGAGAAGTATGAAATAGACGAGCGTAAGGGGAAAGGAGCTGACATCCCCAATTACTTCAAAGAGCGCATCGGTATGCTGATGGATGGTTACCAACCGGAAACGGACCCGGATCCGGAAAAAACCTCCATTGGGATTCCGCGCGGACTGATGGTCTTCTACCAGCAGTTCCCCTACTGGAGTACATTCTTCAATGAGCTTGGGTTTAATGTGGTGGTCTCTGAGGAGACCAACAATCCAATCATAAAGAAAGGGTTAACTAAGATTGTAGCTGAAACCTGTTTCCCTGTGGAAGTAATGCATGGTCATGTTTATG
This sequence comes from Bacteroidales bacterium, assembly GCA_029938715.1. Classification (GTDB taxonomy): domain Bacteria; phylum Bacteroidota; class Bacteroidia; order Bacteroidales. The sequence goes on along the minus strand of JAOZUK010000175.1, from coordinate 4,412 downwards.
AGATGCTGGATAGTGAGGTGGACTATGTATTTACCCCCTTTATAATCAATTCCAAAGCAAAAAAGGACAATCCCACCTCCAACACCAACTGCCCGTGGGTACAGACGCTGCCCTTTATGGTAAAAGCTTCCCTGCCAAAAGAACAAAAGGAGAGACTGCTTTCGCCCGCACTTAACTTCCGCTACTACGGGAAAGTTGTGGAGAAAGAGCTTTATGATTACTTCGGAAAACGGTTCAAACTGAGCAAAAAGCAGATTATAGAGGCCATGAAGAAGGCCGATGCAAAGCAGGAGCAATTTGAAGAGCGGGTCAGGGTGCGTGGACGTGAAGTGATGGCCTCCCTTCCCGATGACAAAGAGTGTTTGGTCATTATCGGGCGCCCCTACAATACCGGCGATCCGGCACTTAACCTGGATATGGTGGAGAAACTGATCAACCTGGATGTGATCCCCATTCCCACAGACTACCTTCCCCTGGAAGAGGAGCATATTACCAGGGATTACAATAAGATGTACTGGCCCAATGGTCAGAAGATCCTGGCAGCATCCAGAATCGTTGCCAGGGATGATAGGCTTCATGGTATCTATATGGGTAATTTCCGATGCGGTCCCGACTCCTTTATTGCTCATTTCGTCAATGAGGAAATGGCCGGGAAGCCCTATATGGAACTTGAAATCGATGAGCACGGGGCAGATGCCGGGATGATTACCCGGTACGAAGCCTTCCTGGATAGTCTGAGAGGTTCAAAAATGGGTTCGGGCAAGAAAAAGGATGTAATTATCCCCGGAGCCCTCTCTTCATCTCCTATGAAGGACAGGACCCTCTACTTCCCTTACATGAGTGATGCCTCTTATGTAATGGCAGCTGTTTGCAGAAGCTTTGGAATAGCGTCGGAATCACTTCCCATGCAGACCCAGGAGGAGGTTGACCTGGCAAGGCAACACACTTCGGCCAGGGAATGCTACCCCATGGTCTGTACTACGGGCAGCTTCCTGAAAAAACTGATGGAACCGGACATTGACCCAACCAAGGTCAGTTTCTTTATGCCCGACCATAACGGGCCCTGCCGGTTTGGGCAATATAACCGTTTCCAGAGGGTACTCTTTGACAGGCTTGGTTTTTCAAAGGCCGAAATTATTGCACCCAGCAATGATGACTCTTATGAGTCTATTTCGGGCGGACATGGCTCCAAATTCCGACTAAACGCATGGAAAGGATTTGTAGCGATGGATATGATCCGGAAACTGAAACAGGAGCGGAAACCTTACGAAGCGGTACCAGGGAGCGTTGAAAAAATGTATCAGCATGCGCTGGCAGACCTGGTCCGTTGTATGGAGAACGGGGGTGACGACCTCACTGACACCCTTGCCGGGATTGCCCATGGATTCACACAAATCCCCCTTTCCAACGGAAAACGTAAACCAGTAGTGGCCATCGTGGGAGAGATCTTTATGCGCGACAACGACTTTTGCAGCGGTCACCTTGTCTCCAGGCTGGAGAAATTTGGTGCCGAAACATGGATCGCCCCCTTTGCCGAATGGCTCGCGTACTCCACCATTCGTTATACTCGCGACAGCAGGTGGAAAGGTGATTTTAAAGGGGTGGTGAAGTCCAAGCTACAGGAATATTTCCAGGAGTCCATAGCCAAAAAGATCGCCAAACCCTTCCATGGACTGTTTGATGAGGACAAGGAGGTATCCGTGAAGGAAATGCTGAACGCCTGTGGTCCCTACGTGCACCGCCATTACGACGGCGATCCCGCCCTCAATCTGGGTACCTCGGCCATCCTGGCGGATAGAGGGATTTCCGGAATTGCCAATATCCTACCGTTTACCTGTATGCCCGGCACCGTTGTGGCTGCTGTATCAGATCAATTGCGTAAGGATAAGGGCAATATCCCATATGTGAGCATTGCCTATGACGGACAGGAGGATACCTCCATCGAACTGCGGCTGCAAGCCTTTATGCACCAGGCCACACAGTACTCTGAAGAGAAAGGCCTTACTAAGGCCGATATGAATCAGTGGGTGCTGAACACCCCGCATTAGGCTGGTATACAATACTTTGCGCTACATCTCAACGGGCAAAACCCTGTGGTATTCTATGCTCTCGGGAGTGACCCTGGCCTGAACCACTATGACCTCAACTCCTTGGCGGACCGCCTCATCAAGTGCTTTTCCATAGGCCGGATCGATGTCACGTGCCGGGGAGAAAATTCTCACATCCATCCGTTGAACCATATAGAGCATCACTGCCCGCATTCCCGATTTTTTCACCCTGACCAGGGTGTTCAGGTGCTTGCGGCCCCGCTCGGTAACCGCATCGGGAAAGAGTGCCCGATCACCCTCCTTCAGGGTCACATTTTTCACTTCGATAAAACAGCCCCTCCCCGATCCTGTATCTCCTCCTCTGCTAACAATCTCCCCATAGAGATCAAAACGGCTGTCTTCCCATTTCACCTCCCGCCTGAGACTGGTAATCCCCTCGAGGCCTGGCACCACACCATTACCCACCCACTCATAAGCCAGTGCATTGGGATTGGAAGTATTAATTCCCACCCAATCTCCTCCGATCAAGATCATCTCCCAGGTAAACTGGGTTTTACGTTTAGGGTCATTTACAGAAGTCAACCAAACCTCGGCATCCTCCTCCAGACAACTCTTCATGGTTCCGGAATTGGTACAATGAGCTGTCACTTCACTGCCATCATCCAGCCGCACATCTGCCAGGAACCTCTTATAACGCTTGATTAGTCTTCCATGAACCAATTCGCTCTTAAATTCCATAATTTTCATTTTTGCACGATTGCCGACCAAATTCAAATATAACCATATCCCTATGTTTTGCCTATTGAATCTCCATAATGGTCAAAATTCAAACACTCCTTGCATTCAAACGATATATTGTTTGTAAATTGCATATAGCCCCATAATTACCCATCGAACCTTTTGTTAAATATTTAAACCTCATACCCATGAAACGTCTACTTATTTTAGTCTCTATCCTTGCAATGGTCCTCTCAGTCCAGGACACGAATGCCCAAAGCCTCAGGCGAATGGTCCAGAAAAAGATTCTCAATGACAACCTGGAAGCCCAGGCAAAGAGAGACAGTGCCCGAGCAGTGGAAGAGGGCCGGGAACCGGACAAGTCGCCCAACACCACCATGAATCATGTATACCTGGATGCCCTTGGGCTATCTGGCAATGTGGACTATAAATCTGATTATAAATTCGATGCCTTTATCCAGATGGAGGTCTCCGAATACAAGAAAAATGAGAAGTTAAAGGATCAGACGATATATGATACGCATATGTCAAAGGAGAATAGCGATTATGCCATGGTTTTTAAGGATGATGAAAGCAAGTCCACCATTATTTTTGACCAGGAAAACAGCGCCATGTTGATTCTGTCTGATAACGATGGAGATAAAACGGGGTTTGCCATGGGGATCGATCCGGAAGACCTTGCCGAGGAGATGGAAGAGTATGAAGAAGATGCGGAAATGGATCTCTATGCGGCCCATAAGACAGGTAAGAAGAAAGATATACTTGGATACAGTTGTGAGGAGTATCTGGTTGAGGATACGGCCACCGAAGTTCGAATGTGGGTCTCCGAAGAACTGGGTAAGAAAGTGAAGAAAAAAATGCTCAACAATCAGCAAACCTTTGGAGCGATCTTCTATTACGCCGCATACACCAATGGAATGGCGCTGGAGTATGACGTCTTAGAGAAAGACGATGGAGAGAGGACCATTATGAAGGTCATTGACATTGACCTGAATCGCTCCCATTCCATTCCTACAAAGGGCTATGCAGTAATGTCCATGAAAAGCCAATCGCCCGAAGAAGAAGAGGAAGAAGAGTAATGGACTTCAGATTGTTGCTGACCAACTTCCCATCGGGAGCTGAGAAGGACCTTTTAATATCTGAAGTGAGTAAATCAAATGACAAGTTTGTCACACTGCTCAACTTCGCACTCTTTGAGAAGGACCCTCTTGCATGGAGGGCAGCATGGATCCTGGATGGAAGCGATGAAAAACACCCGGGACTGGCTTCAGGTTATCTTTCAAAGATCGTTCAAAATCTTCCCCAACTGGAGTCAAAAGGGACCCTGCGCAGCTTGCTCAGGTTACTCTGTCGTTATGATATCCAGGAGGAGGACCAGGGAATGCTCATCGACCTTTGCTTTGGATATATGGTATCGGAATTGTACCCGGTAGCGGTAAAGGTACATGCCATGCAGATTATCTACAACCATACGCTCATCTACCCCGAACTGAAGAAGGAACTGATCACAGTGATTGAAGACCAGGTGGAGAACAACAGTGTTGGGTTTAAATCCCGTGGAACGCGCATCGTCAGGCAACTCAAAAAATAGGTATATTGCCTGTAAAATCAGTCCAATTGGAGATC
>JAOZUK010000477.1 GCA_029938715.1 Bacteroidales bacterium | reverse complement strand
AGCTCATACCACTTATTGCGATTGCCATCAGTGGCTTCAATCTGGTAGATCCAACCTTCTGTATTCACCTTAATCACATCATAATCATCACTTTTACCACCCAGGTAATCGGCCGCAAACCTGGCTTCCGGTCTCTCCTGTGTCTGGAATAAACCCCAGTACATGCCATTCAGATAGAGGTGATAATACCTGCTCCGGGTGTAGGGATTTTCCATATCACCCTGGGTGTCCCTGGAAAACACATCCCTAAGAAAGGTATTCCGGCCATCTCCATTGGACCATGCATAATTCTGGGCGGTCCGAAGATCAACCTTATCGTATTGTTCCACACCTTCCTCTCCAAAAAGTGGGAAATTCAATTTGGCATCCCCATATTCACTTCGGAAAAAGAGCCTGAATGCATGCTTCGCAAATTCGGGATGTCTGCTCCAACCTCCTCTGATTCGCAGTCCTGCGTTCACCTCAAAACCTGCCGATCCATCAGGATTAATCAACTCCACTGAACACTCCCGCTCCCATGCATGACCATGTCCTTCAGCATTTACGTAGATCCCGGTCTGAGAATGAAAGAGGTGATCAAGATCGGTAACCAATGAAATAGATGGAATATCAGTAAGTGCAGGGATTATCTGGTCCTTGTAGTCACTGGAAAAAACGATCTGGGAATCCATTCTCAGATCAATAACCTGCTCGTTGACATCTGATGTGGGCCATCCACCATAAGGATAGGATTGAGTCAGTACTCTTTCCAGAAAAATATAGGTTCTCGACTCTGGATTGGCCGGCCTAATTCCGGGTATGGTGGCAGAGGCTCTAACAACCACAGCAGGTGTTCTTGGTCTTCCTTCGATGTTATCCGGATCGATCCTGATTCTGGCGATCCCTCTGGACATCACTGCAGTCTCAGAAGTCTGGGGATTACTTCCATCCAATGTATAGACCACGTACCAGGATGTGTCGGATGGTGTAACCTCCAGTGTGAGTGAATCTTCATAAAAGCCCGATGGTATACTAAAGGAGAGCCCTGCAGAATCCACGAATACTGGTACAATTACCTCTGCCTTCATGGAGAGGTCCATATGAAAATCTGTGCTCTCCAGACTGGTGTTAAATCCCTGAATGGCCAGGGTATTCTCTCCCTCTAAAAGGTCAAAATCATCAGGGTCCAGGAAAAACTCCTCATCAATACCTGATTCCCTCAGGTCTGTTGAGAACCCATTGTGGGAGAGCCCAACGGGAGCGTTCTTACTTATTACTCTCCTTCCGTTGATCCACACCACAAATCCATCGTCATAATCCACAAGGCATCGAAAGTTCTCAAGGGAGTCAGTGTAACTGGCCATAAAGGTGGTGCGCATATAAACTACCGAATAGTTGTACTGCATATCATCCAGGTGGGTCCCTCCTGTCCCATCACCATACCAATACGGAGCCTGCCCCTGATCCCAGACCTCATCATCAAATCCAGGATTCATCCAGCCCGGATCCAGAGTGGCTGCATCCTCTCCTTTCAGGTATCGAAAAACAGATCCGTGAGGAAAATCAACCTGTCCGGTTACAACCTGAAATTGTGTGAAGTAAACTAGAAAACAGGTAAGGAATATATGTGCTGAAAATCTGCGGTACATACCAAATATCGATACGAAATATACGTATAAATGTTGTTGATATTGCCCGGGGCGAGTGATTTACAACCCCAGAAATTGCATCCCAACTCCCGCCATCAGAATGATGAGTCCCGCAAAAAGGTGTATCCGATACTCCTTGCCCTTAAATCTTAGTAAGGATATGCCCTGATATCCAAGCATCACCACCAGGAGCATGGTTCCAACGGTGGCTATCCCAAACACAAGTGCAACCAGAAACACGCCCATGCCACTGTGCTCGGCAGCCGGGTAAACCAGCATGGGAATCAACACTTCGCAAGGGCCAAATACAAAAATCAGGAAAAGAATCCATGGTGTAAGCCGGCCTGGATCGTCCTGCTTCTCCAGGTCGTCATCCCCCAGATGAAGGTCCCGGTGACGTATACTTTTGGGCCGCAAAAATGCAGGCAAATGAACATGTGCGCCCCGCTTGTAGTACTTGTATAGTCCGTAGGCACTGTAGAGTACACCAAACACGATCAGCATCCAGCCCACCACACTACCCCGGCTGGCTTCAATGGCCTCCAGTTTGCTCAGGCTAAAGCCCATGGCTATACCAATCAGACCCAGTACCACAGAACCGGTCACATGACCTACTCCTGAGATAAATGTGATCCACATGGTTCGGGTACGGCTCCAGTTCCTGGCCTTACTAAGAACAATAAATGGCAGATAGTGATCGGGACCCAAAAGGGTATGAATAATTCCCAACGTGGCAGCCGACATAAGCAGAACATACATCTCACTCATACTTTTTTATACTTTATACTTT
>JAOZUK010000476.1 GCA_029938715.1 Bacteroidales bacterium | reverse complement strand
TGGCCTGTGTGGATTACGGAACAGCCACTGCGCCCATATACAAAGCTCATGACGAAGGGATCCCGGTACATGTCTGGGTGGATGAAACCAGGCCGCGAAATCAGGGCGCCAGGCTTACTGCATATGAACTTGGAGAGCATGGTGTAGCTCATACAGTAATTGTGGACAATGCCGGAGGACACCTGATGCAGGAGGGAATGGTGGATATGGTCATTGTGGGAAGCGATCGTACAACCCGGAATGGGGATGTGGCCAATAAAATTGGAACTTATCTGAAAGCGCTTGCTGCCAGGGACAACAACATCCCTTTTTATGTGGCTTTGCCCACCAGCACCATCGACATGAATCTTAGCCATGGGAGAGAAATTGAAATTGAGAACAGAGATGCTGAAGAGGTGAGCCATATGCCGGGTTGGGATGATGAGCAAATGAAATCCTCCCGGGTCAGGGTGCTTCCCTCCGGTTCAGACATAGTGAATCCGGGCTTTGACGTAACCCCTTCCCGTCTGGTTACCAAACTGATTACAGAAAAGGGCCTTTGCCCGGCCACAGAAGAGGCAATCAGGGAACTATTTTAAGAATGAGGATTGTGAGAAAAGCGTTTATCATCATCATCTTTATGTGCTTTTGCGGGCAATGGGTCCATTCACAAAATAAGGGATCAACCAACGGTCAGCCCTTTTTTCAGTTAATCTATCACCAGGGTGTACACTGGAACCGCACCGAGTACCTTCAGGAACAAATGGAGGGCGGTTTTAAAGCCTTTGAGGCAAAGCTGGGTTTCCAGACATTGGGTGGAGAATTGTGGCAGCAGTTAAATCATTATCCCAAGTATGGAGTGGGGATTCACTTTGCTGATGAGATCAAAGGACGTGCCGATACCACCAACCTGGGGAATCCTTTCTCTGCCTTCATGTTCTACAATATACCCATGGCTCGCTTTGGTCGATTCTCGATCAATACAAATATCTCTGCGGGTTTAAGTTATATGAATTGGGTTTACGATCCCGTAACTAATCCTTACAATGATGTGATTGGATCGCACGTCAACCTCTACTTTGATTTAAACCTGAACATGGGGATCAAGCTGAGTGAGCGTTTGGATCTGACCCTTGGATACGGGATGACACACTACTCCAACGGGAGGATCAACCTTCCTCAGAAAGGACTGAACAATTGGGGCTGGCAGGTGGGCATGGCCTACATTTTTGGAGGCCCGGACGATCCTTTCAAGCGAGCAGAGTTCGTTGAAGTGGAGATACCCGAATTTTATCCTTATGAGGAAGTTCAGCTGATGCTTTCAGTTGGGGTCACCGAATGGCAACCCGGTAAGGCTACTGAGGGGGTGCACTACCTCACCTCCTCATTCACGGCCGACTATGCTCTTCAATTCAGCGAAAGGAGTGCGGTGACCCTGGGATTCGACGTCATGTATGATGCCTCGCTTTCTCATGACATCCCCTATATTAAGCACGAGCTTGTGACCCAAATTCAGAAAACTTATTTTGGGGGACACATTGGTTTCCAGTATACCATTGATAAACTGACCCTGCTCTTTAACGCGGGGACCTACTTCAAGCACTATTCCTACGACAGGCGTTTTTACTTTGCCAGGGCTGGAGGCCGGGTCCGCATTAGCGAGCACCTGGCTGCTCACATTTGTGTGAAATCGAGAAACGGCATTCGTTCCGACTATATTGAGTGGGGTTTGGCCTATTCCATCAGGACCTACACATCGGATAAAGCCAAAAATTAATGCTGTGCCAGGCTATTGTCAGTTTTTAGTAAATTGCGTAATATTGCAATCCCGTTTCCGGATTAGACCAGCCCGGAACATTTCAGGGCCCATAGCTCAGCTGGTTAGAGCACCTGACTCATAATCAGGGGGTCGCTGGTTCAAGCCCAGCTGGGCCCACAATTTAGAATGATAATCCCCTCTAATTGAATAAGTTAGAGGGGTTTTGATTTTACAGGGGACTGTATGGGGGATAGTTAAAGTGTGTGATATGCTTGCTTTCACCGGGTAGCTTACGCCCCCTAAGAACCGTACGTGCGGCTTTCGTCGCATACGGCTCAAGCGCTTTTAAGGCATACCCCATGCGGGGACACCCGGCTGTTAACGTTGGTTTCCTTACCACTAAAAGTAGTGATTTGTTTACATTCTTTTGCTAAGATATCTCTGCATGCCCTGCGTTGGAAAAAGTACTTGTCATATTCCGGTAGGTAGGGATTGGCAAGGCTTCTAATCTTCACATGATACCGTATAGGAACATGACCAATACGATAAAGACGGTATACGTCTTTATCCTTGTCCGAGGTCCTGCTGTCGGTAAAATGTGTATTTAAGAAGTATTGCCTGTGTATCCAGCGTCGGTTCTTATTTCCGTGCTGGTGTTTAGCCCACCGTTTTAATTGCCAG
>JAOZUK010000475.1 GCA_029938715.1 Bacteroidales bacterium | reverse complement strand
TGGCTGAATACTCTTTCATCACTTCAGAATTTGTACTGCCCAGCCAAATAAGGCAAATCGGAACATTTTCCGAAGTGAGACCGTATAAACCAAAATCTTCACCAACCATTGCAGGATCTACCCTGATCAGGTTTTCTGCTCCCAATACACTTCCTGAATATTCATGAATCTTCTTATAAAGATCTGCATCATTGATCACAGGAGGATGTGCACCTGGCTTCACCCATACCCTGGGTAGGCGGTTGTCAGGCATTCCTGCAGTAAGGGCTGCTCCTCTGCAAATTCGTTGAATAGCATGGATCGTTTGCGCAATGGCTTCATCATCATAATAACGCAGCGTTAGCTCCATTTTAACTTCCTCTGGAATAATATTTGGACGGGTCCCTCCATGGATAGAACCAACGGTTACCACAACCGGCTTTAATGGACTAATTTCTCTGCTTACTATGGTCTGCAAATCGAGAACGATGCGTGAGGCAATAACTATAGGGTCAATACACTTTTCCGGATAGGCACCATGACCGCCCACACCAAAAACAGTGATTTTAACAGTTTTTACTCCCGCAAATACCGGTCCCGGCACTAAGCCGATTCTCCCCGATTCCAGCTCGGGATTTATATGATAAGCCAGGGCGAAATCAGGAACCGGAAATTTTTTAAACAGGCCCTCCTCTATGGCCAATGATGCTCCGTCACCCATCTCTTCTGATTGCTGTGCAACGACTAACAAGGTGCCTCTCCACTTGTCCTTCATACTGATCAGAGTCCGAGCCGTCCCTACCATCACAGACATATGAATATCATGACCACAGGCATGCATTACAGAAACCTCTTTTCCATTTGAATCGGTCATGGTTTTGGTACTGGCAAAGCTTAATCCGGTACTCTCTTTTATTGGAAGAGCATCCATATCAGTACGAAGCATGATGACCGGTCCTTCTCCATTTCTATAGACCCCAACTACATTATTTCCTCCAAAATCGGGGGTTACATCAAAACCCAGAGAACCCAACTCTTCAGCCATTCGTACTGAGGTTTCTTCCTCCTGATATGATAATTCAGGGTTCTGATGAAGGTATTTACAAAGTTCCAGTGCATATTTCGTCTGTTTGGCTACTTCGCTGTCAAAACCAGATTTGTCTTGCCCCCTGACATTGAACTGGATCAGTAATAATGTAAGTAAGAGCGTAAGAGTAATTCTCATGATATATTATTTAAAACCCTTTGTTCGTATATTAACATCCTGAATAGCTGGCAGGGAATTAGCAGGTTTATCAAGATAGAAAAAAGATGTTGTGCTCCAGTCACCCTTCGCTATATTCTGCCCATTTGAAGGTCCGATTTTAAATGAAATACCCTCCTTGAACCATAAGGGATCCTGAACATGGTAGCGGTACATAACTACTGAGAGATTAGAAGTAGTATCTGTTTGCACCAATGATCTGCCGGTAAATCCGGAAGCGTAGGGTCTGCGCTCCTTTTCCATGCCCCACCATCCTGAACATACAAAATCATCCAGAGTACCAATACGGAGCGTTGGTTTATCGTTTTCATCTTTCTGATCCAGGTAGATAGACACAGGCCGTGTATACCAGGGCCACTCATCCTGAACCTTTTGCTGGTTCAAAGCTATATGGGTTCCCAGGTAGCGACCTTTTCCCCTGACATGGGGTAAAAGTGTAAAATCAGTGGCAGCAGGCACATCATTTAAACGATGCCAGTATGTATGCAAATAGAGACTATTCTGATCCAATTTTTTATATTCTACATCTGCTCCAAACCAAAAAAGTATCTCTTTGTCCGTATCGTTAATAATCTCGATTCTTGCTTCTTTTCGAAAGGGCATTGGAATCAGCGAATTAAAAACACAAAACTCATTAGAGGAATTAAAAAAATGATTGTCTATTGCCTGCAACTTAATAGGCTGACAAAAAAAGTCAGCAAGTGGTGCCGATACAGCAGGTGTTTCACTGCCATCCCAGTAAATATTTATAACAAGGGCTCTTCCCAGGTAATTGTTTTCCTTTTCTGTCGTTGGTAAAAACGTACACCAGAATCTGTTAATAATCCCTTCGCCATTGAGATTGCATAAACTCAGACTTGCCCTGGGTGAGAGTTTATTAAATTCCCAATTAACTTCTGATCTTGTATTTTCCTGCATTTCATAAAGTGCCGGAGTCTGACTTCTCAAGTCACATGAAACGGAAATTAACAGAAAAGAAAGTGTGATAAAGAATATATTTTTGCGCTCTGTTCCCATTATTTTCTTCTTTTTGTTTCGGTAATATTTTCTGACAGTCGCCGGGTCAGTTACAGGGCAAGTTACAGCTTGACCATTCGTTTTGCAAGAACGGTATTTTCAGCTTGGAGCCTGTAATAATAAATTCCATGAGGTAAATGTTCTGCGTTGTATTGCAGA
>JAOZUK010000046.1 GCA_029938715.1 Bacteroidales bacterium | reverse complement strand
GGATGGATTTTGACTTCACCACGGTAAAGAACAAAAAGACCTTTACCGGGACTCCACAGGACGATAAGGCTCTGCTGGAAAAACTGGCTATGGATGGAATGGCATACCGTTACGGGCAGAGAAACAGGGAGGCATTGAAGCGGATCAGGCATGAACTGGAGATCATTGATCGCCTTGGATTCTCCTCCTACTTTCTGATTACCTGGGATGTAATCCGGTACTCCATGTCGCGTGGATTTTACCATGTGGGAAGAGGCAGCGGAGCCAACTCTATTGTAGCCTATTGCCTACGCATCACCGATGTGGATCCCATCGACCTGGACCTCTATTTTGAACGTTTTATCAATCCCAAACGGACCAGCCCGCCCGACTTTGATATCGACTTTTCCTGGAAAGAGCGGGATGAGGTACTGGACTACATTTTCAAAAGGTATGGACGTAAGCACACAGCACTGATCGGAACCATCTCCACCTTCAGGGACCGCTCCATTTTCCGGGAGCTGGGTAAGGTTTATGGCCTGCCCAAGGAGGAGATTGACCGGCTTGTAAAGGAACCCGAAAGCAAACTGAACGACAATCACATTACACGGCGAATTTACGAAGCAGGGAGCCTCTTGATGGATTTCCCCAACCTGAGAAGCATCCATGCGGGGGGTGTTCTTATATCTGAGCAGCCGCTTACCATGTATACAGCACTGGATATGCCTCCCAAGGGATTTCTTACCACCCAGTGGGATATGTATGTGGCAGAGAACCTGGGATTTGAAAAGCTGGATATTCTGAGTCAGCGCGGCATCGGGCACATCAAGGAGTGCGTCGAGATTATCCGGCGCAACAGGGGGATCAATGTGGATGTACACCGGGTCGATGATTTCAAGAAAGATAAGAAGGTGTTGAAGCAGTTGAAATCGGGAGAGACCAATGGATGTTTCTACATCGAGAGTCCGGCCATGCGTGGATTGCTGACCAAGTTGCAATGCGACAGTTACCGCACCCTGGTGGCAGCCAGCTCCATCATCAGGCCCGGTGTGGCACAATCGGGTATGATGCGTGAGTACATTCACCGGTTTCATCATCCTGGCGATTTTGAGTACCTCCACCCCATTATGGAAGAGCAATTGAAAGAGACTTTCGGGGTGATGGTGTACCAGGAGGATGTAATCAAGGTGTGTCACCACTTTGCAGGGCTGGACCTGGCTGATGCTGATGTGCTGCGTCGGGCCATGAGCGGTAAATACCGGTCCAGGACAGAGTTTGACCGGATTGCACAACGGTTCTTTGACAATTGCCGTGACCGGGGTTATCCCGACCAGCTGACCCAGGAAGTATGGCGTCAGATCAGCTCTTTTGCCGGCTACTCATTCTCCAAGGCACACTCGGCATCCTTTGCCGTAGAGAGTTTCCAGTCGCTCTACCTGAAGACCTACTTTCCCCTGGAATTTATGACAGCTGTGATCAATAACTTCGGAGGATTCTACCGTACATGGGTATACTTCAACGAAGCCCGGCGCTGGGGGGGCTCCATTCATCTGCCCTGTGTAAACAGGGGTGAGTACACCACCTCCATCACAGGTAAGGAGATCTTCATAGGTTTTATCCACCTGCAGAGTCTGGAACAGCAGACCTCAGCTATGATCATTGATGACAGACAGCAGCGCGGCGACTTTAAAGATCTGGGGGACTTTCTTGAGCGTGTACCCATTGGACTGGACCAGGTGGTTATCCTGATCAGGATCGATGCCCTGCGGTTCACAGGGAAGAGCAAAAAAGTGTTGTTGTGGGATGCACACCTGGCCCTGGGCAATAAGAAGAAGAAGGACCCCATGCGGGAACTCTTCCCTGTACAAAAAAGAGAATTTACACTGCCCGAGCTGGAACAAACTGCCCTGGAAAATACCTATGATGAGCTTGAAATTTTGGGTTTTTCGGTGACTATCCCGGCTTTTGAACTTCTGCAGACCTCCTTCCGTGGAAAGATTCTGGCCTGTCATATGTTAAATCATCTGGGGAAGAAGGTCCGCATGCTGGGCAACCTGGTCACTGTAAAAAATGTACGTACCAAGCGCAAGGAGTGGATGAACTTCGGTACCTTCCTGGACACTGAAGGAGAATTCTTTGATGTGGTGAACTTTCCCGATTCGCTAAGGCGCTATCCTTACAAAGGCAGGGGGATCTACCTCCTCTACGGAGAGATCACCGAAGAGTTCGGATTTCCCGGAATGACTGTGGAGAAAATGGCCAAACTACCCTACAAGCCCGATCCAAGGTATTAGGTAGAAAGTAGAAAGTAGAAAGTAGAAAGTATAAAGTAGAAAGTATAAAGTAGAAAGTAGAAAGTATAAAGTATGCAAGCTATGTCAATCTCCTGATATTCATAACGCCCTTGGCTTTTTTCAGCTTGCGGATCAGTGCAGCCAGGTGTTGGGTGTCTTTTACAAGCAGGGTGATGCTTCCTTCAAACATTCCGTCGTTGGAATCGATGGAAATGGAACGCATGTTCACCTGCAGATCTTTGGAAATCACATCGGAGATATTGCTTACTATGCCCAGGTCGTCCACTCCTGTGATCTGAAGTGTAACCGGGAAAAAAGCATCCTTTTCCTTGTTGTTCCAGCGTGCTCTTACTACCCTGTAACCGAATCGGGAAAGGAGCTGGTGTGCATTGGGGCAATTTGTTCTATGGATGGAGATCCCGGAACCTACGGTCACAAAACCAAAGATGGCATCCCCATGTATAGGATGGCAACAGGGGGCCAGTTTATAGTCCACATTGGCCAATTTTTCATCGATTATAAGAAAATCGCCAGATTCGCGTGTTGCATGGCTTGCAAGCCTTTCAACGCTTTCCTCTTTAATTTTCTCCGGTTTGGCTTCATAGGGCTTATCAGCCTGGGTTAACAACTCCTTAATCTGGAGCAGGTCCACTTTCTCTGTAGCCACATCAAAATAGAGGTCAATGGCATCCCGGTATTTGTAGTGCTGGATCACTTTGCGTACACTGCTGTCGTTAAAATCGATTTTCCAGTTCCTGAACCTCCTTTTCAGAATCTCCTTTCCCTGCTCAGACTCCTTTAATTTGGCTTCCTTCAGGGCCGACTTAATCTTACTCCTGGCCTTGGAGGTTACCACCACATTGAGCCAGTCGATTTTGGGCTTCTGGTTTTTTGACCGGAGAATCTCCACTTTATCCCCATTTTTCAAAGAGTAGCGGATGGGAACATTTTTGTTATTGACCCTTGCTCCTACACAGGAGGCACCCACATCGGTATGTATATCAAATGCAAAATCGAGAACTGTTGCATTCTCAGGAAACTTCTTCAGATCGCCACCCGGGGTAAATACAAATATCTCTTTGCTGAACTGACTCAGTTTGAGATCCTCCAACAAATTGGAAGCATCCATGTCTGTATTCTCCAGCGTTTCCCTTACACGTTCTATCCACTGGTCAATCCCTGCCTGACCCTTTATTCCCTTGTACTTCCAGTGAGCTGCCAGTCCTTTCTCAGCAATCTCATTCATTCTTCTGGTTCTGATCTGTACCTCCACCCAATCCCCTCCGGGGACAACCACTGTGGTATGAAGCGATTCATAGCCATTGGATTTGGGAGCTGAAATCCAGTCTCTAAGACGTTCTGGGTTGGGCTGGTAGTGATCGGTAATAATGCTGTAGGTCCGCCAGCAATCGGCTTTTTCCTTCTTAAGGGGAGTATCGATAATAATGCGGATGGCAAATTTGTCATAGACCTCCTCAAACTCCACATTCTGTTTGCGCATTTTGCGCCAGATAGATGAGATGGATTTAGGCCTTCCCTTGATCTCCACACTAAATTTCTCCCTCTCAAGGTCCTCCTTAACGGGATGAATGAACTCGCGAATAAACTTGTTTCTTCTCTGTGTGGATGCTTTTAGATTCTCGGCAATATATTGATATTCTGCCTTTTCAAGTACACTCATGGAGATATCCTCCATTTCCGACATTACATTGTAAAGACCAAGTCTGTGAGCCAGTGGCGAATAGATGGATTTCGATTCGCATGCAAGAGCTATTTGCTCCTTTTCTCCAGATAACTGTGACTGTCGCATCAGATATAGCCTCTCGGCTATCTTTACCAGAATCACCCGAAAATCGGTGGCCAGTGTGAGAATCAGGTTCCGCATATTTTCAGCCTGTCCCTCGGTGGCAGAAGTATCCAGATCACTGATTTTAAGCAACTCCTCAACAATACTTGCTGTCCGGTTTCCAAGCCCGGAGCGAATCTTCTCAGGTGGAACCTGGTTCAGCGCAACACAATGCATAAGAAGGGCGGCAGAGGAGCCAATGGCATCCAATCCAAGTTCCTTTACTGTTAATCTTGCAAGCCCGGTGGAGTATTCAATTAGCGGGAGTCCATGTAAAACCTGTCCCTCTTCCACATGATCCAGTAGAAAATCGAAAGAATCTCTAATCAGTTTCATGGAGGATTTATCGTACTCGCTACTGCAGGTACGAATCATTCCCCTGAATTGATTAAGAATCAGTTTCCGGGAAGTTTCACTGAAGTTGCCTATGGACGCCATGCTTAACCGTTCGCACAGCAAAAATAGCTATTTTTTACAGGGAATAATAACTTCGAATGTAGAACCCTTATCAGGTTCGCTTTTAATATTGAGTTTTCCCTTGTGAATGTTTGTAAATTCACGCACCAGGGTTAATCCCATGCCAGCTCCTTTTTCATTGGCAGTGCCCCGGCGGGTGTAACCCCCGTTATTTATGATTTTCTGGATCTGCTCAGGCGTCATTCCGATCCCGTCGTCTGTTACCCTGAATAATATGTTATCTCCTTCCTTACTGGTGCTTAATTTAATATCTCCTCCCCGATTTGTAAACTTTATGGCATTGGAGATAAGGTTCCGGAATATGGTCTCTACCATGATTCGGTCGACTGTACATTGAGTGACTTCCATGGCTTCATACTGAATCGTAAGTTCCTTGTTTCTCGCAGTTTCATCAAAGAGTTCCAGACAGTTTACAATAAGCATATTCAGGTTTGTCTCTTCGGGATGGAAATATGATTCCTGATCTTCCAGTCTTGACCAGTGCAACAGGTTTTCGAGCAACTCCAGTGAATAGGAGGCTGAGTGCTTCAGATTTCCCAGTAGTTTACGGCGATCAACTTCCGAATCACCGTCACTCTCGATCCGGTGGAGCACCTCCACTGCGGTCAGCTGATTTCCAATGGTACCTCTCAGGTCGTGGGCAATGATTGACATGATGCGGTCCTTGGTTTTGTTTAAATGATCCAGCTTCAGGTTTTGCTTAATGATCACCAGGTTCTGTTCTTCCAGCTTTATGGAAGAGTTCCTGAGTTTGCTTAAGAAGTAACCTACCAGCACTAAACCAATGGCCAACAGGGTTGCAACTGCAAGAATGGAACGGAGAACTCCAGTCCTCCTTCTCATCCTTACCTGATTCAGGTCGGACTGGATCCGTAGGTTTTCGTTTTCCTGTTGCAACACCTTTGAGCGGTATCTGTACTCCATCTCCATGCCGGCTCTGTATGTGGCCTCATCCACAAGGCTGTCTTTATAGAGATAGTAATTCATGGCAAACTGGTAAGCCGCCCGGTAATCTCCCCTGGCCAAAGCAATTTTTCTATTCATCTCCATACCCTCTGCAACATGTTCCAGGGTTTTGATCTCCGCTGCAATATCAAGGGCCATGTCTACCATTTTCCCGGCCTCAGTATGCTGATCTTTCTCCAGGAGAGCCGCCCCAATTCCCAGGTAACACCTTACCAATCCCTCCTGATCCCCCAGGCGCTTCTTCACCGGAATTGCTTTATTAAATAGCATAATGGCAGTATCAGGCTGTTCCATCATTGAATGGATCTGTGCCAGATGGATGTAACAGTTTGAAATCCTTCTCTCATCTTCCAGCTCAATTTTTATGGCCAATCCCCTTTCCACATACTCCAGACCCTTCTCTGGTTCACCCATATCGGCAAAATTGGTCCCAATATTTATCAGACAATTGGATACCTGAACCGGATCATTGTTGGCCTGGCTTGTGATGAGAGACCGACGGTAAAGATTTTCCGCCTCTTCAAAGTTGTGAATCTTATTCTGCACTACCCCGGCATTGGAGAGAGACAGATAGATATTCTCCATAAAGTTCTCCTTTTCTGAGATCACAAGTGCTTTATTGAAATTATCCAGAGCTTGTTCATAGGCACCCAGAAAGACGAAAACGTTTCCCATATTGATATATGCCTGGCTGATGTCATAAGCATCTCTTATGGTATCCAAATAGCGAACCGACTCTTCATAAATGGCAAGAGCTTCAACGTAGTTGCCACGGTTTTTGTAAATGATTCCCAGGTTGTTCAGACAGCGACTGATCCCAATGACCATGTTGTTTCGCTTATAGTAATCAAGGGATGTGTTGTACAGATTGATAGCCTGGTCATAGTCCGACAGAAAGAGATACGCATTCCCCTTCTCTTTCACAGTTTCGTGATAGTTTACCAGGTCTTCAGCCTCACTAAAATAGGCCAATGCCCGGTCGTATTGAAGAATGGCCTGTTCATAGTCCCCACAGTCGACTCGCACGTTACCAAGGACCTTGTGATACAAACCCAGACCTTCGGGATTATTCAGACTCCTGGCTATCTCTCCTCCCTGCTCCAGGTAATTGAATGACTGCACTGTATCTGAGCTGGATATTTCTGCCGCGATCTCAATCATCAGGCGATACTTCACACTGTCGTGATTCTTTTCGCTTAGTTGAGCCTGGAGACTGTCAATTTTTAACCTGTCCTGCGCGGCCAGTGGGGTGAACATGATACAGCACAACAATAGAAACAGAGGGCGGATAAGGAGCATATGAGCCAGTTTGTGTGGGCTAAATGTAAGAAATTTTATTTCTTTAGATTTTTATGCTATTTTATGATGGTTCTGAATTAGAAAAGCATGGCAAGAAAACCCGCAATCCCCCACACCTATGTAATTGTTTTCTTTTTTATAGTTGCAGCTGCCTTCTTAACATGGGTAATTCCCGGAGGAGAGTTTGACAGGAAGGTAGTGGATGTAAATGGTACTCCCAGGGAGGTGATCATTGAAGGATCATTTCATGAGGCAGAAAAGACACCTCAAACCTGGCAGGTATTCAGCGCGATGTTTGACGGTTTTGCCGGTAAGGCAGACATCATCGTGTTTATACTTATTATAGGAGGTGCGTTCTGGATCATGAATGACAGCAAAGCCATTGATGTGGGAATTCAATCCTTTTTGCAGCGTGTCAGGAAACTAGAGAAGTACAGGATCTTCAGACGGATCGGAGTTGATAACATGATCATCACATTAATCATGCTCATATTCAGCATTTTTGGGGCCACATTTGGCATGAGTGAAGAGACCATAGCATTTATCATCATATTTGTCCCCCTGGCCATCTCCATGGGGTATGATTCCATTGTGGGGTTGAGCATGTGTTTTGTAGGAGCCGGACTGGGATTTGCAGGTGCGCTGTTGAATCCATTCACCATTGGCATTGCCCAGGGCCTCTCAAGTCTGCCCCTGTTTTCAGGGATTGAATACAGGTTATTTGTCTGGGTGGTCATCAATTTAGTGGGAATCGGATGGGTGTTGAGATATGCTTCAAAGATCCGCCTTAATCCCCAACGATCGCCTGTATTTCAATCGGATCAGTACTGGAGAGATAAGGGTAGTGTAGATCTGGATGAGCTTACCTATCAGACTCCTGCCTCTGCCTGGATCTCATATGTTATCCTTCTGGGGGGCATGATTGCCTTTGCGGTGCTGGAGCCCTCTTCAACCCTAAGGATAGGTAACAGTGAATACACTTTCTGGTTTTTACCGGTGATCACTGCCTTGTTTGGAATATTCGGTTTTATGTCACTCAGGAAATCGGTCCACTTTTTCATTCTTAACCTGTTGGTTTTCACAATTGTATACCTGATTGTGGGAGTTATGGGATATGGGTGGTTTGTTAAAGAGATTGCCACCCTCTTTTTTGTGATGGGGATCTTTTCAGGAGCAGCCATGAACTTCAGCGCAAATAAAATCACAAAGCTGTTTATTGAAGGAATGCGTGATATATTGTCGGCGGCTGTGGTGGTTGGGCTTGCAGGGGGTATCCTTGTTATTCTTGAAGATGGAAGGGTGATCGACTCCATTCTCTATCGCGTTGCTCACTCCATGCAAGACTTTGGTAAGCTGGCCTCGGTGAGTATGATGTATATGATCCAGACCATGATAAATATTGTGATTCCAAGTGGTTCTGCAAAAGCTGCATTGACCATGCCCATCATGTCCCAGTTTTCAGACCTGATCGGATTGTCGCGACAGGCCACCGTTATGGCTTTTCAGCTTGGAGATGGTTTTACCAATATGATCACCCCCACCTCACCGGTATTGATCGGCGTACTGGGTGTTGCAAGGATCCCTTATGAAAAATGGCTTAAATGGGTGTTGCCTTTTATGGCCATACTTATTTTTCTAGGCTGGCTATTGTTGATTCCAACCGTAACCATGCCTCTGAACGGATTCTAGTTACCTGAAGCTAATTCCCACTCCCACTGAATGTGTTGCATATAGGGTATAGGTGAAATCGTAATGAAGGGTGAGCACCCCCAGCTTAATACGCGCCCCCACATTCACCCTCAGGTTATTGAAGTTCTCATATTTTGTGGAGATGGGATTCTCCAGGATTTCATAAGTGGTTTTCCCCAAGTCGGGACTCTCCATATCGGTAATGACATAATGAATTGGATAGTGCCCCTCCAGCAACAGTTCCACCAGCGAACTGGCATAACCTATTCCCTGGTAAAATGTAATGACCGGCAGGGTCTGCGATGCAATCAGGTTAAGGGTCCAGCCCTCCACATTTTGATTGATAAACTGGTCATTCCAGTTGTAAGTGGGATTATCATCGATATCCACGTCGGGTTGGGGCTCAACAACCACATGAATGGAGGAATTTACTTTGGTGTACCCCCCTTGAACACTTATATCCAGGAATTTTATTTCTTTCAGCCCTGGGATCCACTGGGTGATCGAGTGCTTCCCTCCGACTCCCCACAGACCAATCTTGCCGTAGTCCCTGTAGCCAACCATAGGAACGAACCTGGCTGAAACATCGGTGCCAAAGGGCAATCCTACCGTAAGTTGTAACATGGGCAAAGGAAAGAAATCTACACCCGATCCGTTTGGAACTGTAAAACGGGCATACTCTACCTCCTGAAAGTTCCCTCCTCCCATATCCACTGATTGAGAATATGAAAGTGAAGGCCGCTCCTCCTGTTCACCTGCAATGGTGGGGGCTACTGTGGGGAGCGAAGGATCCAGATTGCCATTAAGATTCAGTGTCGATAAATCATATGATAATGCAGATGAGGGTGCCTTTGCCCAACTAACTGTAGCTGTAACATCCAGCCCACCCAGTTCATGGGGTCTGGCAGTATTGTACCAGCCTGCATTTAAATCGGATCCTACGATATTGGCAAATGGTTTTAGATATTCCTGCAGAATCGCCTCTGTATCGTCTACCCCACCGCGAACCACATCCAGCACAAGATTCTGTGAAAAAAGTGAGGCAATAAACAGAATTTGTATGGCGGCTATGAGCAGGCCTCTTCGCTTTGCGTATGGTTTTATCATTTTGTATTTCAGTTTCAAGTACAAAGAATAAAAAAAGTCTAATTTTGTCTGCATGTCAACCGGTTTTCAATTTCCCAACCAACCACTGGCGGACCGAATGCGTCCCGTAACCCTTGAGGACTTCATTGGTCAGGATCATTTGGTAGGTCCGCAGGCTGTTATACGCAAAATGGTGCAATCGGGTTCCATGAGTTCGTTTATTCTCTGGGGACCACCCGGTGTGGGCAAAACCACACTGGCCACCATTATTTCACATAAGCTGGACCGGCCCTTTTACAGTCTGAGTGCGGTGCAGGCTGGTGTTAAGGATGTTAGAGAGACCATCGACAAAGCCAAAAAGCTACAATTTTTTAATAAACCCAATCCAATCCTCTTCATTGATGAAATCCATCGCTTTAGCAAATCACAACAGGATTCCCTCCTGGGTGCGGTGGAACAGGGCATTGTAACACTTATTGGTGCCACCACCGAAAATCCTTCATTTGAGGTGATCTCCCCGCTCCTGTCCAGGTGCCAGGTATACATCCTAAATGCACTTAGCAAAGAAGATCTTGTTGATTTATTGGATCGGGCACTCACAAAAGATGCTTACTTAAAAAAACTTTCCATTGGAATTGAGGAGAATGAAGCCATGCTTCAATATTCGGGAGGGGATGCAAGAAAGCTACTAAATACTCTGGAAGTGGTTGTGAAATCGGAGTGTTCTGATCCTGATTTTACACTTGAAACGCCAATTATCATCACCAACGATATGGTAAAGGAGCGACTTCAGGAGAACATGGCCATTTATGATAAAAATGGAGAAATGCACTACGATATCATTTCAGCATTTATCAAATGCATCAGGGGCAGCGATCCCGATGCAGCAGTGTACTGGCTGGCCAGGATGCTCGAGGGGGGTGAAGATATCAAGTTCATTGCCCGAAGACTGGTGATCCTTGCCTCTGAAGACATTGGACTGGCCAATCCAAACGCATTGCTGATGGCCACCAACTGTTTCCAGGCCACTCATATGATCGGGATGCCAGAGGCCAGGATAATCCTTTCCGAAACAGCTATTTACCTGGCTACCTCTCCAAAGAGTAACAGTGCATATGCAGCCATTAGCAAGGCCATTGAAACGGTGCGAAAAACCGGGAACCTACCTGTTCCGCTGCATCTGCGCAATGCTCCGACCAAATTGATGAAAGAGATCGGATATGGCGAGAACTATAAATATGCCCACAACTATAGTGATCATTTCGTACAGGAATATTATCTTCCCGACGAAATAAAGGAGAATCAGTTTTATACTCCGGGACGGAATGCGAGAGAGGACGAGATGCGGAGCCGATTAAACCAATTATGGAAAGAGATGAAGTCTTATGGTAAAGAATAGTGGTGCCCAGGCTGTGTTGCCATCTGTCAGATATGGAGAGGAAAACGGCTTTATTCTGATTGCCGGCCCGTGTGTGGTGGAAAGCAGGGAAATGACTTTCGAAATTGCCGAAGCGATCTATGCTCTCTCCGAAAAATATAGATTGCCTTTTGTATTTAAGGCATCCTACCGGAAAGCCAATCGTTCCAGATTAGATTCCTTTACAGGTATCGGGGATGAAAAAGCGCTTCTCATCCTGAAGGAGATTGGGGAGCACCTCTCCATACCGGTAATCACCGATGTGCACTCGGCAGAAGAAGCCCGGATGGCAGCTCAATATGTGGATGTATTGCAAATACCAGCCTTTCTCTGCCGTCAGACAGATCTGTTGGTGGCCTGTGCCCGAACCGGGAAATCGGTCTCCATAAAGAAGGGACAGTTTTTGTCACCTGGTGCCATGCGATTTGCAGTGGACAAGGTGATGGAATCGGGTAATAATAAAGTACTTATTACGGAGAGGGGAACCACATTTGGGTACCAGGATCTGGTGGTGGATTTCAGAGGAATTCCGGAGATGCAGAAGTTTGGAGTACCGGTAATATTTGATGCCACTCACTCTCTCCAACAACCCAACCAATCGAGTGGAGTTACAGGAGGCGCACCGGAACTGATCGAAACAATGGCCCGGGCTGCCATTGCTGCAGGAACAGATGGATTATTTTTGGAAACACATCCCGAACCTTCCCGGGCCAAATCCGATGGAGCCAATATGCTTAAATTGGATCTTCTGGATGATCTATTAAGTAAACTAACCCGGCTTCGTGAAGTGGTTATTGAATTTTAATGTAAAAAACATTTAGACCATAGATTATGCGTAAACTTATTTTACCCCTCATACTATTTATTGCATCCTTCGCTTTAGCCCAGGCGCAAAACCTTGAATCGATCCTTGAAGCCCATTATAAGGCTGCTTCCATGGAGAAGATGCGGAAAATTGAAACCATAGTCACATCAGGCAAAAATATGTATTCCATGGCCGGAATAGAGTCGGGTTTTACCATGTATCAGGCCAGGCCCATTAAGCTTAGAATCGAAGCCGAAGTTCAGGGTACTAAATTGATCCAAACTTATAACGGCGAGAAGGGCTGGATGTATGCACCAGCCATGGGCATATCTCAACCCAAGGAACTTTCCGAACAGGAATTGGAAACCATCCTTAACCAGGCCGAATTTGAGAATCCGCTATGGAACTACACAGAGAAAGGAAATACCATTGAACTGATGGGCACTTCCGAGGATGGTTCGGCAGATCACCTGAAGCTGACCAATAAGAAAGGAGATATCCTGAATTTCTACATAAGCAAGGAGACCCACCTGATCACAACCATCAAATCGACCCAGTTAATGGGTGGATCGGACCAGGAGATAGAGATTAACATGAAGGATTACAAGAAAGTAAAAGGAATCCCTGTATCACATTTTATCTCCACAAAACTCGGGGGCCAGGTGGTCTACAACATAACCATTGAGAAGGTAGAATACAACCAGGATCTGGATCCGGCCCTGTTTGAAAAACCCGACATTGAATAGAACCTATCAAGCAAGAGAAAAAAATTGCAGTAGTTGTTAAGCCAGGTTCTGTCTCCCCGTAAACGGGGATTCCCATCATTTTTCTAAGCGGCCTACCCCCCGACTCAGGCGGGTCACCTTTATAACGCCGGTATACATGGCCTTTCAGCCCGCAGGACAAACAGCTGTAACGATCGCCCGTTACACTGGTGGGCTCTTACCCCACCTTCTCACCCTTACCCCGAAAACAGGGCGGTTGTTTTCTTCTTTGTTCCCATGCCCTCACAAACATCTGTCTTTCAACAGTGCGGCACCCGTTGCTGCCCGGACTTTCCTCCACGGGTTAAAAAAACCCGCAGCGATAGGATCAACTACTGCAAAATTTCAAAGATCTATGCAAAAATAGTTAATTTTGCGCACTCTCTTGGAAACATGATTACAGAGCATCACATTCATATGGAAAACTTCAGGTACGACCTGCCCGATAGATGCATCGCCAGGTACCCGTTACCTCACAGGGATGATTCCAATTTGCTCCTTTATGATCGCGGGGAGATCACCCATTCCAAATTTCGCAACCTTACCGACTCACTTCCCCAGGAGAGCTGGCTTGTATTTAACAATACCCGGGTGATCCAGGCAAGGCTTCTATTTAAAAAGTCCACCGGAGCCAGGATTGAGATCTTTTGTCTGGAACCAACAGATCCTGTGGATTACCAGCAATCGTTTGAGTCCACTCAATCGTGCACCTGGATCTGCCTGGTGGGAAATGCCAGGAAATGGAAGTCCGGAGCAGTCACGCTGGAGACATCCATTGGAGGGAAAATCATTCTTTTGGAAGCATATAATGAAGGTCAGAGAGGGGATAGTTTTAGCATCAGGTTTCAATGGGATCACCCCGAATACTCTTTTGGTGAGGTCATTGAGAGCACAGGTAGCACTCCCATTCCTCCCTACCTGGGCAGGCAGGCCGAGGAGAGTGACAAAGAGCGTTATCAGACCATCTACAGCAGGTTAGACGGATCGGTGGCAGCGCCAACAGCAGGGCTCCATTTTAGTAAAGAGATGATAGCGAGACTCCCTGAAAGTGGTTTCAGGACCAGCGAGTTGACGCTTCATGTGGGTGCAGGCACATTTGTCCCGGTGAAAGCCGAAAATGCCAGGAACCACATTATGCACACCGAAAGGGTGGTCGTATCACGGAGCTTCCTTGAGTCCTGGATCAGTCAGCCCAAAGGTTTAATTGCAGTGGGCACCACCAGCACGCGGAGTCTTGAGTCGCTCTACTGGTTAGGAGTTAAGATGATCTCCGGCACAGAGAAAGATCCGGAATCTCTGGAAATTGTGCAATGGGACAATGAACGGCTCCCGGGGCACTATTCCATGGAAGATAGTATAGGTGCACTGTTGGGTTTTTGTAAGCGACACAGTTTGGATCAGCTGCATTTTGGCACACAGCTGATGATTGTTCCGGGTTATAAATTCAGGACCATAAGTGGACTTCTTACCAATTTCCACCTTCCCGGAAGTACCCTGCTATTGCTTATTGCAGCACTAATTGGCGAAGACTGGAAAAGGGTCTATCGATATGCCCTGGAGAACCAGTTCAGGTTCCTGAGCTATGGTGACAGTTCACTGCTTATTCCAGCAAAGACCTGAGCAGAGAGGCGAATCCTTCAATATCCTCTTCTGTGGTATCAAATGAACACATCCAACGAACCTCGGAGGTGGCCTCATCCCAGACATAAAAAAAGTAAGCTTCCTGAAGTTTCTCAATGGTTGCTTCCGGAATGATAGCAAATACAGCATTGGACTCCACCTTCTGGGTAATCCTGACCCCAGGAATATCCTTCACTGCATTATAGAGTTTTTGTGCCATAAGGTTGGCATGTCGGGCATTGGTTTTCCAAAGATCGTTTTCCAGGAATGCACTGAACTGAGCTGCAATATATCGCATTTTAGAAGCCAGTTGCATCCCCTGTTTTCTCCGGTATTTAAAATCTTCACACAGTGCTTTGTTAAAAAAGACCACAGCCTCCCCGTACATCATTCCATTTTTTGTGCCACCGAAGGAGAGTACGTCCACTCCTGCCCCACCAGTCATCTCATATAAATCGCAGTTCAGTGAGACAATGGCATTGCTGATCCTGGCCCCATCCATATGGAGAAGCATACCCTGGTCATGGGTATAATCGGCTATCCTGCTTATCTCATCCAGGGTATAGACCGTCCCCATTTCGGTGGTCTGTGTGATGGAGACCACCCTGGGTTGTACATGGTGTTCAAAGCCAATCCCGTGCATTTGTCTGGCAATCATCTCTACAGTGAGTTTACCATCGGGGGTATCTGAGGCAATCAGTTTGCAGCCCGTGAACTTCTCCGGAGCGCCACATTCATCCACATTGATATGTGCTGTTTCGGGACAAATTACAGCATGGTAAGATTGTGTAACCGACGAGAGTCCCAGTACATTGGCAGCAGTACCTATAAACACAAAAAAGACTCCTGTATCCTCACCCAGGTGATGCTGAATGTTTGAGACTGCTTTCGAGGTATAGGGATCATCTCCATAGGCAATTACATGTCCATTATTGACCGAGGCCATGGCTTCAAGTATGGCGGGATGCACACCCGCATTGTTATCACTGGCAAAGCCGCGTTTATTTTCTTTCATTTTTATTCATTAAAACTTTTCGTCATATTTAGTCCAGAGCATATCTCCCAGCTCCCAGGCTTTAGATACAGCTTTTTCTCCCCAATCCATGGTGTAACCGGTAAGGTAAAGGTTCAATTCCTCCATTTTACCTTCCTGATAAAGTTCCATGGCCTTTTTCTCGAATGACTCCTGTCCCTCAAATAGTTCACCCTGCCAGAGGTCCCACACCTCATTCACATCGTATCTCATCTCACCCCAGCGCTGTGCTGTGAGGGTCCCCAGCCTGTTGAATGCCCACCAGGCCGATTGTGAAGTATAACCGTTGGGACGTCCCGGAGTCTTGTAAGATTCGGGAAGATCGCTTCCTGAGCAATAGATCGGAATATAAACTGAAGTGGCCACATTGTCCTGGGCCAGCCAGGCCACCCCTCCAATTTCATCGGGCAACCAGTCACGGAATTGAATGATGGTGGCATACATGGTATACCATCTGGCTATGGTGCGCTCACCGCGCCAGCCCCATCCTCCGTTGATGCTCAACATTTTATTCATATCGTATGGCATATGAGGATTGGCCAGAGGAGAGATCACACTCCTTCCCGAATCGTCTGTCACCAGTAGATCTTTGGTCATATCAAATGGGGTCCCCTCGTAATAGTCCGAAAATACCTGCCTGAGTTTAGCCAGCGTAACCGGTTGGTCAGGTTTAACTGAGAATGGGTAATTCTCAGCATTGGGATCCAGCTCCAATGAGGGGGCCAGAAGGTTAAAGACCCTCCACTCTCTTCTCCTGGAGGCCAGAGAAGTCCTGCTTTCAGGGGCATAAGCATAACAGAACCTGAATATCTCCCCCTCTTTCCACCAACCTTTTTCACTGGCCATGCTGAATATATTTTCGCTGGCCATAAAATATCCTGAATCCTCCAGGTCAATCTCCTTAATGGTGGAGGCATTGGCATTTACCGAAATATGAGAATCAGGTACCCTCTGAGCTGCCCAGACCGCACCCACTTCACCTTTACCCGGACCCAAAATCTCAAGATGCCACACCTCCTTTTTATCTGCGATGGTCAAAACCTCTCCATAATCGTTCCATCCATATTCAGCCATAAGCTCTCCTGCCAGCTCTATGGCTTCCCTGGCTGTTTTACAACGCTCCAGCATCAGCTTGCATAACCTCTGACAATCAATCAGACCTGCATCAGACTGTAGCTCTTCCCTTCCTCCGAAGGTGGACTCTCCGATCCCCAGCTGATACTGGTTCATCGATGGATAGGCTGTATTAAGGAATTGATAGGTCTCCTTCACCTGTGGAATCTCACCAATGGGAATGTGACTGTAGGTGGGCATGGCAAAGGAGTCACTTGCCACTCGTTTGTACATGGTGGTGGTGGCTCCATTCTTATGTTTTTCAGCCGGGATCACATCCATCCAGGAGCGGGTCCGGTGGCTGTCATCGGTATGAGATGTGATCACAGACCCATCAGCTGTAGCCGATCTCCCTGCTGTAACCGTTGTACATCCATCGGCATATCCTCCCTCCCAGTCGGGATGCTGACCATTTAAAGCGAATCCTGAGACACCAAGCAATCCCAGTATTAAAAACCCATATTTCATATCTAAATATTCGTTGATGAATCGCACGAATATAGTGATTTTACATCTGCTTCAAACGTAATTCCGGATGCGTTTTCCTAAAGAAGCCCCCCATTTTTTGCTTTCTTTGTAGCATTATTCGGATCGGGGGAAATAGATAATATGTTTTACCGTTTTGTTTGTATTGCCATGAGTCGTTTCTACATAGTCGTTGGAATTCTTCTGTTCCTGACTTCCTGCTACAAGGAGGTTGAGATAATGGAGCGGAATGCTGATGTATTTGAACTATCTGTTTCCCCGGAGATTCAGGAATTTATATACAATAGCAAGGATACAAGTTATACTATTGAAGATCCTGACCTGACTTTTATGCTCAATAACCAGCAGGTTGAGATAAAGAAAATCTCCATCAGAGGCCAGACTACACTGGATTACAGAAGAAAAAGCTACTCAGTTAATCTTGATAACCCCATAATAATCAGGGGGAGAGAAGGAAATGAGAGAAAGAGACTGATCAACTTCAAGTTGATTTCCCTTTCTATGGATTATACCTACATTAATAACAGGATCGCTTTTGGTCTCCTTGAGCAGGAGGGAGTTATGCCCCTGTTTTATAAGTATGTGGAATTTAAGATGAATGGTGAGACCCAGGGGGTGTACCTATTGGTGGAGGATCCTGAATCCTTTTTTATGGAACAGGGGTCCGAATATATTCTTCGCCGTGGCTATCACCACGGCATCGCCGATGCCGAATATGAACCAGGACCTTACCTCATAACCAGGGAGGAGTATATCTCCAGATTCAAAGAGATATATACGCAATTGCCTCATTTACACGGAGATGAATTATATGAAGCCATCAGCCAGCGGGTCGATCTTAATCAGTATTTCAAAAAGATGGGCATTGATTTCCTGCTACAGAATGGCGACAATACCGACGAAGTCTATTTCTATGCCCTTATGGAACAGAATGCAATCCGCTATAAGATCATTCCTTGGGACTATGACGATATCTTTGATGCCCACCCTCATGAAGTGGGCGTTTCATGGGGAACGGGCACCATCTTTGGATCCAGGTACTATAAAACCCATCAGGATATCTATGATGAAATCGGAGATAAGATGATTTTCTCTATTGAAGATGACCTTGACTATGCAATTGCCATGGATTCTCTCTTATATGCCCTATATGAAAGCACTCTGACCAATATGATAAGGTCGATGGATGGAGATGTTTTTGAAACACTGTTTGACCAGGTAGAGAAGGAACTTACTCCGTTTTACAACGATAACGATTTAATTCTCCAATCGCAGTACGACCTCAACTCAACCAGTCTGGAGTTGTGGCAGAACAATATTCAGGAGAAACAGGCACTTCTTGAGAACAGGCTGGAACTAATGAAAGTTCAGCTTAAAATCCAGACAAATCTGTAACAACCATGAGATCCATCCAGAAGGCCGTAGGGACCCTGTTACTTTTGTTGCTCACCTATAGCTGCAACAGAAAAGATCCTGATCCTGATCCTGATATAAAGGTTGAGGCAGATATCACACTGGATGAGTTAGTTGACATGGAGGTGTATGGAGAAGGGATGATTGTTGATTGCAGGTATTTATCGGGCAACAGGACAAATCGGATTTTGGTTAATAATACCCTAAACACAGAACCGGTCACCCTGGATCTAACCGGGGTTGGATATTATGGCTTAGAGATCTTTACTTCTAACTCTACTGAGGAAATTCCTCATGTGATCCGAATGGTGGTGCTGGATCCGGTACGGGGAGAGGCGGAATGGGGACTCCCGGTCTGGATACCAAGGGGAGTGACTGTTGAACCCATTGAAAATCAGGATATCCTGACCATATACCCCAGGGAGATCCCGCAGGGATTCAGTTTTCCATTGGTTGCAGTTGTGGAGGGGCAACTGACCCAATCCATTGATAATCTGGAAGCCTCTGTTGGTTCTGCCTCTTTCCTGATTAAACGTGGATCAGGATCCGTCTGGGTCTCGCCAGACGATCAATCATCGAACCAACTGGTGATCGACCACAGGACATTTCCCATTCATATAAGCGAAATGTCAGATCCCCCGCTTTCCCTGAGCGGAGTGCTTGGTGAATATACCTCAATTCCTGCGAACAGTTATGTAAATGTTGCTGCAGACCTCACCATTCCTGAGGACATCACCCTGACCATAGGATCAGGTACTTTTGTAACCCTTAATCCTGGAGTGAATATATACAATGAGGGTACACTGCTTATTGAAGGATTGGAAGATTCTCCAATAACCTTTACCTGTACAGATCAGGAGGCATACTGGGGGGGTGTAATCGGAAAGGCTGCCGGGAATCGTGTTGATGCTTCCCATGCCATCTTCGGAAGAAGCGGGCACCATAAGGGAGGAGAATATGATTGGGGGCATGCTCACCGTCAGGCACTCTTCTACAGTGAATACGGTACAATATCACTGGACCACTGCTACATGATCGACCACATCGGACAAATTTTCTATCCTGTTTCCGCCTCCATGGAGTTAGATTACTGTTTAGTACAACGTGCCATGACCGGAGGGCAACTCAACAATTCCCAGGTGTCTATCAATCATTCGATCTTTACAGATTTCCCCGATGATTCATACACATACAGGGATCAGGATAACGATGCGCTTTACCTGATGGAGTGTGTTGCAGTGATCAGTAACTCGGTTTTTATGTACGCCAAAGATGACGGGTTAGACAGCGGAGGAGGTGCCGGAGGTGAAGTGATCGTAACCAATACCAGATTTGAATCAATTTTTCATGAAGGGGCTGCCTTATCGGGTGGTTGGGATTCTCCCAAGAGCCAAAATTTTCACAACTGTATCTTTGCTGATTGCGGACAGGGGTTGGAACTGGGCTATAGTAGTCCAAATCACCTGGTTACAGTGGAATCAAGCCTCTTTCACAGAAATGGTATCGGGATCAGATATGGAGACAATTATGAATTTCCAAACAATGGCTTTATAACGGTTTCGAACTCTCAAAGCATTGAGAATGAAACCTATGATATCTGGAATATGGATAGGGAAGACTGGGTCGCAGATACCGCGCATATGGAGTTTAACAATGTTTGGGTGACAAAAGCAAATCCCATGTACCCAAAATTGAACATTTTTAAATAGCTTGTTATATATGGGGAGGCGTAAGATATGTAACAGACAGGAGTTCAGCGGATTACTCATTATTTTGTTTCTGAGTGCAATCACACCAGTTGCATCCCAGGAGAGTAAGGCTATAAACGATCTGCAATTGTGGAGCGGGATTAAGGTAGAAAAAACCTTTGCCAAAGACTGGACGGTGAGTCTGGAGCAGGAACTCCGGCTCAAACATAACATTTCAGAGATCAATAACTATTTTACCGAACTTGGTATTCGCTATAAAATCAACAGGAACTTTGCCCTGGAGGGTGATCTCAGGTTTACCCGGGATAAAAAGAAGGACAACTCCTATGAGAATTACTTACGTTACAATTTCGACCTCAGGTATAAGGGCAGGCTGGACTTTCTGACAATCTATTACCGGATGAGGTATCAGAAAGAAGCAGAAGGAATGGATGTGTTTGAGATGAACGCCCTGTATGTTAAGCATTTCAGGAACCGTATCACTCTTAGTATTAACAGCTTAAAAAAGATTGAGCCCTATGTTAGAGCGGAGATTTTTCAAGTTTTTACTCCCCATTACAGATCCCAATTCGAATATTACAGGATTATTGCAGGAATCAGGTATGAACCTGGTAATATTGGTGAATTTGACTTAGGCTGGGGATTCAACCGGGAACTCTCTTCTTCCCAACCTGCAATGATCTATATGTTCAAGATAAATTACACCTATAAGTTCTGAGGCACTCTCAAAGCTTTACAATTTTCTTTATGGAGACCGTTTCTCCATTGATTTTCATAACAAGCAGATAGATCGCACCGGGAAGTTCAGAAGCATTCCATTCTTTGGTATATGTCCCTGCTGCATAAGGTATATCATCAATAATTCTTGATATCTCTCTACCATTTAAATCATAAAGGATCAGTGACACGTTTTCGTGTCTGTTCAATGAGAATTCATAATAGAGATTCTCCTTGAAAGGATTGGGATAGATACGGATCTCAAGGTTCGTCGAAATAGTTTCAATTCTGGTCCAACTTTCCAAATTCTGATCAAGCCATCGGAGCCTTTCTGTTGTCCAGGATTTAAGCCTGTCTATTTCATCTTCGAAAGACTTACATAAATAATACGTTGGCCAAATTTGATAGTCAAGAATATCCCACCTTTCAAAATTTCTTTGTTGAGATTCTTCCAGCAGCAATGACAAAGAATCTATGTTTTCCAAAATGACTTCATTGGTAAAATGGGTACTTCTGATGTGGGACCACCTGCTCCTAATTTCACTTACGAACTTCGGATCTTGAAAAAGTCTATCCCACCACCATGGTGAGGGATTAATTCTGACCTGAAATCCATCAGTCTTATATCCTTCCCGGAAATCTGCAATTCCAAATGCCAAATTGAAATCCCAAACTGGCCCAATGGTTAACTTGCCACCCCTACTCTCTTTATCCTTGAAAAGAAATGTGCTTAAAAAATAACCGTCAACGTTTTTTGAAATCTCATTAATAATAAAGAAATCCACAAATGAACTTTCATCCAGGTATTTTCGATAACCATTCTCTGGATCCGCGAACTGGTCTGAAACCAGTGCCTGCTCAAAGTTATTTAGATAGTTTAGAATATAATCTTGCTGCTGGGGCAATATTTCATCATATTTTGGATACTCATATTGAAAATAGATCCCACCCCCCAGGCTGGTACTCCAATATGATCCAGAGTTCCCAGTTAACTTATCCATTTTTAGGATATATCCTCCCGTTAAATCATCACCACTGATTTCGTCTGGTTTTAGTTTAGCTATATCTACCCTGTTTTTGTCCCTTTTGATTTTTTCAATTAGTACATAAACTCCTCTGTATTCACCATTCAGAACCAATTCACACAATTTTGTTCTGGGAGCATAATTGCCCAATTCTCCGGCCAACTGATAAGATAGAATATTACGTATCAGCGATTTATCTATAAAAGGAGCATACAGCACCCAATCATTTTCCTCCGGTAAATCTAACAGGGATACGTTTAGGTTGTTACCATCTGCATCCTGTGTTTCAAATCCGTATGACTTTTTGGGAAATACCTGGGAGGTAGAACCTCTGAACTCAATACTAATATTACCTGAATAGTTGTTATAACTATCGTCCATGTGATTTCTCACATTATCTCCATTACTAATGATCCCCATTTGGGCAACAATTCGATATTCGTCAACTATTTCAAGTGTGTCTGTTTCAATGACGATGATGGGAAGATTGGAGGAAGTAAATTCAACCTGTGATAGTAATGATAACGGCAATAGCAGTATCAGGACAATCGAAAGATATTTATTTTTTACAGTGCCAATCATTCTTTCACTAAGGTATCCTTTTCTAGAATTCTGAGTTAAAATGGAACTTGATCTCAGGGAATTTATCCTGTGCCATCTGCAGGTTGTAGGCCGATTCGGCCATGTAGACCTCCCTTCCCTCCTTGTCTGTGGCCAGTTGCTGGTATTTTCTGAGTCTGAAATCCTTTAGCTTCTCCAAGTGATCGGTCTCAATCCAGCAAGCCTTATACATGGAGAACTGTTCATACCTGCATTTGGCTCCATACTCATGCTCAAGCCTGTACTGGATCACATCGAACTGAAGTGCACCCACGGTGCCGATGATTTTTCTCCCATTGGCCACACTCACAAATAGCTGAGCCACCCCTTCATCCATCAACTGTTCAAGTCCCCTGGCCAGCTGCTTGAATTTCATGGGATCGGCATTCTCCACATAGCGGAATAGCTCCGGAGAGAAACTGGGAATCCCGTTAAAACGTATTTTCTCCCCTTCTGTGACCGAATCGCCAATCTTGAAGGTTCCGGTGTCGTGCACTCCCACAATGTCGCCAGGATAGGCCACATCGATTACCGATTTTTTCTCTGCCATAAAGGAGGTGGGGCTGGAAAATTTCACCTGTCGGCCACTGCGAACATGGGTATATCCTTTGTTTCGTTCAAATTTGCCCGATGCGATTTTGATAAATGCCAGTCGATCGCGATGTTTTGGATCCATATTGGCATGGATTTTAAATACAAAGCCGGATAATTTACCTTCATCAGGCTTCACCACCCTGGTCTCGGTCTCGACAGGGCCCGGAGAGGGGGCTACCTGTACAAAGCAATCGAGAATATCCCTGACGCCGAAATTATTAAGGGCACTCCCAAAGAAGAGTGGTGCTGTTTTTCCATCCAGGTAATCAGCTTGTACAAAATCGGGATATACTCCTTCGATCAGTTCCAACTCTTCATCCAGGCGATCCTCATGAGGAGCAATGTGTTTGCGAAACTTCGGATCCTTTAAATCGGTATACTCCACCAGTTCGCCTATGGTCTGTTTGCTAATTCCTTTAAAGGAGCGGAAAGTCTGGTCGAACCTGTTATAGACTCCCCTGAAGTCGGAACCCATCCCAATGGGCCAGCTGAGGGGGTGTACATGTATTTCCAGTTCTCGCTCAATTTCATCCAGCAGTTCGAAGGGATCCTGCGCCGGACGGTCCATCTTATTCACAAAAACCATCACAGGTGTTTTTCTCATCCTGCAAACATTCATCAGCTTACGGGTTTGGGCCTCCACTCCTTTGGCTGCATCCACCACGATAATTACACTGTCGGCCGCTGTAAGTGTCCTGAATGTGTCCTCGGCAAAATCCTGATGACCAGGTGTATCCAGGATATTTATCTTCTTTCCACCATATTCGAATCCCATCACCGATGTAGCCACCGAGATCCCCCTTTGCTTTTCAATCTCCATAAAATCGGAGGTAGCAGTCTTCTTAATCTTATTGGACTTAACCGCGCCTGCCACATTGATGGCTCCTCCAAACAGCAGGAACTTCTCTGTAAGTGTGGTTTTCCCTGCATCGGGGTGACTCACGATGGCAAATGTTCTCCTTCTTTCTATCTCTTCCTGTAACTTCATCCTGAAAATTGAGCGGCAAAGATAAGAATAATCCTACTTTTGGGGTGTTTAATAGCGTATTATATATGAATGACCAAAAGAAAGAGGGGCGTTATCAGAGGATTTTTCTACAACTGGAAGAATTGCTGAAGAAAACTGAGGATCCACTGGCAAGAATGGCTTCAATTTGCGCGGTGCTACACCATAAAATGGATCACTTTTTCTGGACCGGTTTTTACCTCTATAAGGAGGGTAAATTAATCGTAGGACCCTACCAGGGACCAGTGGCCTGTCAGGAGCTGGAGAAGGATAAGGGAGTGTGCTGGGCCGCCGCTAACAGTGGATCTCCTGTAGTGGTGCCTGATGTGCATGCATTTCCGGGTCACATTGCCTGCGACTCCAGGTCCAAATCAGAAATCACCCTTCCTGTGTTTGACCGCAAGGGAGCCATCAAAGCAGTTTTTGATGTGGACTCGGACCATACAGATAGCTTCAACGAGATGGACCAAAGGTCATTAGAAGCAATTCTGGAGCTTATTTTCCTTTAGGAGCCTGGTGACTTTAGCCCCTCCTGCTAGCCCTTGTTAATCCAGGAAACAATCTTTTTACAATCTGGCTTCTTTTGTGGGGCAACATGCCCCACAAGCATGCCATTCTCATCAATCATGTATTTCTGGAAATTCCAAAGCACCTTGCTGTCCTCCAGTCCATTCTCAGATGCCTTGGTAAGCCAGCTGTAGAGTGGATGCATCTCCTCCCCTTTCACCACAATTTTAGACATCATAGGAAAAGATACCTCATACTTTGAGGTGCAAAACGTTTCAATCTCCTCATTGGTTCCAGGTTCCTGACCCGCGAAATCGTTACTTGGAAATCCAATAACCACCAAACCCTGATCCGAATAGTCCCTGTAGAGTTTCTCAAGGCCTTTATACTGTGGTGTGAGACCACACTTGGAGGCCGTATTTACAACAAGCACCTTTTTACCCTGCAACTGAGCCAGCTCAAATTCGTCTCCATGGATATCGGTCACCACAAAGTCGTAAAAACTCTTCTGTCCCTGCAACATGAAGGAGGTCATAAGCAGCAGTGCGGTACTCAATAATAATATATCTCTTCTCATCTGTTTCAAAGATTTCATTATGTACAATAACAAGTGACCACAGCTCTTGTTCAACCGACAATCCATCAACTTTACTATTTTTACATTCAATAAGTATATCTGAGAATATGACATGAGCGTCCAATATAAGATCAGAATTTACGGAAGGGTTCAGGGAGTGGGCTTTCGCTCTGCAGCACGTAACCAGGCCAGGTCACTCAAGTTGAAAGGATGGGTGGAAAACCAGCCGGATGGTTCTGTCCACTCGGTCGTTAAAGGCGGGCACGAAGCATGTATGAAATTTATGGAGTGGAGCAGAAATGGAAGCGGATACAGCTGGGTTGAAAGAGTCGAAATTGATGAAATGGTGCCTGAAGAACTCAGATCTTTTTCCGTTCGGTATTAGGGATGCTCAGTTTTTGGGGAAGTATTGCGCTTTGGGTTTTTAAACAGGGCCCATGCACTGCTCCATGTGAGCCACACGGTGAGTGAAAGGATAAGGGCTGATAACACCGCCAGCAAGACCTCTCCATCGGCAATAAAACCACCCAGATTCTCCATCATGGCCCAGAGGGTGAGTACCAGAATAATCAGCATGGGGATTAGTGTAAAGTAGATTGGAATCTTCTTCGCGGCAAAGTAGACCGTTACCACTCCCAGTGCCAGCGCAGCCATCAGCTGATTCAGGGATCCAAAGAGAGGCCAGAGGACCATAGCTCCCTGTCCTCCCGGTTTGAAGAATGTCATGGCTGCTGCGGCAATCACAATGACCCCGGTGGCCAGGTAACGGTTATTCATGGGCTTCCGTATGGTGCCCTTGTTGGTGAAGATCTCCTGCAGGGAGATTCGCTGGATCCTGGCTGCTGAATCGAGGGTAGTGTTGGCAAAGGAGACGATAAATACGACCACAAAGGCAGATCCATACTTCACAGGTACACCCAGGCTGGAGAAGAGGTTTGCCGATCCCACTATAAAAGCATCCAGTTTGGCAGCAAGACCACTGGCAGAAGACCAGGAGGCATAGTGGTGTTTGTACGCGGCCAATCCTGTAAACACCTCTCCGTCAGCTTCAAGCCCCATGCCCAGTCCGGCTCCTGCAGCCACAATAACCAGTACAGCCAAAAAGCTCTCTGTAATCATGGCACCATATCCCACCGGAAGCGTATCAGTCTCATTATTAATCTGTTTTACAGTAGTCCCTGAGCTGGCCAGGGCATGGAAACCAGAAATTGCCCCACAGGCAATTACTATAAAGAGGATGGGAACCAGGTCAGGTACATCGGCACCGGGAAGAAAAGCATCTTCATTAATGGCGGGAGCCGACATTTGTGGATGGGCAATAATAATTCCCAGAATAAGAAGGGCCATGGCCACCAACAACTGGTGAGAGTTTATATAGTCCCGCGGCTGAAGCAGCTTTTGGACAGGAGTGGTGGAGGCAAAGAATACATAAACGAAGAGGATGATGCACCACACCACAACGGACACTTCCTTATTCCAGGGCAATGAAACTGGCACATTTACACCCAGAATAACAAAACTGTAAAGCAGAATCAAGGCCAGAATTGAGTATATCAGGTCATTTTTTCCCTTTCTGATCTGGGCTCCAAGCCATATAGCCACAGGGATCTGAGCCCATACGGGGATCACAGCCTCGGGATACATCACAAACAGCGATCCCACAATCATGGCGAAGACTGCGAGTACAATTAAAAGCAGCAGCTGCATGATGAACTGGAGGGCATACCTGGTTGATGGGCTTATAATTTGGGCAGTGAGCTCGCCGATGGATTTTCCTTTGTTTCGTGCAGAGACCACCAGGGTGGTAAAATCGTGAACCGCACCCATAAAGATACTTCCCAGGAAAACCCACAGAAATGCGGGGAGCCAACCCCATATGATTCCAATGGCCGGACCCACAATGGGGCCCAGTCCGGCGATAGTGGTAAAATGATGCCCGAATATAATGTGACGTTTTGTGGGGACGTAATCAATCCCATCCTTCAACTCGTGAGCGGGCATTACCCGATCGGCTGAAAGTCGTAAAATCTTTCGCCCGAGGAACCTTCCATAGAGCCTGTATGCAAGCAGGTATCCAACAAGCGCAATGATGATTAGAACCAGACTGTTCATGAGCCTAAGATAAGAGTTTTACCTCAAATACTCCCCTGATACCAATCTTTCCCCCAGCGATAATGGCGCATCCGAGAATTTCGGATATGGGGTTGATCCTATCCAGAGTTTTCTCAATATCCTCAGGGCCTTTCACTTCATTGGCCAGGGCAGTAGCCCATGCGTCCACAAGAGGTGTGCTTTCACCTATAACGGTTACGGCATCTGCTTTCCCAAAACTAAAGGAGTGTCCCATGGTTCCTGAAGAGGTACAAATCCCCCAGTTTCCCTCAGGAATGACAAAAGCCATTTTATCTGAGAGGGGTGATTGTCCTGCATGAATCACTGAGGTCAGCTGTGTACTGTTTTTCAGGTAGAGGTCTCCCCCATTCTCTACCACTAACTCCTCCAGCTCATATTCCTCAACCAGTCTAAAACCCACCCTCTCGGCAAATAATCCTGCCACAGCACTCATGGGTCCGGTTTTGGTTTTAAGTCCGCATTTAAACATGGTCTGGACCTCTTCAGGAATTTCAGATAAATGAAGTGGCAATGGAAGGGCATCAAGAGATGAGCCAAATGAGGGATTCTCCTCCATATAACCATCCAGGATCTTTCTGATCCGGGAGAGCTCATCCAGAGTAGTCTCTACCATCGATTGCTTAAACTGAGCATGGGGCACACCAATGAGCAGATCCGATTCATGGAGTGAAACCGGAAAGAACCGGAACCGATCCTGGTTCATGTCCCTCCTGTATAACCTGGGCTGGTACAATTAGTTTACTCCAAAGTTTAATTGGAATAGCTGCAGGGGGCATGCCTTAATACATAATTCGCAAGCCACACACTTCTCGGGGAAAAACAGCAACTTTCTGGATTCAGGATCCATATTCAATGCACCCGGAAAACATACAGAAGAGCAAGCCCCACAATGGATACAGGCCGATTCATTAAACAGGATGGTCTTTACCACCGGAGAGATCTCCACCTGCTTATCCTGCAAATAGTCCATTGCCCTGCCCACATTTTCTTTACTCCCTATCATCTCAATAAGCAGGTTTCCTTCTTTGCCATGGGTGATATCTGCATTCAGTATGTTGATCAATACATCGTACTCCTTGATCAAAGTGTAGGTGATAGGTTCATTCACCGTATCGGCAGGAAACCGCAGTACCATTCTTTTCTTTGTCCTTGCCATAGTCTGGAATTATG
>JAOZUK010000174.1 GCA_029938715.1 Bacteroidales bacterium | reverse complement strand
ACAAAGCCATATATGGCAATCCTATAAAAATGAAATTATTAAACATCACGTCTAAGTTTAAACGGTTTCTTTGCAAATAATGAACGATCAATTCCTGTTACATAGTGGTTTAGAAACCCGGGCTTATCTTTTGTCCCAATCTTAACGGCTTCGTATTCAGAATTTTCAAAATCCTGCTCCAAAAATGAAATCAGGATTTCCACAGGAATTCTATAGATGTTGTTTTCACTCTCCAACTTCTGAATCATTTTCGAAAGTGCCGGTAACAGGATACTCACCGCCAGCTCTTCTGCCAAATCCGGGTTATCTGATTTTGAAAGAAGGGTTAGCACATTAGGCAAAAAATCAGCCAGTTCACTTCCGCAATCATTTCCAGCCAGTATCTGTTCCTCTTTCATGTGGTACAAAAAACGGCCACGTTTTGAGTCATCACCAAAAATGATGTACCCAATATCCAGGTGGCAAATGGCCCGAACATCGAAAGTACGGATGTAGTGTTCCTCCAAACCAGTGATAGAATTGCTGGTAAAGAAGTTTTGAAAGGGTCGAAATTTAGAATGTAATAACGCATCCTTTTGTCCCAAAAACTCAGAAAACTGATAAACCCGGGATACAATATCCGCGGTAGGGTAACGAAACAGATCAGCTATATATTTATAAGCTTTCATTTACAATCCCCTGGTTGGTTTATGGTGAAATCCAAATCCTGTATTTCCCTTTACATCGCCTGCATCTTCAAGCATTTCCAGTGCTTCTTCGCGGTGGGCCGGCGGAATTACATATCGCTCCTTCACGGTAGGCAGTGAGGTCAATCGGTAAATATCGTCAGCTGTTTTTCGATCCATTCCAACCTGCTTTAAGGTTTGTTCCAGTTCGGTTTTGCTCTGGTCTCCCACAGTTTCGTCCCGGCGATACCAGCGAACAGCCATTAGTTTTTTTAATACCCCTTTTATAGTCTCTGTATTTCCGGCAGAAAACAGGCTTGCCATGTAAGAAATGGGTAGCCTTGTATTTTCAATGCTCCCAAAAAGCTCTTCAGCAGAATTGTGGTAGTTCCCATCTTCCACTTTTCCCATGGTTGGCAACAGGGGCGGAACATAGAACAGGTTGGGCACCGTTCTGAACTCAGGATGCAGTGGCAGAGCCAAGCCCCACTCCTTCACAAACTTATAAACGGGCGATTTTTGTGCAGCTTCCAATGTATCATCCGAAATCCCATTTTCTTTGGCTGCCTTTATGATGATCGGATCGTTGGGATCCAGGTATATTTCCATCTGGTTTGAAACCAGATCGGTATCATCAGAAATCGCAACGTCCTTGATCAAATCGGCATCGTAAAGTAAAACACCCAGATACCTGATTCGTCCAACACAGGTGTGCATACAAGCGGGAACCTGACCAGTTTCCAATCTTGGAAAACAGAGTATGCATTTTTCTGATTTTCCGGAATTCCAGTTGTAGTATGTTTTCTTATACGGGCAAGCAGTTACACACATTCTCCAACCGCGGCATTTGTCCTGATTCACCAGAACAATGCCATCTTCACCGCGCTTGTAAATCGCTCCCGACGGACAGGCTGCCACACAAGCTGGATTCAGGCAATGATTGCATATACGTGGCAGGTAGTGCATGGTCATCTGTTCCAGTTGAAACATGGCTTCCTGCTCGGCACGCGTTACATTTTGCATATTAACATCCTGCCTGGCATAATCAGGTGTTCCACTTAAATCATCATCCCAGTTGGGCCCTCCTTTTGGGTTTATGGGCTCACCAGTAACCAATGACATGGGGCGTGCTGTGGGCTGATCATCTCCCTCTGGTGCTTCAAAAAGGTTGCTGTATTCATAGGTCCACGGTTCATAATAGTCGTCCATCTCCGGCATATTCGGATTGTGGAAGAGGTTTTTTATTCCCTTGAACTTGCCAGCACCTTTTAATTTCAGAAAGTGGCTATCCTTTTCCCAGCCACCTTTGTAAATCGACTGGTCTTCCCATTTCGTGGGATAACCTGTCCCGGGCTTAGTCTCCACATTGTTCCACCACATGTATTCTGCGCCCTTTCTGTCTGTCCATGTGTTTTTGCATGCAATCGAACAGGTGTGACAACCGATACATTTATCAAGGTGAAAAACCATTGATATTTGACTTCTTATATCCATTTTGTTTGGTATTAAATCAACTCATAAAAATTAGGATAGATCTACCCTGTCCATTTTTTGCACCAATACATGCGAATCCCGATTTACACCCACCGGCCCCCAATAATTAAAATGGTAGGTAAATTGTCCGTAACCACCGGCCAATAAATTAGGTTTCAACCGAACGCGGGTAAAGCTGTTATGCCCTCCTCCCC
This sequence comes from Bacteroidales bacterium, assembly GCA_029938715.1. Lineage (GTDB taxonomy): Bacteria > Bacteroidota > Bacteroidia > Bacteroidales. The sequence continues at coordinate 6,353 of JAOZUK010000174.1, read as the reverse complement.
TCTCAGAGCCTCGAACCTGCGGTTTTGGTGATGAATAAGTACTTTCGGTGGCATGATAAACGATACAGATTCCTTTCGGAATTCGGGCACTTACCACAGCGCGGGCACCGTAAACTCCGTAATCGTTAAATACTTCTACCCAATCGTTGTCTTTCACTCCAATCTCTTCGGCATCTTCTTCGCTCATCCAACAAGGAACCATGCCCCTCGAAAGTGTTAACATTCGGGCTGTATCGCTGTAGGTAGTGTGCATTTGCCATTTTCCGTGAGGTGTAAGCACATTTAATACTTTGGCCTTACCGGTTGCCACCGAGTTTTTCAGATCGCCCAGAACATTAGGTTTAGGAGTGGGTTTGTAGGTCGGCAAATTCTCCCCAAACTTGATGTACATTTCATGGTCGAGATAAAAATGCTGCCTTCCAGTTAAGGTTCTCCAGGGAACCAGACGTTCTACATTATATGTAAATCCTGAATAGGCACGCCCGTTTGCCATGATTCCGGACCAAACCGGCGAACTGATGTAACGTTGCGGTTTACTTTGCAGATCGGCAAAATCCAATTTCACATTTTTAAAATCGTCAGATATATCGGTCAGAGTCAGTCCAGTTCGTTTCTCCGCATTTTTATAAGCCCGATGTGCCAACTCCCCATTGGTTACCGATGATAAATGTAAAATGGCATTAATGGCCTCTTCATCATCCTTTAAAGATGGATACTCCACTCCTTTTACGGTCTGCAGGTGGTTCTTATCCTGTTGCAAAAGCTCGTAATAATCGGCACACTCATAACTATTGCCATGCGCACCCATCCCATTTTTAGCATTGGGGCCCAGGCAGATAAACTTATTGTAGATTTCGGTATAATCGCGATCCACAAAAGCTATATTGTGCATGGTTTTTCCCGGAATCATCTCACACTCCCCCTTACTCCAGTCCTTTACTTCTGCTTGTGCAATTTCAGCTTTTGAATCGTGCATTAGCGGAAGGTTCACAATATCTTTCATTACAAAAGGCAGGTGCTCTTTAGCAACTTCAGAGGTTGCCTTGGCTATCTCCCTGAATATCGCCCAATCGCTTTTCGCCTCCCATACCGGAGGAACTGCAGCTGTTAAAGGGTGAATAAAGGAGTGCATGTCGGTAGAATTTAGATCTGATTTTTCATACCACGATGCTGCGGGCAAAACTATATCTGAATATAAGGCCGAGGTGTCCATCCTGAAATTCAGGTCAACAATCAGATCCATTTTTCCACGGGGTGCCTCCTCTTTCCACTCTACGTCGTTAACCAATCCTTTTGCCAGTTCGCTGGCCACAGAATTATGGTGTGTTCCCAAATAATGTTTCCTGAAAAACTCATCCCCTTTTGCACTCGACATCAAGGCATTCCCGCGCCAGATATACCATACCCGGGGGAAGTTAATCTCTTCATCCGGAGCTGCGACCGAATGTTGGAGCTCTTCACTTTTCAACTCTTTCAACAAATAGTTCCGAATGTCATCATCGGTTTTTGCACCAGCCTCCCGCGCATCCTTCACAATATCAAAATTTGGTCTGTTGTATTGCGGATAAAAGGGCATCCAACCATTTCGAACTGATTTCACAATCATATCGGCCGTATGCAATCCACTCAGTTCATTATCAGGAACAGTATTGTATTCAGAGTGATGGCCATCGTAACGCCACTGGTCCGAATTGATATAATGCCAGATGGGGCCCTGCTGCAATCGAACTGGGCCCTGCCAGTCCTTGCCTGCCATAATATGGCCCCACGAATCCACCACCGCGCATTTTTCCTGACCCACATAATGGTTTAGTCCGCCACCGTTTTTTCCGATGCAACCCGTTAACATCAATGCCATGGTTCCGGCTTTGTACATCAGGTTGCAGTGGTACCAGTGATTAATTCCGGCCCCTATAATAATCATACATTTACCATCGGTAGCCTCTGCGGTTTGAGACCATTCATGGGCAAAACGAATTACATTTTTTGCTCCAATCCCTGTAAATATTTCCTGCCAGGCTGGTGTATAGGCCTGGTCGGTTTCTTCGTATGATTTTGGATAATCGCCACCAAGTCCCCGATCCACACCGTATTGTGCCATGATCAGGTCGTAAACCGTGGTAACAGTTACTGTACCATCAACGGTTTTGATGCTTCTTGTGGGAACTCCGCGCAATCTTTTCCTCTCCAGAGCGAACTCTGTAAACTCCACCTGTAGAATTTTATGGGTTTCATCCATCAAGGACAAAACCGGATCATATTCACCACCCACCTCAGCGTCCACAAATTTCATGTTCCAGTTTCCATCCCTGTCGTCCCAACGATGGCCTGAACTTCCACCCGGGCATACAAACTCACCTGTATTTTGATCAATATTCAGGAATTTCCAATCCCCATTTACTGAATCTTTGTACTTCTCTATACGGTTGGCACGCAACATTTTTCCTGCATGGTAAACCCCATCTTTCTCTTCCAAAACAACCAAATAGGGACTGTCGGTATATCGTTTTGTGTAATCTATAAAATAGGGGACTCTCTTTTCGTGGTGATACTCTTTCAGAATAATATGGGTTACAGCCATCCAAAATGCTCCATCCTGCCCGGAGTGAATAGGTATCCATTCATCGGCATATTTTCCGGAAGCATTTAAATCGGGTGAAAACACCACCGTTTTGGTACCGTTGTGGCGGGCCTCAGCAAAATAATGTACATCGGGAGTACGGGTTTGGGCCACGTTGGAGCCACAGGCTGCAATAAATTTGGCATTATACCAGTCGGCGCTCTCAGCCACATCTGTTTGCTCGCCCCAGGTTTCAGGAAACGCAGGGGGTAAGTCGCAATACCAATCGTAGAAACTTAGGTTCACACCACCCATCAATTGCAAAAAACGTGAACCGCCGGCATATGATATCATCGACATGGCCGGGATTGGAGAGAATCCTACCAGGCGATCGGGACCATATTTTTTTACCGTTGATATGTTGGCTATAGAGATGATTTCAAGGGCTTCATCCCAGGTTACCCGTCGCAATCCGCCTTTTCCACGGGCTTGCATATACCGTTTTCTTTTTTCCGGATCGTTTTGAATGTTCTCCCAAGCGGTCATGGCATCGCCATGCCTGTTTTTTTCGTCTCGAAACAGATCGAGTAAGGCACCCCGAACAAGGGGATATTTCACCCGGATGGGACTGTATAAATACCATGATGCAGAGATTCCGCGCTGGCAACCCCGAGGTTCATAAGGAGGCAGATTTTTATCTATAATTGGATAATCGAGCGCCTGCGTTTCCCAAACCACCACGCCATTTTTTACATGGATCATCCAGCTGCAACCACCCGTGCAATTGGCTCCATGCGTACTTCTAACCACTTTGTCGAATTGCCACCTGTTCCGATAGAAATCTTCCCACTGGCGGGTTTTGGGAGAAATTAAATCTTTAATCCAGCTCATAAAAATATATTTTGCGTTTCTATCTGTTCTATTATCGTTGCCGTTGGATAATGTGAAAATTGACACTTCGTTTTTTGCGTCTAAACCACACCAAAGAGATGATAACCAATAAAACAACCATTCCAATTATTCCCTGTTGCAAAAACCCGGTAACTGAACTAGCCTCCATTGAATTCTCCTTATCAGCCCGCATTAAAAACACCTGTAACTGAACACTTTCATCTTCTGTAAGTGATGCCTCAGTATAGGCATCTTTCATGGCAGGATAGGGTGGGAATTCGATGATTCCTTTAATGCCAGCCAAACCTCCAATCTGAGAAAAGCTTTGTGTTAAATCTTTAGCCAGCAATCCACCCTGTACACCCTCTCCCACATTCACATGGTGACACGAAATACAGGATGCACCGCCGTTTTTAAACTTGCGCTCCCCCTCAAACAGTGCCTTTCCTCTGGCTTCGTTTTCATCCGTATCGATGCGGGCCAGATAGTTCTCTTTTTCTACAGCAGCTAACGAATCTACCGCGCTCGCTTTTACATTATCTTCAGTATCGGGCGAACTAAAACTGTCTATGTATTTTACGATGGCATCGATTTCTGCATCGGGCAGGGGATAATCAATCATCATCAGTTTATTGAACTCTTCGAATAAGGCAATTGCATCAGGATCCCCTCCTTTGATCATGGATTGGGACGATTTTATGAAGTTTTTCACCCAGGCAGCATCACGTGTTTTAGAAATGTCCAACAGGTCGGGACCAAGAAGTTTGCCCTGGCCAATGGTATGACAAGCCTTACACTGCTGAAACAGTAGTTCCCCATCTTGGGCCTGAACCGAATTCACAAGAAAAACAATAACAAATGCTGTGATTAAATATCTTTTCATGTTTTAGTCCTTGATAATTCAATATTTATCTATGCTGGCAACTCAAATTCTGTTTCCCACTCTACCGAATCTGATTCAGACTTCAGATTTAGCTTCAGGTACTTTTTATGATTTTCTTTCACATCTATCTGCCGTTCAATTACTGTGCTTGAACCTCTTGATTTATCATCGACCACATCGCCCACCCGCGGTAAAAAAGGGTAACATATGGTGATTTTTTGGTCCTCATCCTTCACCAACCCAATGGCCTGGTTAAATAAGATCATTTCAAAAACTTCGGCAATCTCCTCGTTCTCAAGTTTCGATTTCTCTTCGTCTGACAGTTCTAAAATCCACTCAAGAAAAATCCTGGATGTTTTCTCAATTAATTCAGGCTGAATCTTCTCAGGAAATGGAGTTCTTATCTGTTCAGTATCGTTAAACCAGAACTTAAAGGAAGCTTCAAAAAAATCACTCCCTACAAAGTCCTGCTCCTTAATCAATGTGTCAAACTCAATGTCTGTCATTTTGAAAATATCTTGCTTAAGTATAGCGAAAGCTAACACTCAATCCCGGAGTTCTTTCGCTCATAAAACCACCAGTTCAGGATCAGGCAAATTACATAATAAACAGCAAATCCGTATAACGCATACTCGGGATGCCCGATCTTTATTTGTTGTCCGAATACTTTGGGAATAATAAAGGCCCCATAAGCTGCGATTGCCGAAGTCCAGCCCAAAACCGGACCAGCCAATTCCTTGCTGAAAATGTATGGAATGCTTCTGAAAGTTGAGCCATTCCCAATTCCGGTGGTAACAAACAAGATCATAAACAAACCGAAAAATGGCCACCAGTACATCTCCGGAGTTGCGGCTTCACGAGCTTTGATCACAAAGAGGGCGACACCAAGAGCTGCAGCAATTTGCGCAATGGTCGCCCATTGGGTAACTCTGGATCCACTATTGATCTTATCAGATAACCACCCACCCACCGGACGAATCAGGGCACCCACCATGGGCCCTAAAAATGCCCAGGCGTAGGGACTTGGCGCATTTGGGTTGATTGACCCATCAGGCAACGAACCAAACACATCAGAAATCAGTTTTGGAAATGCGGCACTAAAACCAATAAATGAGCCAAAGGTCATGGTGTAGATAATGGTCATGATCCAGTTGTGCTTGTTGTTGAAAATTGAAAACTGATGTTTCAGATTGGATTTTATCTCTCCCGGCGAAAGGTATTTCATCAACAGAACAGTTAATATGACCACCACAGGAAGCACAATCCACATATTAATCTTCAGGGCCACCAACATGTACACGCCAACTGCTGTGGCTACCAGTCCCAGTGAAACAAGAAAAAGAGTTTTACCTATTCCAACAATGGCTGATCCGATCTTAGGTGTGGCCGATTTCAGATTATTCATTCCAAAAAAAGCGGCAATCGCAGCAACTACGAGCAGTGGAACCCAGGTCCAGCCTGCGTTCTGCAAAAAATAGCCTGCACCGGCAGGTTTTCCTTTAAAGTCAGCTAACAAGGGCAAACCATCCCCTCCCAATGCACCAAAAACCGCAACTCCCATGGTTACCGGCAGTAAAAACTGCATCACACTAACACCGAGATTTCCCAGTCCGGCATTTAATCCCAGCGAAGTTCCCTGTACCTTTTTAGGAAAGAAATAGGAGATATTTGACATGGAAGAAGCAAAGTTTCCGCCCCCGAAGCCGGAAAGTGCTGCTAAAATAGCAAAGGTCATAAAAGATGTGCTTGGGTCCTGAAGGGCAAGTCCCACACCAATGGCAGGAATTAACAACAAAGAGGTGCTGGTAAAAATTACGTTTCTCCCCCCACCAATTGCAATTAAGAAGGAATTTGGGATTCGCAGGGTGGCACCAGCCAGACCTGCAATTGCCGGCAAGGTGTAATAGAGGCTATTGATAGATTTCAATTGTTCAGTCAGATCACTAGGGTAATCGGCCCTTGATATGGAAGTGTTTCTGATAATGGCTTCAAACTCCTGGCTTAGCATCCCAAAAGTGA
>JAOZUK010000173.1 GCA_029938715.1 Bacteroidales bacterium | reverse complement strand
CAAATGTGAAAGCAATTCTCATTAACATTTTCGGCGGAATAGTGCGCTGTGATCGTGTTGCAGAAGGTGTTGTGGAAGCTTACCGGACCATCGGTCAGATTGATATCCCTGTGATTGTCAGACTGCAGGGAACCAATGCTGAAGAGGCAAAAGTCCTCATTGATCACTCAGGGCTTGAGGTTCATTCCGCTATTACACTCCAGGAGGCTGCAGAAAAGGTAAGGGAATTAGTAAACTAATCCTGAGATTATTCTGATGATGCAGCATTGAATTTAATTTCGTAATTTTTGAGGCAAATCAAACCTTCTGCTTTGCGTTTAGCGATCATATCAGATATTCACGAGGATATCGGCAGTCTAAAAAAGATAATTGGTAAAATCGAAAGGTTGGGGTATGATCAGCTGGTTTGTCTGGGGGATATTGCCGGATTCAGTGTTCCTCATTATACCTACAGGAAAACCAGGAATGCGCATGAATGCCTATCCATATTAAGAGAGAAAAACTGTATGATTGTTCCGGGCAATCATGATTATCATTCCGCACAGGTGATCCCTGTAAATTCAGCGATCTTTGACTTCCCAGACAACTGGTATGAGCTTGATTATCAGCAAAGAAAAGAATCAGGAAAAAACGAGATATGGCTGCATGAAGAAGATAATCTCGATCCTCTGTATACTTCAGAGGATATAGAATACATCAGATCCCTACCCGAGTATTTTACATTGAATCATAAGGGATCAAATATCCTGTTCAGCCACTATGCCTATCCGAATCTTTCCGGATTTAAAAAGGGATTCTATACCCGACCTGAAGAATTCAGACCTCATTTTGAATTTATGGAAAAGCATGATTGCAGCATAAGCTTCACAGGACATGCGCATATCAGGGGAGCGTATACCGTTTCACAGGGGCATTTCAAACATCACCGCTATAAAACCATCAGTTTGAAAAATTTCCCCATATGTATTGGAATTTCGTCCATTACAAAGCACGAGAACCGCAGCGGATTTTGTAAATTTGATTTGGAGCGGTCCATACTCCAGGTGATAAAGTGCTGAAAACTGAATCTCAATGTCTGAAAACAACATGAACCGTTTTTTCTTATTCATCGTGCTTCCCTCCATAGGGGCCATAGGATTTTTTATCCTGCTGATTTTTATGGTGGTCCTGCCTTCTTTTGAGAAGAGTATCATGGAAGGGAAGAAGGAGACGATTTTTGAGCTCACAAATACGGTCTGGAGTCTGCTGGATGAATACCACCAGGAAGTGCTTGACCTGAAATTGACGGAGGATAGTGCTAAATTTCTTGTAACAGAAAGGATTGAGCAGGTAAGGTATGGCAGGGAATTCAAGGATTATTTCTGGATCATTGACAAACAACCGGTGATGATTATGCATCCCTACCGAACGGAACTCATTGATACCGATTTATCAAAATACCAGGATCCGGAAGGTAAATTACTTTTTGTGGAAGTGACGAAAATAATTGCCGAAAAGGGAGAAGGATATATCGACTATATGTGGCAGTGGAAGGATGATTCGACACGTATCGTACCCAAACTTTCCTATGTGAAGGAATTCGAACCATGGGATTGGATCATTGGAACAGGCATCTATCTGGAGGATGTGCACATTGAAATTAAAGTATTAAAGAACAAACTTTTACGAATCACACTGATATTTACAATTCTCATCATTGCCATATTGGCTTTTATGATCAAACAGAGCCTTGGGATAGAGAATAAAAGGAAAAATGCGGAGGCTAAGCTTCGCTTGTCAAGAGAAAAGTATAAATCACTGGTTGAGGCTTCCACGGAAGGTACACTGATGATACTGAAAGAGAAAATTATTTTCTCCAACGTAAAATTCAGTAAGCTGAGCGGATATGATCCTACTGAAGTCAGTACATTACGTTTTGGTGACTTTTTCAACCTGGAATGGGACAAGCTGGTGGATTCATTTGATGATCCCAAAAAGTCGGTGTCACTTGAGGCTGTCTTAAAATGCAAAGATGGCCTGACAAAAGAAGTGGTAGTCTCTGCATCCATGATTTCTTATGCTGAAGGGAAAGGATATATTTTAATCATCAAAGAGATCAGTCTGAAACAGCAGCTTGCAAAGGACAGCGAAATGCTTACGGATGAATTACAATCTTCTCTCCAATTAATGAGCCAGCCCATCAGGCCCCTGATCGAGGATGTGAAAAAATGTCAGACAACCTCTTCCATCCGGGACGCTGCTTTACTGATGACCCGGAAAAAGAGAAATTCGGTTTTTATTAGTCAGGGGAACAGCATCATTGGCGTGATCAACCACAATGACCTTACAAAAAGAGTAGTTGCAGCTGGTGTGGATCCCGGGACACCGGTTGTTGAGATCATGAGCTCGCCGGTGCAGACTATCTCCGAAAATGCACTTCTTTATGAGGCTTTATTGAGTCTGAATAGCAAGAATGTTTCCCACCTTGCCACTGTGGATGCAAAGAATAATATCACCGGGGTGATCGCTTACGAACATTTAATAAATGTACAGCAGAATACCATAAGCTTCATGGTGAAGGAAATAGAAATTGCCGAGGAAGTAAGTCAGCTTTCAACAATTTACAAGCGGGTTCCGGTGCTTGTGAAAGCACTATTGGAGAGTGGGGATAAGACTGATCACATCAACAGGATCATTACTTCTGTGGCCGATGCCATACACCAGCAGGTGATTCATTTTGCCATGGAGGATATGGGAAAGCCCCCGGCTGAATTTGCGTTTGTTGTATTGGGGAGTGAAGGCAGGGGTGAACAGACCCTGGCCACTGACCAGGATAATGCCATCATCTTTGAAGTGCTTGAAGAGGAAAGGCTGGAGGTTACCCGGAAGTATTTTCTTGAATTGGGAGCAAGGGTGAATAAAGATCTGAACACGGTGGGTTATAACTATTGCAGAGGAGATATCATGGCTCAAAATCCAAAATGGACCCAGGCATTGGCCACCTGGAAAAACTATTTCACCCAGTGGTTTAATACAAGCAATCCCCAGGATATTCTTGAAGCGGCAATTTTCTTTGATTTCAGGTCTGTTTTTGGTGAGCAGTCCCTGGTGGATGAGCTTCGCAATCATATCATGGAAATATCAGATAATAAATCTGTGTTTTACTACCACATGACCCAGGTTGTTCTGAAGTTCAAACCTCCTTTGAATATTTTCGGAAAGCTCGTGGGAGATGAGTCCCCTTCCGACGGGCCCAACCTGGATATAAAAAATGTAATGCTTCCGATCGTCGCATTCATCCGTTTATATTCCATCCGTGAAAAACTTACCCAGACCAATAGCCTGGATCGCTTAATTGAATTGTCTTCCCGGAAATGCATCCATAAAATGAGCCAGGAAGAACTTTTTCAGGCTTATAACTTTATGATGCACCTCCGCTTAAAATTCCAGGTTGAAAGCATCACCAAGGGCGAAGTCCCAGGAAATATTGTGAATATCAACAGGCTTACCCGCATGGAAGTGGACACTTTGAAAAAGCTCTTCTCAGAGATTGGAGCCCTTTTTAAATCTTCTTTCCCAGCGCAGCCTTCCCCATGATCATTTTTTTATTGGAGAAGGTCCTTGTTCCTCAATGTGATTTCCATTTCATTTTGAAGTCTGGCAGCCTCTTTCCTGGCGGCCTCCTCAAATTTGTTGGTTACATCGGCATATAAGATGGATCTGCTTGCGTTTACAAGCAATCCGCAGCGATCATTCATTCCATGAACTGCCACCTCATTAAGACTCCCCCCCTGGCTTCCAACACCAGGTACCAGAAGGAAATGTTCAGGGATCAGTTTCCTGATATGAGACAAAGATTCAGCCCTGGTTGCACCTACCACATACATGATGTTATTCACATTTCCCCAACCAGCAGAAGTGGTTATCACTTGATCGTACAGCTGTTTATCCCCCTCCATATTCAGCAATTGAAAATCCTTTGATCCCTCATTTGAAGTCAGAGCAAGCAAAATGGCCCATTTCCCATCTGTCTCAAGGAAAGGGGAGATGCTATCAAATCCCATATAAGGAGATAGTGTAACGGCATCACAATCCAGGGTCTTAAAAAAGGCATGCGCATACATCCGTGACGTATTCCCAATATCCCCCCTTTTCGCATCAGCAATAATAAACAGATCAGGATAGTTGGTGCGCATATAGGTAATTGTCATTTCCAGGCTCATGTAACCTGCAGCACCCATGCTTTCATAAAATGCAAGATTGGGTTTATAGGCAACTGCCAGATCCGCAGTGGCATCAATTATACGCTTATTAAACTCATAAATGGGATACTCGCTGTCAAGAAGCATCTTTGGAATCTTGTTATAGTCTGTATCAAGTCCCACACATAGATAACTCTTCTTGCGCAAGATATTCCGGTATAGTTCTTCAGCATTCATGAGCCAGATATTATTGCATTCCACTTTCTTTTAATCGCTCGGCATTCTCAGCCACCTGGAGCTTATCAATTACCTCACCCAGGGCTCCATTAATAATGGATTGAAGATTATAGAGTGTCAGGTTAATCCGGTGATCAGTAACACGTCCCTGGGGATAATTGTAGGTACGAATCTTTGCCGAACGATCGCCCGAAGAAACCATGGTCTTTCGCTTGGAAGAGATCTCATCCATCCGACGCTGATATTCAACTGCATAAAGACGGGTTCTTAGCTCCTTCATTGCTTTATCCAGATTTTTTAACTGGGACTTCTCATCCTGGCAGGTAACCACTATCCCGGTAGGTATGTGGGTAAGACGTATGGCTGAATAGGTGGTATTCACAGATTGCCCACCCGGACCTGAAGAACAATAGGTATCCTTCCTTATATCAGCCTGGTTTACCACAACTTCAAACTCTTCTGCTTCGGGCAATACAGCTACCGTTGCAGCTGAAGTATGAACCCTTCCCTGAGTCTCGGTCTGTGGGACCCGCTGCACCCTGTGCACACCCGATTCATATTTCATGATCCCGTATACACCCTGACCCGACACATCCATGATGATCTCCTTGTAGCCTCCTACTGTGCCTTCTGTAAAACTGGTGGTAGAGGCTTTCCAACCCTTCGATTCAAAGAATTTAATGTACATCCTGTACAAATCCCCTGCAAAAATACTGGCTTCATCTCCTCCGGTACCAGCTCTGATCTCCACAATGGCGCTTTTCGCATCTTCAGGATCTTTGGGTAACAGCAACAGCTTTATTTTCTCCTCCAGGGCAATTAACTCCTGTTGGTACAAGTCCAGCTCCTCCTTAGCCATCTCCCTGAGTTCCACATCCTTCTCTTCAGAAAGCATCTCTTTTGCACTTTCAATATTGCTCAACAGATTGCCATAGGCATCATAGGCTTCAATGACAGGCTCAAGCTGTTTGTACTCCTGGTTCAGTTTTATATACCGTGGCATATTAGCTAAAATCGAGGGGTCGGTTATTAGCTGTCCTACTTCATCGAACCTGACTTTTACCCCTTCTAACCGGGATTGTATCATGTTTTCTCCCATGCGTCAATTTTATCTTAATATACAAACTCCCCCTGATCTCCCTGAATGGTCAGTTTTTTCTGGCTGGCCGCCTCACAGTGTCCTATGATCCTGGCCTCTATGCTGTACTTTTCTGCCAGCTTGATCACCTCTTTAGCAGTATCTTCATCTGTATAGATCTCAAACCGGTGTCCCATATTGAAAACCTGGTACATCTCTTTCCAATCCGTTCCCGATTCCGCCTGGATCATTCTAAACAGTGGAGGTAAAGGGAAAAGGTGATCTTTGATAATATGAACCTCACCGGCAAAGTGAAGTACTTTTGTCTGAGCTCCTCCTGAACAATGAATCATCCCATCGATCTGCTCTCTATAGTTTAAAAGCAATTCCCTGATAACCGGGGCATAGGTGCGGGTAGGTGAAAGGACCAATTTCCCGGCATCTAACCCAACACCCTCGATTAGATCTGTAAGTGCTTTTTTCCCGGAGTAAATGAGCTCGGAGGGAACATCCGGATCATAACTTTCAGGATACTTCGATGCCAGGTATCCAGCAAATACATCGTGCCTGGCAGAGGTGAGTCCATTGCTGCCCATTCCGCCATTATATGAATCTTCGTATGATGCCTGTCCCGACGACGACAGCCCGACTATGACATTACCCGGCGCGATTCTGTTTTCAATGATCTCACTTCGCTTCGATCTCGCCACCACTGTTGAATCCACAATAATGGTCCTCACCAGATCGCCCACATCCGCGGTCTCCCCACCTGTACTGTAAATGGGAACACCCATCTCTCTGAGCTCCCCCAGAATCTCTTCGGTCCCGTTGATAATAGCCGAGATGACTTCCCCCGGAATTTTGTTCTTGTTTCTGCCTATGGTGGAGGAGAGAAGGATATCCCCTGTCATACCCACACACAACAGATCATCCAGATTCATCACAATTGCATCCTGGGCAATTCCTTTCCAGACTGAGAGATCACCTGTCTCTTTCCAGTACATGTAGGCCAGTGAAGACTTGGTCCCGGCCCCGTCGGCATGCATCACCAGGCAATATTCAGGATCACCTGTAAGCATATCCGGAATCACTTTACAGAATGCTTTGGGAAATAACCCTTTGTCCACATGCCTGATGGCCTGGTGGACCTCCTCCTTACCGGAGGAGACACCGCGCAGCAGGTAGCGGGAAGAATGACTCATCAATTTCAGTTTTTCGGAATATAATCGGTTGAAAGCACCCTGAATTCGGTCCGCCTGTTCACCTGATGCGCTTTCTCCTGCAGCTCGGCTCCATCAAGTTGGTTGATGAAATTTTCGGTCAGTACATCCTCGATTTTCAGGAAATTATATTGCGATATCACCTTTTCGTCCACCACCTTTGGCTGAGCCTCTCCATATCCTTTAGCTTGAAGCCTGTCGGCTGCAATTCCTTTTGAGATCAAATAATCGACAACTGACTGAGCCCTCTTTTGGGACAGCTCCTGGTTATCGGCTGGACTACCTCTTGAGTCGGTGTGCGACATTAACTCGATGGTCACATTGGGATTATCGTCCAGTGTCTCTACAAGGTTATCGAGCGATACCATAGATTCAGGCCTCAGGTCCCATTTGGCAAAATCGTAAAAGATATTTGGTAACTCGATTACCTGCTCAATGGAAGCCAGATAAATGGTAACTTCAAACTCCTTACTTTGATCAAGCCCCCTGGTGGATTCTCTCTCCTTTCCATTCAGATATCCGGGCTGACTTGCAATAAACACATAGTCGGTGGCAGGTTTTAGCATGAATTTGAAGGTGCCTTCATCTCCAGTTTTCGATTCAATGGTGATTCCATCACTTCCCACCGATTTAACGGTTGAACCCGGAAGAATCTGATCGTTTCGCTCATCCTTAACTACGCCGATTACAGAGAATTCCAGTGGAGGTAAAACAAATGAAAAAATCTCATCATTTCCTCTGCCCTTCCTTGAAGAACTGAAGAAACCACGCTCCACATCAGATTCAAAAGTAATCCCAAAATCGTCCTCAGACGAGTTGATGGGAGGTTTCATATTCTCCAGGCTCCAATTGCCAACCTCATCAAGCCTGGCCTTGTAAATATCCAATCCTCCAAGACCAATCCTGCTGTCGGTGGAGAAATATAGAGTTCCGTCACTATGCACGTAAGGATAGAGTTCGTTGCCGGGAGTATTGATCTGCTCTCCCATGTTTACAGGTGAGCCCCAGGAGCTGCCTTCACTTTCCCTGGTAACTCTCCAAATATCCTTCTCTCCAAGTCCGCCTGGCATATCTGATACAAAATAGAGCGTAAGACCGTCTGGAGATATGGCTGGGTGTGCAGTGGTTATACTGTCACCAAATTCCTGAAACTCAACCTCGGGCTCCGACCACTCTCCTGCTCCACTTGAGGTGGACCTGTAGATCTGACATCCCAGTTGCTGGTTTTTACCCTTCATACATCGGGTGAAGTAAAGGGTCGAAAAATCGGAGGAGATACAGGGTGTGCCATCCTCAAACTCGGTATTGAGACTCTCCACAGGAACCGGAACACTCCATTTCCCTTTCCTGTCAATGTTTGAGGAAAAAATATCTGCAAAATTCTGACCTGTGGCTCCATGTGTTGCATTGCCGGTAGCATCCTCCCTGGTGGAGGTAAAAAGTATCTCAGTAAACCCTTCATTTACATATGCCGGACTGAAATCCCTCTGCCGGGAGTTAAAGTATCGCATATTCTCCACAATATAACCGGTTGGGTTCTCTTTCCATACAATGGCAGCTTCACACGATTCGACCCCCCTGGATCCCCTTGGATCATCTGGAACCAGATCTATATAAGTGCTGAATTGCTCTTCGGCTTCATCATACTTTTCATTAATAAGCATCATCTGGCCATACCTGAGATATATGATCGGATCCTGGTAATCCTCCCTGATCGCCTTTTTAAACCAGAGCTCAGCCGACCTGGCATCCCCAAGTATCCTGTAGCAATCTCCAATTTTAAAGAGAATGGCAATCTTTTGGGTCTTATCCTTTACCTTATTGTAAGCGTTCTTATAGAGGTCGATGGCTTCAAAATACTCCCCGGCATCATAAGCCGCCTGAGCCCTTGAATCTTTCTGCTTCTTCTGGGCTTCCGCCGGTAAAGAAAAAAGAAGTATAGCCATCACGGCCAGGAATGTGTATTTCATGAGTTTATTGGTCATCGATTACC
>JAOZUK010000172.1 GCA_029938715.1 Bacteroidales bacterium | reverse complement strand
CTGACCGGAGATGCCAGCGTTCCGGCAGGGCTTAAGCGGACCCATTCCAATGTAACCAAAGGTCCCAATGCATGGATGTATCCCTGGAAAGATGTTCCTCTCATCGAATCGGGATTGCTGGGACCCGTAAGCATCAGGTTTATCAGGCAAATCAATATATCTTCCAATGAATAAGACCTTGATTATCAGATTACTGTTTTTGGTAATCGTTGTCACACTATTTGGAGTATCATGCTCGCGGGTGAGGAGCGGTGCTGAAGCAGAGAACTGTATCAATGTGATCCCGGAGCCCGTATCGGTGAAGTGCCTGAAATCCTCATTTGTACTTACTTCCGAAACTGTTATTGTAGTGGATAGTAAAGATGAGAGCGTCCTCTCTACTGGTCAAATGTTGAGTGAAACCCTTTCCAGATTATACGGTTTAGAAATTGAGGTTACAGAAGTAGAAGAAGATCAGACGAGTACAATCCATATCTTAGAAAGTGAGGCAGATGCATCTTTGGGAGCGGAGGGTTATAAACTGACCGTGAATAACAACGGAGTCAAATTACAGGGTCTGCCTGCTGGCTTGTTTTACGGGATCCAAACATTGCTGCAGCTTATTCCCGTTGAGGCTGCGGGTGATGAGAAGATTGAAATCCCGGGTTGTGAAATTGCTGACCACCCGAGGTTCTCCTGGCGTGGATTTATGCTTGATGAGTCGCGTCACTTTTTCGGATCGGAAGCTGTTAAAAGATATATTGATATCATGGCCATGTATAAGCTGAATGTTTTTCACTGGCACCTCACTGATGACCAGGGATGGCGGATTGAAATAGAGAACTATCCACTGCTTACCGAGATTGCTGCATGGCGCGAAGGCACGGGAAAGGAGCCATGGACCTATTTTATCAATCCTGCCACAGAGGGAAAACACAGGTACGGAGGATACTATACAAAGGACGAGATAAAGGATATTATAGAGTATGCCGCAGAACGGTTTATCATGGTAGTTCCTGAGATTGAACTGCCCGGACATTCATGGGCTGCACTGCTGGCCTATCCTGAACTCTCTTGTTCCGGGGTTCCCTGGGAAAAGCCGGATGATGTGCCCTTCGAATTCAGCGATCCATTTTGTGCAGGAAACGAACAGACCTTTGAATTTTTTGAAAATGTTCTTGGTGAGGTCATTGATCTATTTCCTTCAGAATATATTCATATTGGCGGTGATGAGTGCAAGAAAACACCCTGGGAGGAGTGTGAGAAATGCCGGAGGAGAATGGATATGGAAGGATTGGCTGATGTGGAGGAGTTACAGAGCTATTTTATAAAGCGCATCGAAAAGATTGTATTGTCGAAAGGCCGCAGGATCATTGGCTGGAATGAGATACTTGAAGGCGGTCTTGCCCCGGAGGCAACTGTAATGAGCTGGCAGGGAGAAAAAGGTGGTATTGAAGCTGCAACTCAGGGTCATCCTGTTGTGATGGCTAATAACAGCAAGCTCTATTTAAACCGGAACCAGTTCCTTCCGGAAAAGACTGCCAATCCAAAGGCACTTCTCATTGAAGATGTTTACAATTATAATCCGCTGCCCGAAGAGTTAAATGAAAAAGAGGCGGCATTGATATTGGGAGCCCAGGCCTGTCTCTGGAGCGAACAATTAATTTCCGAGGAGATACTGGAGATTCAACTTTTACCAAGATTAACTGCTATGGCAGAGATTGTCTGGACAACTGAAGAAAATATGGACTGGAATAGTTATCAAATCAGGTTAGAGCGTCACGTACAGCGTTTTGATTTGATGGATGTCAGTTACTATATTCCGAAGCCAACGGGACTGGAGGATCAGATGTTTGTTGGAGAGGAGTTTCTGGTTGAATTAGATGAAATAGGCAATATCGTCTATAAATCAGCAATCATTCGTTATACATTGGATGGAAGCGAGCCAAACAAAGATTCTAAAATCTATACTCAGCCTTTTAATGTTTCCGGCAATACCGTTGTTCAGGCAAAGGTCTTTATGCCATCGGGGAAGTCGGGATCACCGGCAACAGGGATTATTGCAAGGGCTGATCTGCAGGGTGCAGCGGATCCCGTGAATTTAAAACAAGGAATGGAGCTGCAGATTTTTGAGGGAGATATTACCACCCTTGATGATTTTTCAATGATGCAGTTCACCCGGCAACTATCATCTCCTGAAATTCACACTCCAGCTGATGTACCTGAGGATCGTTTCGGACTTCTGTTTAACGGGTATATCCATGTTCCTGCCGATGGAGTTTACACATTCTATACCACCTCCGACGATGGCAGCCGGCTCTACCTGAACGGAGATCTTCTGGTAGATAATGACGGAATTCACGGAATGGTGTTAAAATATGGACAGGCTGCCCTCGCTAAAGGAATGCATCTACTAAAAATTATCTATTTTGAAAACAATTATGGTGAAGGGCTGAAGGTTGAGTTCGAGGGACCGGGATTGGAGAGGCAGGAGATACCCGGCTCAATCTTGTACAGAAAATCAAATATTATAAACTAGCAACAGAGTAGTTACCAAAAATTTTGAGTCATGGCACAACAGAAAATTTTTACCGGAAAGTATACAAAAGCACAGTTAACTATGTTAGTTTTGGTGAGGATTGCCGTTGGCTGGCATTTTCTCTATGAAGGATTTGTGAAACTGTTTATTCCAAATTGGAGCGCCGCCTCCTACCTTGAGAATTCAAGATGGATTTTTTCGGGAATTTTTCAGGGGATTGCAGCCAATCCGGGTCTGTTGAACATGGCGGATTTTCTGATGATCTGGGGTTTGATCCTGATTGGACTGGGATTAATGCTGGGTGCCTTAACCAGGATCGCAACCTGGTCAGGAATCTTCATTCTCACACTGTTCTATGTGGCTTACCCTCCCTTTGTGGGACTTGATTACGGAGTTCCGGCCGAAGGGATGTATATGGTAGTAAATAAGAACCTGATTGAGTTATTGGCTCTGATCCTGCTTGCCAGGTTTTCAACAGGGCATATTTTCGGTCTTGACAGATTTTCCAAATTACTAAGGAAGGAAAAATCAACCTCGCATGATGTGAATGGTACTGTGCCGGTCCGGGATGAAGAGGGTACAGATGGTGCAGGTATGAAACGCCGGGATATGCTTAAAAGTCTTGCCGGTGTGCCGTTCGTAGGTGTTTTTGCCTTTGCTTTTCTCCGGAAGAAGAGTTTTGAAGAGAGACATCTGATTGATGCCTCTTCTGGAGCTACTAACCAACCTTTAAGCTTCAAGGGTCTTGATGAATTGACGGCACCAGTTGCAACAGGCGTCATCAAGGACAAGACTTTCAGCAGAATCATTCTGGGAGGTAACCTGTTGAGCGGAAATGCACATGCCAGGGATCTTATTTATGTGAATAAGCTTGTAAAAGCGTATCATTCAAAGCAGAAAATCTTTGAGACCATGCTAATGGCCGAAAAGGCAGGTGTTAATACCCTGCTTACCAATCCGATCCTTGCCAATGTTATTAATGAATATTGGGACCGGGGGATTGGTAAGATGCAGTTTATCTCCGATTGTGTGGGATTGAATTACATGGAGAAGGGTTTTCCTCCTTTACCCCTTCAGAAGTTTTTGGACAGGATACAGATGGCCATTGATAAAGGGGCAATTGCCTGTTATATCCAGGGAGAAACAGCTGATAATTTCATTCAAAATGGACATATCGATGCACTTGTCAAGGCATTTGAGCTCATCCGGCAGAATGATGTGATGGCCGGTATAGGAGCACATCATATAGATACTATAAAAGCTTGTGTGGATGCAGGTTTTGATCCTGATTTCTGGATGAAAACCTTTCACCACCATAACTACTGGTCGGCCGATCATCCCAAATGGCACGATAATATGTACTGTTTTGATCCGGATGGAACCATAGAATATATGGAGCAGCTGAAACAGCCCTGGATGGCATTTAAGGTGATGGCAGCCGGAGCCATACATCCTAAGGAAGCATTTCG
Source organism: Bacteroidales bacterium (assembly GCA_029938715.1). GTDB lineage: Bacteria > Bacteroidota > Bacteroidia > Bacteroidales. The sequence goes on along the minus strand of JAOZUK010000172.1, from coordinate 4,743 downwards.
ATATGCTTTCGAAAGTGGTGCGGACTTTATCTGTGCCGGGATGTATGACTTTCAGATTGTAGAAGATATTAATATTGCTAATGAAATACTGAATGGTAAACTGGAAAGAAAGCGTGATTGGATGGCCTGATGCAGGTCAATCGCCCGAACCTTTCAGGAGAGGGTTCCTGAAAAAGATAGTGCTTGGGATTGTTATGGTTCCAATCTTCCACAGGTTGATGGGTCAGAAAAGTGATCATTCGGGATTGCAGCCAGTTCAGAAAAAATCTTTCGAGGAGATGAGACCGGGTGAAATACTGGAGGCAGTCGCGGAGGGTCCGTATGCATTTGTTCCAGTATCTCCAATGATCGAGTGGCACTCTTACCATCTTCCCATGGGCACAGACGGGCTTATTTCTGAAGCAATATGCCGTTTAATGGCAGAAAAAAAGGGTGGAATATGGTTCAGGCCACTTTCACTTGGACTGGACTCCTGGCGTGGAGATCAGCAGAAGGAGAGGTGGGGGTTTAATTCAGAGGAGAAGGTATTTGGAATGAATTTCCCGGATGTTCCGTTAAGAAGTGAATACTGTAAGGTTGAAGATTTAAAGATAGCTGTTAGAAACAGGGTAGAGGCGCTTCGTGGGATCGGTGTAAAGCATCTGTTCCTGCTTAATCACCATGGAGGTGAGGGACAGATTCCTGCCATAGAAGAGCTCGGAAAGGAATTATCAGGTGAGGAGATGACCGTCCATGGTTTGAAAACCTATCAGTTTAATGATCTGACCAGTGAGGAGGGATTTTATGGTGTAGGCGGGCATGCAGGTTATAGCGAGACCACCTGGCTCATGGCATTCCGGCCCGAATTGATAGACCTGACCCGGCTCGATACCGGAGAACTCTCCGTAAGAGATACAGGCATACTGCACAATAAGCCGGTGATTGAGGAGAAATGGAACCCCGGAAACGTCTCCTCTCTTATTGCGAATGAATTGAGAATCAGGGTGATTGAAAACTTTTCAAAGTATATTTCAACCTGATTTAATTTTTTACCATCTCTTCCGGCGGATCGCAGAACCAGACCAGTGATTTTTCTATGTTGAGCCCATCTGGAAGCTGATCCGTAAAGGGATGAGTCTCCTTAAAAATTTTCAACATTTGTTCCTGCAGGATATTTAATATTTCTGCATTTCCGGGATCAGAGGCAACATTTGTAGTTTCGCCCGGATCATTTTTCAAATGATAGAGCTTGTGTATAATGCCCGAGGGTCCATAACCAGTGGCATACCCCTGCCCGAGATCACTCTTCCCTGAAGCGAAAATATATTTCCACTCTGTGCTGGCAACCATAGCCTTGTTATCACACAGGAACTCAGCGAAAACATACTCCTTATGAGGTGAATTTCTCCTGTGTAATTGGGGTGCAAGGCTTTTTCCCTGCATTTCATCGTGGGCTTTAAAACCCAGTAACTCCAGGATGGTCGGTGCCAGGTCAATGAATTCTGTAATCTTATTACTTGCACACTTTTTCCTGGAAGAATTTCCTGCTTTAATGATCAGGGGTGCTTTGATTGAGTACTCCCACATGGTATGTTTTTCGAATCTCTTATGATCATTCAAAAGGTAACCCTGGTCCCCAATATAGATGATAAGGGTCTCGCCGGCCAGTTCCATATCATCCACTGCGTCTAAAATTTCCCCAATGGCCTGGTCCATGTACTCAACCGAGGTATAGTATGAGGCTATGATCCCTTTTTTGTCTGAATCTGACAGCTCTCTGAATACGGAAGGGATCCAGCGATTATCTTCCATGCTTCCGGCAGGCAATATAATATCGTCCGGATCATATTTTCCCCTGTACTCAACCGGAAAATCAAAAGGCGAGTGAGGCTGATCAAATCCTACCCAAAGGCAAAACCTTTCATTGGAGTGATTCCGTATAAATTCAACAGCCTTCTTGGCGACCAGATCAGCAGAACCATCCCCTTCATGAAATGCACCTGGAAGCATATCTGCATTGAGCCATATCCTGGAAGGATCCCTAAAGGGTTTCCATTCAGGCCTTACTGCAACAGAGTCAGGAACTGCCTGTGCATATTCAGCAAACCACCTGACGTAGTCCCCATGGGACCACATATATTCAAAACCATGGTCCGGAGGTATTGAATCCAGGTAATTGTTAAAGTGTGTTTTCCCAATAATTGCGGTACGAAATCCTTTCTCCCTGAGTATTTCGGCAACAGTGGTGTTCCCTTCATCCCTGAACGGGGTTCTTAACAGGGTGACTCCTGTGGAGTGGGGGTATTTCCCTGTTAGTATTGATTGTCTGGAAGCACTACAAAGGGGGGCGTTGGAGTAGGCATTGCAAAACCGGATACCCTCCAATGCCAGTTGATCCAGATTCGGAGTCCGTATAACTTCATTTCCATAGGAACCCAATACCTTGGTGGAGTGATCATCCCCGATAATTACAATAACGTTCTGAACAGGATCTCCGGAATTTAGCTCCCCGGAATTATATTTGCAGGAAGTGAATGATAGCAAGAATACAAAGCAGACGGCAGATTCGATCGATAATGCTTTTCTCATGATTCAAGAAATTTAAGACTTATCTGAAAGCTGCATCTGCCTGATCGTATCAATTAGTTTATCAGGAGTCTCATTCCTTCCGCAAAACCATGAAAGGAATATTGATACGCTTACAAAGGCAATATATACTGTTAACAAACCAGGAGTCACCCTAAATATTTAGATTTACTTTTTGCAGGGATTCAGCACGCATGATGCGTTGATTAAATAAAAGAAAAAAATGACGAGAGCATTAGAAATTGCAAAGATGATCGATCACTCACTCCTTCATCCAACATTGTCGGAAATGGAACTATTGGAAGGCTGTAAACTTGCGGCAAAATACGATGTGGCATCAGTTTGTGTAAAGCCATACCATGTGGCCAGGGCTAAAGCAGAGCTGGAAGGCACAGACGTTCTGATTTGTGCTGTTATAGGGTTTCCTCATGGGAACAGTACGCTGAAAATCAAACTGGCAGAGACGGCACAGGTCATAGAAGATGGTGCAACGGAGGTTGATATGGTTGTAAATCTTTCCAGTGTAATGGATGAAGATTGGGCTTTTCTTGAAGAGGAAGTTGGTGCCATTACAGAGCTATGCCATAAAAATGGAGCTATTATAAAAGTGATTTTTGCGGTGGATCTGATAGAGGATAAGCACATCATCAAACTCTGTGAAGTTTGCAGTAAGGTAAAGGCCGATTTTGTGAAGACTTCCACAGGATACAATTTTGTAAAAGGATCTGACGGAAAGTATTCATATGAAGGAGCAACAGATCATGTCTTGCAGCTTATGCGCAAACATTCGGCGCCTGAGGTACAGGTAAAGGCAGCCGGAGGAATCAGAACACTGGACGCATTTATTAGGGTAAAGGAGATGGGGATAACCCGGGTTGGAACAGGACAGACAGAAAGCGTTGTACTGGATGCAAGGGTTAGATTTGGAACGTAAGTGTGAATATTGACCGAATCAAATAAAATAAAAGTATCCTATGAAAACGTGCGTTCTGGCCATCATATTCGGCTTGACCATTCAAATTGCAGGTAGCACGCAAACCAAATATTCGGCTCCCTGGATCAGTTATCCGTCAGCTAATGTTACCCAATACGGAGTATACCATTTCCGTAAAGCTTTTGAGCTGGAGATAGTTCCAAAAAGTCTGATAGTACATGTATCGGCCGATAACCGGTATAACCTGTTTGTCAACGGTGCCCTGTGTTGCTACGGTCCGGCCAAAGGCGATCTGAAGACCTACAAATACGATGTGATAGATATAGCTCCCTATTTAAAGGAGGGTAAAAACCAACTCGCTACTCTGGTCTACAACGGAGGTAATGAGAAGCCTCTGGCATTTCTTTCTGTCCAGACAGCCTTTTTTCTGAAAGCCGAAAATGATGCATTCAATGAGCTGAATACCAATGAAAGTTGGAATGTTCTGAAAAATCCAGCTTATAAACCTGTCTCTTACTATGAGATGTTAATAAAGGATAGGTGGTTCTGGGGTTTTTATGCATGCGGTCCGGGTGATGAAGTTATTGCTTCGAAATACCCATGGGGCTGGGAACAAGTCGATTATAATGATTCAGAGTGGCTGACGGCTGAAAAACTTGAATTTTATGGTAAAGAGCCATGGAAGCTGGTTCCCAGGAATATTGCCTTTATGGACAATCACCTGGTTAAACCGGCTGCCATTCGGAAAGCCAGTGGTGCAGACGTTCCTAATGGGTTTTTGGAGGGGAAAGCAATAATAACCATTCCTGCCAATAGCAGTGCTTCAGTGTTAATCGATTATGAAATTTTCACCATGGGATACCCCGAGCTTACTGTAAATGGAGGATCGGGCAGTTCTGTGAAAGTGAAATATGCGGAGGCATTGTATGAAAAGGTTAATCTGAAAGCACACCGCGATTCGGTTGAAGGTTTAAGTATGTTTGGTGTTTGGGATATTTTTCATCCCGATGGCGGTCAACGTACTTTTCGGCCCCTCTGGAAGAGAACATTTCGCTATGTGCAGCTGCTTATAGAAACCAGAGAGACTCCTCTGGAAATTATCTCGCATGTGAATGAGTATTCGGGTTATCCATATCCCGAGATGTCGACTTTCAGATGTAATGAGGATCGCCTAAATGAGCTCTTTGATATGGGACTTCGCACATTCAGGATGTGTTCGGGTGAGACCTATTACGATACCCCAT
>JAOZUK010000474.1 GCA_029938715.1 Bacteroidales bacterium | reverse complement strand
GACACCGACGAATCCATGTACGACGGTCTGCTCGATATCGGGATCGGACGATTGCCCGTCTCCACTGTGGAGGAGGCCAGCGAACTGGTGGATAAGATCATTGGCTACAGCAGTCTCGATAAACAGGGCGAATGGCGCAACCAACTCTGCTTTGTGGGCGACGATGAAGATTCAAATATCCATATGCGGCAGGCCGACGAACTGGCCACCTATGTAAAGGACCACTACCCTGCCTACAACATCAATAAAATATACCTGGATGCGTATACCCAGGAGGATCTCTCTACGGGTCCGCGCTATCCCGATGTGACCCGGGCCATCAACGACCAGGTGAACCGGGGGGCACTTATCGTCAACTATACCGGTCACGGTGGACCTACCGGACTGGCCCATGAGAAAATCACCACCACCAACGATATTCTGTCATGGAGCAACAAGAACATGTTGCCTCTGTTTATGACCGCCACCTGTGAATTCAGCCGGTATGATGAGTATGACAGGCCGGGGGACCAGGAGATCACTTCAGCCGGTGAGGATGTACTTCTGAATACCAAAGGAGGGGGAATTGGGCTTTTCACCACCACCCGCCTGGTCTATTCGGGTCCCAACCATGTGTTAAACGAGAAGTTCTACGAAGTGGTTTTTGAAAAGGATGAGGACCAGCAGAACTACCGTCTGGGCGATATCATCGCCTATAGTAAGAACAATACTGGTCCCGGTATCAACAAACGAAATTTCACTTTGCTGGGCGATCCTTCCATGAGGTTGGTCTACCCGCAGCACAGGGTGGTGACAGACTCCATCAATGGCATGTCGGTAAACGGGGCAATCGATACCCTCTCCGCGTTTCAGTGGGTATCTGTATCCGGACACCTTGAAACCAGGGACGGCGAGCTGATGCATGACTTTAATGGCATGGTCTACCCACTGGTATTTGATAAGGAGAAGAAGATTGAGACCCTCTCCAACGACGACAGTCCGGTATACCACTTTCAGTCCCGCAGCAACATCCTCTACAGTGGAAAGACCACCGTTACAGGTGGACAATTCTCATTTGGATTCTTTGTTCCCAAAGACATTAATTATTCATTTGGGAGCGGAAAGATCAGCTACTACAGCAACGACCAAAAGCTGGATGCACACGGTTCTTATGAAGGTTTCAGTGTGGGTGGGATCGGATCCGAAAATGCCTCTGACAGTGAACCTCCGGTAATCGATCTATTTATGAATGATTCATTTTTTGTGTCGGGCGGGATTACCGATGCCAATCCGGCCCTGCTGGTCTATGTGAATGACAATTTCGGGATCAATACCACAGGGAATGGCATAGGCCATAACCTTATCGCTACACTGGACGACGACAGGGTCAATGCCATCATTCTCAATGAGTTTTACCAGGCACGCACCAACAGTTACAATTCCGGAACCATTCGATATCCATATAGCAGCCTGGAACCAGGAAAACACGAGATAACAGTAAAAATTTGGGACATTCACAACAATTCGGCCCAGTCCAGTCTCGAATTTGTAGTGATGGAATCGGAAGAGATGTTGCTTGAAAACCTTTTCAACTATCCCAATCCATTTGTAGATGAAACATGGTTTAACGTTGAGCACAACCGGCCCGACCGTGAAATGAGACTGGTGATTACCATCTTTAACCTCTCGGGTGAGATGGTTAGGAAAATTGATGAGCAGGTCTACTCCCCCGGATACCGCCTGGAGCCAGTGCACTGGGACGCTACCCTGTCGGGTGGAGCTAAGATGGGTGCAGGGGTTTATGTTTACACGGTTTCACTTTCCACCGAAGAAGGGGAGATCGCCTCCGATGGTGGAAAACTGATAATCACCAGGTAATTCATTTAAAAACATTCAACTGGATATACTAAAAATAACCTTATTACGTACTTTATATGTTATATTTGACGACCAAAACAAAACAGATGATTAAAGGATTGAGAGCAGGATTGATCGCGTTAATGACTGGGGCACTATTTATTACTTCAATAGATGTGTCTGGCCAGATCGGCTCAGGAGAATTGGGTGGCGGGGATCTGAACACCATACAAACCGCAGTACCCTTTTTAACCATTGCCCCCGATTCACGTGCCGGTGCCATGGGAGATGTGGGTGTAGCCTCTACCCCCGATGTGAACTCACAGCACTGGAACATTGGAAAATATGCCTTCATTGAGAGCAAGGGTGGTTTCGCCATCTCTTACACTCCCTGGTTAAGGAACCTGATCCCCGACATTAACCTGGCCTACCTGGCAGGATTTTATAAGATTGACGACAAACAGGTGGTAACCAGCTCTTTGCGCTACTTCTCCCTGGGTAACATTGTATTTACCGATATCACAGGAACGGTTACAGGTCAGTACAATCCCAACGAATTTGCAATAGATGCCGGTTACTCGCGGCTCTTTACCGATAATTTTTCCGG
>JAOZUK010000171.1:1938-8767 GCA_029938715.1 Bacteroidales bacterium | reverse complement strand
CGAAATTAAATAACACCTAAGAAATGGCTAAGAAAGTTGTAGCATCATTGCAGAGTGGAGAAGGAAGGAATTTCTCCAAATGTATAAAAATGGTTCGTTCCCCAAAAACAGGAGCTTACACATTCGAAGAAGAAATGGTACACAATGACCACATCAAGGATTTCTTTAATTAGTCGTCTTTGACCATCATACTATTTTAAAGCTTTCTTGAAAAAGGAAGCTTTTTTTATAAATACGGAGTACAACGCATGGGCTTATTCTCACCAAATAAGAAAAAGAACCTGGACAAGGGGCTGGAAAAGACCAAGGAGAGTGTGTTTAAGAAACTCTCCAGAGCGGTTGTGGGTAAGTCCAGGGTGGATGATGAGGTTCTGGATAACCTGGAAGAGGTACTGATTACCTCAGATGTGGGTGTGGATACAACCCTTCGGATCATTGAACGGATTGAGAGCCGTGTATCTAAGGATAAATTTCTTAATACCAGTGAGTTAAATGCCATTTTAAAAGAAGAGATTGTTTCATTACTAGAAGAGAATAACACCGGTTTGGTGGCTGGGTTTGATGCACCACTTCCTGCGAAACCCTATGTGATCATGGTGGTAGGTGTAAATGGAGTAGGGAAGACTACCACCATTGCTAAACTGGCGCATCATTTTAAGAAGGCCGGTAAAAATGTAGTAATGGGAGCAGCCGATACTTTCAGGGCTGCAGCAGTTGATCAGCTCTCCATATGGGCAGATAGGGTAGGCGTCGAAATCGTCAAGCAGGAGATGGGGTCCGACCCGGCATCCGTGGCCTATGACACCCTCTCTTCGGCAGTTTCAAGTGATAAAGATGTGGTGATCATTGATACTGCCGGGCGCTTGCATAATAAGGTGAACCTGATGAACGAATTGAGCAAAATCAACCGGGTGATGCAAAAGGTGATTCCTGAGGCTCCTCATGAGATTTTACTGATTCTGGATGGTTCCACAGGACAAAATGCATTTGAGCAGGCCAAACAATTCACCAAAGCCACCGAAGTAAATGCCCTCGCATTGACCAAGCTGGATGGCACCGCCAAAGGGGGAGTGGTGCTGGGTATTTCTGACCAATTCCAGATCCCTGTAAAATATATAGGAATTGGAGAGAAACTGGATGATCTCCTGGTATTTAACAGGGAAGAGTTCGTCAATAGCCTATTCAATTCATAATGACTGTCAATATCATTACACTGGGTTGCTCCAAGAACCTGGTTGATTCAGAACACTTACTCGCACAGTTCCGCGCATCCGGTTACCAGGTTGTCCATGACCAGTATGATACTCCTTCCGACATTATAATTATCAATACATGTGGCTTTATCCTCGATGCCAAGGAGGAATCTGTGGATACAATCCTGGCTTTTATTGAAGAGAAGAAACTGGGCAAGATTCAAAAGCTCTTTGTGATGGGCTGCCTGTCGGAGCGTTACAAAGAGGATTTAAAGGGGGAGATGCCAGAGGTAGATGGTTTTTTTGGGGTATGGGAGATGGCCAGTATTCTTGAAACAGCCGGCACCAGGCTTGATCAACAACTGCTTGGTGAAAGAGAGCTGACCACCCCTTCACATTATGCTTACCTGAAAATCTCCGAGGGATGCAATCGTTCCTGTGCTTTTTGTGCCATTCCGGGAATCAGAGGTCCCCAGCAGTCCATCTCCATTGAATCGCTGGTTAGTGAGAGTGAAAAGCTGGTGCTAAAGGGTGTGAAGGAGCTGATTGTTATTGCACAGGACCTGACCAACTATGGGATCGACCTCTATGGCAAACGTGCCCTGCCCGACCTGCTAAAAGAGCTGGTCAAGATCCCTTCGCTGGAATGGATTCGTTTGCATTATGCATATCCTACCGGCTTCCCCGAGGAGGTGATTGAACTAATGGCTACCGAGGAGAAGATCTGTAATTATTTGGATATTCCCATTCAGCATGTAAACAATGAAGTACTTGATGCCATGGGAAGGGGGCACAACAGGGAAAAACTGGAACAGTTATTAAAAAAATTCAGAACACAAATACCCGATGTAGCTCTTCGTACCACTGTACTCACTGGTTTTCCTGGCGAAACAGAGGAAGCTTTTGAAGAATTACTGTCATTTATAAGGGAATTCAGGTTTGAACGCCTGGGTGTATTCCCATACTCTCACGAAGAGGATACCCATGCTTTCAGGATGCTTCAAGATCAAATTCCAGGAAAAGTGAAAGCTGATAGAGCAGAGGCCATTATGAAACTGCAGCAGGAAATATCTTACGATCTCAATGAAGCCAAGATAGGGAAGTCTTATAAAGTTCTGATAGACAAAGTGGACGGGGATTATTTCGTGGGACGAACGCAGTATGACTCGCCTGAAGTGGATAACGAGGTATTGATCCCTGTCGATCAACGATTAACCATAGGTGAGTTTTACCAGATAATTATTACCGGTGCTGAAGAATTTGATCTTTATGGAATGGTAGAGTAGGGGTTACTCCTTTTTCTTACCTTTAGTTTCGGGAAGCTCCTTCTTCCCTTCAGGCAACTCCTTCTTCCCTTCAGGTAACTCCTTCTTCCCCTTTGGCAAAGCCCCGATCTTCTTCTGAATGCCAACGGTAATCTCTTCCTGCTCCTTATCAAAATCAACCAGCATGACATCTCCTTCCACCAGGGCAGACTTTATAATTGTTTCTGCCATGGGATCCTCCAGGTACTTCTGAATGGCCCGTTTCAGAGGTCTTGCACCATACTGGATGTCGTAACCCTTATCCAATACATAATCTTTTGCCTCTTCGGAGAGCTTGATTTCAAATCCAAGGGCATTAACCCGGTTGTAGAGACCTTTCAGTTCAATATCAATGATCTTATGGATATCTTCCCTGGAAAGGGTATTAAATAGAACCACATCGTCGATCCGGTTCAGGAACTCAGGTGCAAATGCACGCTTTAAAGCTTTTTGAATGACACTTTTTGCATGCTCATTGGCAGTATTCTGCCTTGCTTTGGTAGCAAAACCGACTCCCTGACCAAAATCTTTCAACTCTCTGGTCCCGATATTCGAAGTCATAATCACAATGGTGTTTCTGAAATCCACACGCCTTCCAAGACTGTCGGTAAGTTGTCCTTCATCGAGGACCTGAAGCATGATGTTGAATACATCGGGATGTGCTTTTTCAATTTCATCCAACAGCACAACAGCGTATGGTTTTCTGCGCACCTTCTCAGTAAGTTGTCCTCCCTCTTCATATCCCACATACCCCGGAGGTGCTCCCACCAGCCTCGATACAGAGAATTTCTCCATATATTCGCTCATGTCAATCCTGATCAGGTTATCGATGGATTCGAAAAGATATTCAGCAAGCACTTTGGCCATTTGTGTTTTACCTACCCCGGTGGGCCCCAGGAAAACAAAGGTACCAATGGGCTTATTGGGATCTTTCAAACCAGCCCTGTTTCGCTGAATGGATTTTACAACTTTGCTGATAGCTTCATCCTGGCCAATCACACTGTTACGCAATTCATCGGCCATTTTAAGCAATCTGGCACCTTCAGCCTGAGCAATACGCTGTACAGGTACTCCGGTCATCATAGCCACCACTTCGGCCACTTTCTCCTCATCCACTATCTCCCTGTTAAGAGATAACTCCTTCTCCCATTTTTTCTTTTCTGATTCCAGCCGGTCCAGGAGTTCTTTCTCCTTATCCCTGTAGCTGGCTGCTTTCTCAAAATTCTGGTTCTTTACCGCCTGGATCTTATCCTGTTTTGTTTTCTCAATGTCGTGCTCAAGACTGACAATCTGGTCGGGGACCACAATATTTGAGATATGGACCCTGGACCCGGCTTCATCTAGTGCATCAATGGCTTTATCGGGCAGGTGCCGGTCACTGATGTAACGCTGGGTTAGCTTCACGCAGGCAACTATGGCATCGTCGGTGTAGATTACATTGTGGTGATCCTCATAACGTTCTTTGATGTTCTGAAGGATATCAATGGTTTCATCAGGAGTGGTAGGATCTATCATCACCTTTTGAAACCTTCTTTCCAGGGCTCCATCTTTCTCTATGTGCTGCCTGTATTCGTCCAGTGTAGTAGCTCCAATACATTGAATCTCACCTCGAGCCAGTGCGGGTTTTAGCATGTTCGCAGCATCCAGCGAACCAGTGGCACCACCGGCACCTACAATGGTATGTATTTCATCTATGAAAAGGATGATTCGCGGATTTTTAGTGAGCTCATTTAGAATAGCTTTCATTCTTTCCTCAAACTGTCCCCTGTACTTGGTTCCAGCTACAATGGAGGCCAGATCAAGGGTTACCACCCTCTTATCAAACAATACCCGACTGACTTTCCTCTGGATTATTCTGAGTGCAAGACCCTCAGCAATGGCGGATTTTCCCACTCCGGGTTCACCAATTAGAATCGGATTGTTCTTTTTACGCCGACTAAGAATCTGTGCAAGCCTTTCAATCTCGGTCTCTCTTCCAACAATGGGATCCAAACGATCCTCTTCTGCAGCTTTGGTAAGGTCAATTCCGAAATTATCTAGTACCGGTGTATCAGAAGTGGACTTTTGTGAAGAACCAGAACTTCCTTTTGCACCTCCGGATGGTCCGCTTCCACCTCCAAAGGGGCCTTTGCTCTCATCATCCTCGTCTCCCGGAAAATCAGCTCTGCTAGCCGGCTGTGAATCAGAGATCTCCTGTTTCACCTTATTATAAGTAATCCCATTTTCCACCAAGTACCTGGTGGCATAGTTATTATCGTCTTTCAGGATGGCCAGCAACAGATGGTTGGTATCTATGGTTTTCTCTTTCATAGACCGGGCCTCAAGGTGTGTAAGTTTGAGGATTCGCTCTGCACTCTTTAAAAGGGGCAGGCTATCCGGGTCTGTTACAGTGGCTGGCTGATCATTCCGGATGCTCTTTTCAATAGACATCCTCAGATCATATAGCTCCACTCCCAAAACTACCAGTACATCAATGGCCAATCCCTCTCCGTCTCTCAGAATTCCAAGGAAAAGATGCTCCACGCTGATGTGTGAATTACCCAGCCTGACGGCTTCTTCCTTGCTATATCCCAGTACGTCTTTTATTCTTTGCGAAAACTGTGCATCCATAAGAAATTTACTCCTTCTTTTTATATTAAAACAAAGTAACTAATAAGGGTTGAGATTAACAATAGAACAACTATCTATTATAAACAGTTCAATGTTAATAAAAGGGAATGAAAACTAAGGTTTTTAGGGCGGAAATAACTAATTTCGTGTGTTAATTGAAACAGCAGATAGCTCAGATATAAGATATTGGTAATTAATTAGTTAGAATCAGATGGCGGAAGGTGAAAAAATACTGAGAATAAATATTGAGGAGGAAATGAAATCGGCCTATATCGATTACTCGATGTCGGTGATTGTTTCACGTGCGTTGCCCGATGTAAGGGATGGGCTCAAACCTGTTCACAGAAGGGTGCTTTTTGGCATGTCCGAGTTGGGTGTATATTCCAATAGATCCTATAAAAAATCAGCAAGAATAGTAGGAGAGGTGCTTGGCAAGTACCACCCACACGGTGATAGTTCAGTCTATGATGCCATGGTAAGGATGGCACAGCAGTGGTCACTTCGTTATCCCCTTGTGGAAGGACAGGGGAACTTTGGTTCCGTAGACGGGGACAGCCCGGCTGCCATGCGTTATACTGAAGCCAGGTTGCGGAAGATTGCAGAAGACTCCATGGCCGATCTGGATAAAAATACAGTAGATTTCCAGCTGAATTTTGATGATACCCTGGAAGAGCCAACAGTGATGCCTACGCGCATTCCAACACTGCTGGTGAATGGTACATCTGGAATTGCTGTGGGTATGGCTACCAATATGGCTCCCCATAACCTCACCGATTCTGTAGATGCCATTATAGCATATATTGAAAATAATGATATTGAGATCAGTGAATTGACTGATATTATTAAAGCTCCTGATTTTCCCACAGGTGGAATTATCTATGGATATAATGGGGTAAGGGAAGCCTATGAAACTGGCAGGGGCAGAATTGTAGTAAGGGCCAAAAGTGAAATTGAGTTCACTGATTCAGGGCGTGAGAAAATCATCATTACTGAGATCCCATACCTTGTTAATAAGGCTGAACTGATTAGAAAGACTGCTGACCTGATCAACGAGAAAAAGATCGAGGGAATTTCCTACATCAATGATGAATCGGACAGGCAAGGCATGCGCATTGTGATTATTGTGAAGAGGGAAGCCAGTGCTTATGTTGTTCTGAATAATCTACTGAAATATACGCAGTTACAAACAGCTTTCAATGTCAATAACATAGCCCTTGTCAAGGGAAGACCCCGTACGTTGAACCTGAAACAGATCATCTCTTACTTTGTGGCACACCGGCATGAGGTGGTGGTCAGAAGGACTCAGTATGAACTGGAACAGGCTGAGAAGCGGGCCCACATTCTTGAAGGATTGCTGAAGGCACTGGATCACATCGATGAAGTGATAGCCCTGATCAGGGGATCCAGAACTCCGGATGAAGCTAAAGAGGGGCTAATTGAGAAATTTGGATTTTCTGAGATTCAGTCCAGAGCTATACTAGATATGCGATTGCAACGTCTGGTGGGACTTGAACGTGATAAATTGCGTGCTGAATATGATGAGCTCATGAAGATGATTGAGTATTACAAGCAAATTCTTGCCGATGAAGGCTTGAGAATGCAGATCATTAAAGATGAACTTATTGAAGTGAAAGAGAAATATGGCGATGAACGCCGGACTGAGATGGTACCTGATGAAGGAGAGTTTGATCCTGAAGATTTTTATGCAGATGAAGATATGGT
>JAOZUK010000171.1:0-1838 GCA_029938715.1 Bacteroidales bacterium | reverse complement strand
GAAAATGGATTTGGAAAACGATCCAGTGTGGAAGATTACCGGTTTACCAACAGGGGAGGAAAAGGGGTGAAAACCATCAACGTCACTGATAAAACAGGCAATTTAATAGCCTTAAAAGCCGTAACTGATGCGGATGATCTGATGATCATCACAGAGAATGGTATTGCCATCAGACTTGCTGTTCGCGGTGTCAGGGTGATGGGTCGTAATACACAGGGAGTCAGATTGATAAATCTCAGAGAAGGAGACCAGATTGCCGCTGCAACCCAGGTGCCTGCCAACGAAGAAAATGGAGAATCTACTGAAACCAATGAGGAGGATGCTGTATAACAATAGACAGTTCTGGCATCCTATTTGAAGGTTATTGGGAAAGTTGTTATTTTTGGAACCAAATTAATCACAATTAATATGAAAAAGTTTGTAACGCTGGCCATCATTGCCACAATAGTATTTAGCCTGAATGCTCAGGATGCGACCACTGTGGTGCTCCTGAACTACAATTCAGTAAAAAAGAAAGTGGATAAGAGTGACGCTGAGATACAGGATCCCAAAAAGAGTGTAAAAGCTGCCACATGGCAGAAACGGGGCGAAATTTACCAGGATGTATTTATGATTGGACTGGAACAACTTACGGAGGGAATGGATCCTACTACAGTGAAGCTGTTTTACAAGGAACCCAATAGCACCGATAGTGAAACTATAGAAGGTGAGCTTTCTGAAACATACATCTATGATCACATGTCTTACACCTTTGTAAATGGTGCATTACAGGATTGGAAGAAGTTGGATCCAATTGCTGATGATCCACTGAGGATTGCAACTGATGCCTATAAGAAAGCTCTGGAACTGGACGAAAAAGGCAAGTTGACTCCCAAGATCAAAGAGAGTTTGGCTGAATTAAAGAATCAGTTAAAAAGAGATGGTGTAAATTACTATTATTCAGAGAGTTACGACAACGCTCTTGGCTCCTTCGAAAATGTACTTGAGATCAATGAAATGGAGCTTTTTTCTGGAGATATGGATACTGTGATGGTTCAGTACTCTGGAATCATAGCCCGCGAAATCGCAGCAAAAACGGAGAATAAAGAGCTCTATTTGAAGGCCATTGAATACTATCAGCAACTGGCTGAAGTGGATTTCGGTGGACCCAATACCTATTTGCAGATCAAAATGGATTATATGACAATAGGTGATACCCTGAAAGCACTTGATATACTCAAGGAAGCATACCAAAAATATCCTGACACGGTAAATATTATTGCCAATATCGCAGATACATATATTCAGTTAAAGCAATATGATGAAGGAATTGAGTATATGGCCGGCGTAATTGAAAACAATCCTACCATTCCGGAAAGTTTTTACTGGAATGGACGTTTACTCATCAATAAGGAGGATATTGAGTTTATCGACAAAGCCATCGAATCTTATAAGAAGTCTGCAGAACTTGATCCAACCATATACTATGTATGGTACGACGTAGGATACATTTATTACCTGCAGGGTGCTGATTTCTACGACAGGTCAAACACCGAAGAGCATGATGCTACCAGGGTCAAATTGATCGAGCTTGGGAAAGAAAAATACATGGAGGCAATTCCTGTGCTGGAAAAAGCTTATGAACTGAATGATGAAAATAGTACAGTGAAATTTGAAACCCTGGATCTGTTACAGAGGATTTATTATAAAGAGCAGATGATGGAGCAGTATGAAAGGGTTAAGGAATTGAAAACTACTATGTAAGTTACAAAGTACAAAGTATAAAGTTTGAAGGGGAGGTATGGCTTTAATATCTCCCTTTCTTTCTGAATATCCTATTTAACATAACATTAATTATA
>JAOZUK010000473.1 GCA_029938715.1 Bacteroidales bacterium | reverse complement strand
TGGCTATGTTGCAGTTATCACTCGCCGCTGCTCCTGCTAAGGCCTGATAACCGGCCAGGGTAACAGCTGTCTCTGTCTCGTTATAGGTAAAAACGGTGATGGCAGTTACAGCACAACCCTCCAGAATGTAATCATTAGGAACAGTGACCGTCGGTGGCGTCGTATCATCAATGTCGATCGACTGATAAACGGTTGTCGTATTGTTACAGTCATCGGTAATACGCCATGTCCGGGTA
Source organism: Bacteroidales bacterium (assembly GCA_029938715.1). Lineage (GTDB taxonomy): Bacteria > Bacteroidota > Bacteroidia > Bacteroidales. Next base: position 2,212 of record JAOZUK010000473.1, on the reverse strand, counting down.
ACCTCAATGGGGCAACTGTTGGCCTGGGCATCCTGGTAAGTAACACTGGCTATGTTGCAGTTATCACTCGCCGCTGCTCCTGCTAAGGCCTGATAACCGGCTAGGGTAACCGTGGTCTCTGTCTCGTTATAGGTAAAGTCAGTGATTGCCGTAACATCACAACCCTCTAAGATATAATCTGCCGGTGCGGTTACTATAGGATCCTCATCATCGGTCGGATCACCAACTGTAACTTCTGCTGAGAGGGTGGTCATGTTTATTCTGTGCACCACATCGTCTACTGCGTCCCAATGATTGCCATTAATACCCCAATCACTTCCACTATTGGCTCGAGTAAGCAACCTGGAAGAAGGGGTAATAGCAGGAGGGGTAAACCCGTCTGCATCCAGACTAAGATTGAAATTGGAACTTGAAAGACCATTCTCAGAGGACAAAATCCAATAACCATTATCGTATGTATGTACGATGCAAACTCCATTGTCATCCAGAGAAAGACCCGATTCGCCAGGGGAGGCTTGGACGAAACTTACAACCAGTGACCCTCCGGATTGATTACTAAAATTAACGGTCGCAGGCTGAGGATTACCCGAAGTACCCACGGGGAAATCGTAGTCAGTGAATGTTGAATTTATCCACCTCTCAAATTCCCCGGTAATGACCCCTGAGCTATAGGAAAGCGTGCCCTCATTACCAATACCAGTACCCAGGGTGATCCTGATTGTTCCAGCAGCAATATCGCCCTGAGTCATGTTAAGTATATTAGCTACAACAATATTGCTATTGATCAGACTGATACCAGCACCATTATCCACAGTTAAATTAAAAAAGGACTGCTCCGAAGCATTGTCAATAGATTGGGGGGCACTACCATCAAAGGAAACGGTTTGGGAACCCTCTGTAAATGTCCCTGAATTCGTCCAGTTGCCGGCAATGTTAAGGTTATCATTTCCAGCATTAACATCCAGCTCAACTGATCCAGAAATTGTCAGGTCTCCATTCACATCCAGATTTCCCTGGCTCGTTTTAGTTCCTGAGTTTGAAAGACTTAGATGCCAGTAAGCATCCTGTGGATCAATAATCTGCTGACCAGTACCATTGTAGTTGAAGCTACTTCCACTGTAATCACAATACAATTTCACATCAGGATCAAAAAGTGCACCTCCGTAATTCCAGGTCGCCCCAGCCAAGTTATAGAAAGAACTACCCTCATCAATCTGGTTAAATTCAAACACGCCCCCCAGATTTAGTATCCCAGAATTGTTTACTGTAATGTCTGAGTTATTAAATCTAAAATTTCCGCCAATGGTTGAAGTACTACCCACACTATTGGTAAAAACATTACCATCATCGTTAGTCCCGGCCTGTAAATTTCCAATAACATTTATCGTTTTATTGTTAATAATCGTACAATTGTCTCGTTGGAATTGGAGATGGTGAAGGACAACTATTAAATTGTTGTTTATTAGATTTGAGTTGTTTCCATTAATGTTCAAATCATTTTGAATGTCTAAGGTTTCATTGTTATTCAGATCACCGGAACCCCCATTCATGCGAAGGTCACTGATGGATACCGTTCTAGTATTGTTATTAGTAAATGTGACATTGGAATCAACAAACTCCAAATTGTTAAGTATGGTTATATCAGACGAACCGGTCAATGTCAAACTACCCCCTGCATTCTCCAGTTCAAGATCATAAATACTAAAGTTTCCATCATTGTCAATGGTGTAGCCCGAACCATCAGTAACTAATTCAATTTTTGCCTCCAGCCTTCCATTTTCATCCAGGGTCCCTCCCAATTCTACCAATAGGGTTCCTCCATTATTTATTTGCAGCTCAATTGCATTGGCAATCCAGAGTAGTGTTCCTCCACCATAAATGGTCACATTCCTGGCATCTCCATCCACATTCATATTTACAGTATACCCTGCTCCTGTCTCATTGATATGAATATCATTGTTTGCATTAGGAAAGCAAAAACAGGGACCGCCTCCTGATGTACTGGACCAGACTGTGGGATCATTCCAGTTTCCACTTTTAATAGCATAAAGGTCTTGAGCCTCAAGCAATCTAACTGATACAGTGAGCGTTAAAATCAGACTGAGGAGTAAAGATTTATAGATTTTCTTGAAAAGGAAGCTTTGTGATGGATATATCTTTCCCAAGCCAGGTCTGGATGGCAATTGTTGTGAGTTGGTATGTACGGTTCCCG
>JAOZUK010000472.1 GCA_029938715.1 Bacteroidales bacterium | reverse complement strand
ATGCTTCTCTGATGGTTATCTCAAGACCCTCCAGGTAATCCAGGGGATGTTGCCGAAACTGATTTTTTGCCGGGTCACAGTAGAGACCCTCTTTCCAACGTGGGTAATAGAAAACATGTGTTCCCGTCTCCTCCCCGGTCCGCGTGTCTACCACCAGTGCACGGACCGAATCCGTTCCATAATCTACTCCAATTGTATACTTAGTCATATTGTTGTCCATAATAGGCATCTTTGCCATGCTTTCGAAGGTAGTGTTTATCCAACAGAAACTGTTCTATGGGAATCCGGTTCCCAAGAACCTCGGTACGAAAAGCCATTTTAGCCACCTCTTCAATCACCACCGCATGATCTACCGCATCCTTTCCATCCTTTCCCCAGGTAAAAGGGGCATGTCCATGAACCAGCACGCCGGGCAAACTCATGTAATCCAGCGATTCAAATATTTCGACGATCACCCTACCTGTGTTCACCTCGTAATCAGTCTCAACCTCTTCCCTGGTTAATGCCCTGGCACAGGGAATTTCACCATAGAAATAGTCTGCATGAGTTGTACCGTATGCAGGGATGTTTTTTCCTGCCTGAGCCCATGAGGTAGCCCACTCAGAATGGGTATGTACCACACCACCAATCTCTTTGAACTGCCTGTAAAGCTCCACATGCGTGGGTGCATCTGAGGATGGTTTCAGCTCCCCTTCTACTGACTTTCCATTTGCATCGAGCACCACCATATGCTCCGCTTTCATCTGGTCATAAGGAATTCCAGATGGTTTAATTACAATGTATCCTGTTTCCCGATCTCTTTCACTGGCGTTTCCCCATGTGAATACGACCAGGTTGTGCCTGACCAAATCCAGGTTGGCCACCAACACCTTCTCCTTTAATAATTCAAGCATAATTGAAAATCACTGTTATCAATTTTTTACAATCCTTTTGCCATATGATAATAGAGGTCATTCCACCTTAACTCCTTCTTAATGGATGAGATGGTGGTATCTTTGTCAATGAGCACATACTCAATTCCAGCAATCTCTGAAAAGTCCTCCATATGCTCCTTGGTTACTGCCATACTGAAGCCGGTATGGTGTGCTCCACCGGCATGTATCCATGAACCCGCAGCTACTTCCAGATTGGGATAGGGCTGCCATACCACCCTTGCAACGGGCAGATTAGGCAATGGAGCATCAGAAGGAACCACATCACAGGGATTCACAAGCAATCTGAATCGGTTGCCCAGGTCCATAATGGAGGCATTTATCCCAGGTCCGGAGGCCACATCAAATACCAGTCTGGCTGGATCTGCCTTCCCTCCGATTCCCAATGGATGCACTTCCAGGCTGGCTTTTCCCTCTCCAATGGAGGGACAAACCTCAAGCATATGTGCGCCCAGTACCTTCATTCCATCGGGGTGTAAATGGTAGGTGTAATCTTCCATAAATGAAGTACCTCCTTCCATTCCAATAGCCATAACCTTCATGGCTCTTACAAGAGCAGCAGTCTTCCAATCTCCTTCTGCTCCAAATCCATATCCATCAGCCATCAACCTTTGAACAGCCAGTCCCGGCAATTGAGTAAGACCGTGCAGATCCTCAAATGTGGTGGTGAATGCGGAGAAACCTCCCTCCTCAAGAAAATTGCGCATCCCTTTTTCAATCCGGGCTGCCTCCTTAAGTGCATCGCTAAGTGATCCTCCCCCTTTGGCATCTTCTGGTACCTGATAGAGCTGCTCATAAGTTTCAACGAGGTCCATTATTTCATGGTCCGATACACTATTTACAATCGCTACCAGGTCTCCAACCCCGTAACCCGACACCGAATATCCAAACTGTATTTGGGCCGACACTTTGTTCCCTTCAGTAACTGCCACTTCACGCATGTTGTCTCCAAAACGTGCCACTTTGCCTCCCTGCCAGTCAAACCATGCAGCGGCAGCCCTTACCCAGACTCCGATTTTTGACTGTATGTCCGGGTTCTGCCAGTGACCCACTACCACTTTCCTGTCAATTCTTAACCTGGATCCAATAAACCCAAACTCCCTGCCCCCATGGGCCGACTGGTTGAGGTTCATGAAATCCATATCGATCGATTCCCAGGGAATATCTCTGTTAAACTGGGTATGTAGATGCATAAACGGCCTGGACAACGACTTCAGTCCGGCAATCCACATCCTGCCAGGTGAAAAAGTATGCATCCAGGTGATAAGTCCGATGCAGTTTTTGGCAATATTTGCCTCCTGACACAGCTTATGAATGGCATCCGGTGTGGTCAAAACTGGCTTAAAAACCACCTTCACAGGTATGGCACTGCACCTGTCCAGTGCAACGGCAATCTCATTTGAATTCTTTTCCACCTGTTTCAGCGTCTCTTTGCCATACAGGTGCTGACTTCCCGTTACAAACCAAACCTCCAACTCATTCAAATCCTTTATCATAACTCTTTATACTTTATACTTT
>JAOZUK010000170.1 GCA_029938715.1 Bacteroidales bacterium | reverse complement strand
TTGGCTATATGCCGGGTCGTTTCTCGCTCTATATGGACCTGTCGGTGGAGGAGAACCTGGCCTTTTATGCCCGGGTTTTCGGAACCAATGTTCATGAGAACTATGACCTGATCCGTGATGTGTATGAACAGATTGCCCCCTTTAAAAAGCGACTGGCAGGAAAGCTCTCCGGGGGGATGAAGCAGAAGCTGGCACTCTCTTGTGCACTTATTCACAGGCCTGAGGTGTTGATTCTGGATGAACCCACCACCGGAGTGGATGCTGTAAGCCGCCGGGAATTCTGGGATATGCTCAAGAAGATTCAGAAAGAGGGGATTACCATCGTTGTCTCCACGCCCTATATGGATGAAGCGGAAATGTGCGACCGCGTTGGTCTGATCCAGAAGGGGAAGCTGCTGGAGATCACAGATCCCTCAAAGCCTTATGACAGAGATGAAGCACAGCTCTTTTCGCTGAGAAGCAACAGTGGGGTATATACTTACCTGGAGCGGGTAAGGCGCATGGAAGGGTGCAAACACGCCTGGCTCTTCGGGGATCAGCTCCATGTGACCCTTCGTTCGGAAGGGGATGCGGTACTGATAAAATCGATTCTGGACGGATGGGGCGATTCCTCCATTGAGTGGAAAAAGATCACCCCATCTATAGAGGATCGGTTTATGGGACTGATCGAGCAGGAGAGCGGGGAGCAACTTAATAATGGAGAGACGATCTGATGAGTAAGCGCGAACATATCATTGAAGTGAAGGATATGGTGAAGAAGTTTGGCTCCTTTACGGCCAACGACCGGCTTACCTTTCATGTGGAGCGGGGAGAGATCTTTGGTTTCCTGGGTGCCAACGGGGCAGGGAAGACCACAGCCATGAGGATTCTCTGCGGACTATCCTATCCCACCTCCGGGGAGATTTATGTGGCAGGACATAATGTTTATCGTGAACGTGAACGGATCAAGAAAAAGATCGGTTATATGTCGCAGAAATTCTCCCTCTACGAGGATCTTACGGTCTCTGAGAATATTCGCCTCTATGCCGGGATCTACGGACTGGGGAGAAAACAGATTGCCTCGCGTGAGGAGCAACTGCTTGATAGACTTGGTCTTACGTATATCCGTAGCAGGCTTATCAGGGAGGTCCCACTGGGGTGGAAGCAGAAACTGGCTTTTTCGGTGGCCATATTTCATCAACCGGCTGTTGTTTTCCTTGATGAACCTACCGGCGGTGTGGATCCCATCACCAGGAGACAATTCTGGGAGATGATCCACGATGCCACAGAGGAGGGGATTACTGTTTTTGTGACTACCCATTATATGGACGAAGCAGAGTATTGCGACCGGGTATCGATTATGGTGGATGGCCGGATCGATGCACTGGATACCCCCGCTGCACTGAAGCAGCAGTTTGACTCGAAAAATATGAATGAAGTATTTCTTAAACTGGCCCGATTATGAACCGGTTTTTTGGATTTGTGAAAAAGGAGTTTCAGCATATCTTCAGGGATATGCGGACCCTTTTGATCCTCTTTGGGCTACCCATCGTGATGATCATTCTGTTTGGTTTTGTAGTAACCACCGAGATCCGGGATGTGGAGGTGGGAATCTGGGACCGCTCCATGGACCAGGCATCCATCAGGGCCACCCAGAAGATATTTTCATCGGGATACTTTGTACCTGCCGGATACATTGATCATGAGGAGGAGATCGGGGATCTGTTCCGCAGTGGCAGAGCTAAAGTGGTGGTGGTTTTTGAGGAGGGCTTTGAGCGGAACCTTCGGAGGGAGAATCATGCCGCAATCAAGCTGATTACCGATGCTTCGGATGCCAATACGGCTCAGCTGTCACTGACCTATCTCCAGGGGGTATTGATGACCTACTTTCAATCCGTGAACCAGGATGTGGAGATGCCCTGGTCGGTGAATATGAAATCCAGAATGTTCTACAACGAGGAGATGAAAGGGGTCTATATGTTTGTACCCGGACTGATGGCTCTGATCCTGATGTTAATATCGGCGCTGATGACCTCGGTGACCATCACCCGGGAGAAGGAGTTTGGTACCATGGAACTCTTGCTGGCATCACCACTGAAGCCCAGGGAGATCATCCTGGGCAAAGTAACGCCTTATGTGTTATTATCCTTTACCAACGCCATGACCATTGTGCTGCTGGGATTCCTGGTATTTGATGTGCCTGTGAAGGGGAGTCTGTGGCTGCTGATGCTGGAGTGCATGCTCTATATCACCCTGGCCCTCTCATTGGGGGTGTTGATCTCCACCAGTGCAAAGACACAGCAGATGGCTATGTTTATGAGTATGCTGGGGCTTATGCTCCCGACCATACTGCTATCCGGCTTTATTTTCCCCATCGACAATATGCCGAAAGTTTTGCAATGGTTCTCGACCATAATGCCGGCCCGCTGGTTTATTGTAGTGGTAAAAAATATCATGCTGAAGGGGACCGGCTTTGCCTTTATCTGGAAGGAGACTCTGATTATGCTGGGGATGACTCTCTTCTTTATCCTGGCCTCGGTAAAGAGGTTTAAAATCAGATTGAATTAGCACGACAGATATGAGGATAATAGCTACACTACTGGTCAAAGAGTTCAAGCAGATCTTCCGGAACAGATTGATGCTTCCCATTATTTTTGTGGTTCCTGTGGTGCAGATGATCCTGCTTACCTATGCAGCAAGCCTGGAGATGAAGGGGATCAGTATGGCGGTGGTGGACCAGGATTACTCACAGGCATCGCGTCTGCTGGTTTCCCGTTTTGAAGGCTCTCCCTTCTTTGAGATCAACCTGGCCACCAGCAATTACCAGGAGGCAGAGGATAAGCTGACCGGCGACCAAGTGGATGTGATCCTTCATATGCAGCATGGTTTTGAGAAGAGCCTCTACAGCGAAAAAGAGACGGACCTACAGCTGGTGGTAAATGCCATTAATGCCACTGAGGCGGGACTGATTAACGCATATTGTACCCAGATCATCGCCGATTTTAATGGCCAGGTACGGGCAGAATGGTTTGGACTGGATGGTGCAGACCGCATTACCAACCTTGAGATTATTCCCAGGTACTGGTACAACCCCTTGCTCGATTTTAAAATCTATATGTTTTCGGGGATCCTGGTGATCATTGTAACCCTGATCGGGATGTTGCTGACTGCACTGAACCTGGTGAGAGAGAAGGAGATGGGGACCACCGAACAGATCAATGTCACCCCTATCCGGAAGTACCAGTTTATCATGGCAAAACTGATTCCCTTTATGGTCATCGCACTTTTTGAACTTGCATTCGGATTACTCATTGGCAGACTCCTGTTCGGACTGCCCATAGTGGGAAGCCTTGGCCTGCTCTTCCTTTTTACCTGTGTCTACCTGCTGGCGGTGCTGGGGATCGGACTTTTCCTCTCTACCATATCTCATACCCAGCAGCAGTTGATGTATATGGCCTTTTTCTTCATGCTTACCTTTATTCTGATGAGTGGGATATTTACACCGGCCGACAGCATGCCCATCTGGGCCCAAAAGATCAACCTGGCCAACCCGGTGGCCTATTTTATGAAGGTGATTCGCATGATCTTGCTGAAGGGTTCAGATTTCAGGGATATCAGCCGAGAGTTTTACAGCCTCTGTATCTTTGCAGTGATCATATTGACCCTGGCCATCACCAACTACAGGAAAACTACTTAAGTAATTCCTCAAAGATCTTATAGGTAGCCTTTGAATCCCAGTTGGCAGCACCTGTTTTTTTAGATACAATCTTACCTTCCCTGGAGATTATAAATGTGGTAGGAAGTGCCCTGTGGTTAAAAATTTCAGGAGTTTTTGGGCCCATGTAAAATACAGGTAACCTGTATCCATGTTTATCCATAAAATCTTCCACTACTGCAGGATCCTGATTGGTTACCAGAACGAAAGCGATCTGGTCTCCATATCTTTCATAAGCACGTTGTATTTCAGGCAACTCAGCTACGCACGGAGGGCACCATGTGGCCCAGAAGTTCAGAAAAACAACCTCTTCCCTAAGATCGCTGAAGTAGAAAGGTTCATCGGCAGACCATGCCAGCGTCCAGTTGTAATCAAGGTCGTGTAATTGCTGCTGATTCTCCTCTTTTTCAATTCCAGGATTCTTAACATTAAGTACAACTTTATTTACAGCGGTGGAAATCACTTTTCTGGGTCCTGGAATAATTAACAGGATTAGCAACAACCAGAAAATAATATCTCCGGCTTTTTGCCATTTGGACCTGGTCTCCTTCCATTTGCTGAATCTCTCTTTTAGTGTAGCCATATTTGGGATATTAAAATGCAAATATAGTTTTTCCCTATTCCTTTGTACAAGTTTATTATATTTGTTTGGCTAAAAGGTTCGGCATGCTCAAAAAGCTCAAGACTTTCTTCAAAGAGGATATCTGGTCACACGACCTTACTTCCAAGTCGCGCCGTCGAGCATTTCTGATCACCCAATCCCGAATTTACTTCCTGGCATTTAAGGGCTTCTTCGAGGACAGGGCCACTGTAAAAGCTGCTGCCCTTACCTATTTTACAATGCTCTCCATTGTTCCTGTTTTTGCCATTTTTTTCGCTATCTCCCGCAACTTTGGATTTGAGGACCGGGTGCAATCCATTGTGGCCAGATTGGTTGTTAGCATTAATATGCAGGGTCAGGAAAATATGATCATGGATAAGCTGACCAATCTGATTGACAGCCTTTTATTAAATGTAAAAAGCGGCGTTGTGGCAAGTATTGGAGGTGTCATACTTTTCTGGTCGGTGATCCAGGTGCTTAATAATATTGAGTCATCCTTTAACGATATCTGGCAGATCAGAAAAGCCCGGAGCCCTATTCGGAAGTTTTCTGACTATCTGGCCATCATGATTTTGAGTCCCTTTGCCATAGGTCTTTCGGGAAGTTTTATGGTAAGAATGAAATCTGCTGCGGACCAGTTTGAATACTTAAAACCACTGGTTGTATCGCTTATTAAAATTGTTCCATTTGTCTCCATGTGGCTCCTGTTTACCCTTGTATATATTGTGATGCCCAATACCAAGGTGAAGTTTAAATATGCCCTTATAGCAGGTATTTTTGCGGGTACGGTGGCCGTATTTTTCCAGATGTTATATCAGAATCTTCAAATTGGGGTATGGCGCATGAACACCCTCTATGGAGGTATTGCCATTATTCCCCTTTTTCTGTTGTGGCTGCAAATTACCTGGTTAATTGTACTTATGGGGGCCGAGATCTCATTTGCTTATCAGAATATAGATAATTACGAATTCGAAGAGAATGCCCTGAATTTAAGCCATAACAACAAACGGATTTTGACTCTGCTCATCTCACATCACATTATAAAGAACTTTGAAGATGGGGGAGAGGCCTGGAATAGTGATTATATAAGTCACAGGCTGGGAATCCCGCTCAGGTTGGTGAACGAACTGGTGTATGAACTTGTAACTGCAGGAATACTGGCCGAACTTGCAGCTGATAATCCCAAAGATCGTTCCTATCAACCTGCAGTAGATATCAACAGAATAACTGTGGAGTATGTATACAGTCAGATGGAGCTGATGGGGGGCGATCAGATGGTTGTAACCGAGTCGGACGAACTGGGAAGAATAGCCAGAATTCATGAGCATATTTTACATTCCATCAGGGAATCACCATCAAACATCCTCGTCAAGGATATCTAAAAAAACTATCAGACCGAAAGTGTTTCAGGTCATTTTAACAATAAATTAATCATAGAAACCCCTTGTGTTGTACAAATTATTACTTAATATTGCACTACATTTTTATGAAAATGAGGAATTACAGGCATAGCGTTCAGCATTACCATCACTACGTGACTGGTTAGAACCCTGTGCAGTTTAATGTAACCCAAAAAATATTGTTGTTAGGTTTGCAGATACTGCAGACCTTTTTTAGTTTAAGAGAAGACAAAAGCAATGGAAAAGATCAGAATTGCCATACAGAAATCGGGCCGTCTCAGTGAAAAATCGCTGAATCTGTTAAAGGAAGCCGGGATCTCCTTAAATAACGGTTCCAGAAAATTAAGATCCGTGGCTCAATCATTCCCGCTGGAAGTGATCTACCTCAGGGATGACGATATTCCCCAGTATGTGGAGGATGGTGTGGCGGATATTGGGATTGTTGGAGAGAATGAATTTGCTGAGAAATCCTGCCAGGTTGATCTGATTGAAAGGTTGGGTTATTCAAGGTGCCGGCTCTCCATTGCAGTTCCTAAATCCGAAACCTACGGAGGACTTGAAGATTTGGAAGGCAAGCGAATTGCAACTTCTTACCCGGTAATATTGGAAAAGTATCTGGCCGAGCATGGAGTGAGTTCAGATGTGCATACGTTAAGTGGATCGGTTGAACTGGCTCCATCCATTGGAGTAGCTGATGCTGTTTTTGATATTGTAAGTTCGGGTAGCACTCTGATTAGCAATGGATTGAAAGAAGTTGAGGTGGTTATGAAATCGGAGGCTGTAGTCATAGCCAATCGGAATCTTGGAGAGGAAGTATCTGCATTGTTGAATGATTTAATATTTCGTATTCGAAGTGTGCTCGCCGCTTCAAATAATAAATACATATTACTGAATGCTCCCAATGAAAATCTTCAGAAGATCATCGATGTGATTCCAGGCATGAAGAGCCCAACTGTGATGCCTCTGGCAGAAGAGGGATGGAGTTCGGTTCATTCTGTTCTCAATGAGAAAACTTTCTGGGGAGTGATTGATAGCTTAAGAGAGCTCGGCGCCCAGGGAATTCTGGTGATTCCCATTGAGAAAATGATTGTTTGATAATAGTTAATTACCCATGAATATACTGCGTTATCCAGAAAAAGAGAGTTGGAAAGTCTTGCTTAAGAGGCCTCAATTGAATCATTCATCTCTTGAGGACCAGGTCCGGAAGATCATTGACCATGTGGCGAAAAACGGCGATCGTGCGGTAAAAGAGTATTCCCTGAAGTTTGATGGATTTGAGCCGGAAGTAATGGAAGTACCTGCTGAAGAGATCCGCAATGCAGGTGAAAAAGTGAATAAATCTTTGAAAAAGGCCATTGAAGAGGCCCATTGGAACATCCTAACCTTCCATAAGAATCAGCTTCACCCTATGGAAACCACTGTTACCACAGCTGGGGTTCGGTGCTGGCAGAAACCGGTTCCCATCAGCAAGGTGGGACTATACATTCCGGGTGGATCGGCACCCTTACTCTCCACTGTATTGATGCTGGGCATACCGGCAAAAATTGCGGGCTGTTCCGAGGTAATCCTATGCACACCTCCCGGGGAAGGGGGGCGTGTGAGTCCGGCCATCCTCTACATTGCTGATCTGCTGGGTATCCGCAGGGTGTTCAGCGTAGGAGGAGTACAGGCCATCGCAGCCATGGCTTACGGAACTGAATCCATTCCTGCTGTGAGCAAAATATTTGGTCCGGGAAATCAGTATGTGACCATGGCTAAACAGATTGTAAGCCGGGAAAAAGTGGCCATTGACATGCCGGCTGGCCCTTCTGAGCTGGCTGTTATTGCAGATGCAACTTCAAATCCTGCTTTTATAGCTTCAGACCTGCTCTCTCAGGCTGAACACGGTCCAGATAGCCAGGTACTTTTGGTGACAGATTCGGGGAAGATGATAGACAGCGTAAAGGCCCAATTAAACATTCAACTGGCAGATCTGCCCAGGAGAGATATCGCTGCTGAGGCTCTGAATAACAGTAAATTAATCCTTCTCAAAAACCAGGAAGAGGTCATTGAGATGATTAACATGTATGCTCCCGAACACCTGATCATTGTAACTGAGAACTACGGTGAATTGGCTGAACTGGTGGTGAATGCCGGCTCGGTATTCCTTGGTGATTATACACCCGAGAGTGCTGGTGACTATGCCTCAGGAACCAACCATACACTTCCCACCAATGGATGGGCCCATGCCTATAGCGGTGTAAATATGGATAGCTTCTATAAGAAAATAACCTTTCAGGAGATCAGTAAGTATGGACTGCACAACATCGGAGACGCCATTATGACCATGGCTGAAGCGGAGAACCTGCAGGCCCATAGCAATGCGGTCTCTATCAGGTTAAGGTCAAATAACAATGAGTGAGGAGTTTAGCATAAAGTCTCTGGTGAGGGATAACATCCTGAAACTCCAGCCCTATTCTTCGGCACGGGACGAATTCTCGGGCAGTGCATCTGTATTTCTGGATGCCAATGAGAATCCACACAATGCACCTTTAAACAGGTACCCGGATCCACAGCAGCTGGAGCTGAAGAAGCTGATGGCAGTGATCAAGGAGATTCCTGTGGATTCTATATTTCTGGGCAATGGAAGTGATGAAGGAATCGACCTTCTATTCAGGGTATTCTGTGAACCGGGGAGAGACAATGTAGTGACTGTGGATCCCACCTATGGGATGTATGGAGTTTGTGCACAAATAAATGATATTGAGCGAAGAAGCGTATTGCTTCAGGAGGATTTCAGCCTCGATTCCCACAGGGTGCTTGAGGCAGTGGATGACAGGACAAAACTGATTTTCCTCTGTTCCCCCAACAATCCCACAGCCAATGTTCTGAACCGCAAAGCCATGCTTCGGATTGTTCAGAGCGTAAGTTGCCTGGTGGTTGTAGACGAGGCGTATATAGATTTCAGCGATGATCCGGGGATGCTTTCAAAGGTTCCGGAAATTGAAAACCTGGTGGTTTTGCAGACACTTTCAAAAGCATGGGGACTAGCCGGTATACGGTTGGGAATGGTCTTTGCCCACCCCGAAGTCATTGGCTATCTGT
>JAOZUK010000471.1 GCA_029938715.1 Bacteroidales bacterium | reverse complement strand
TCAAGCAAATGGAAAGATGTTACAAACCTTCCCCTCCTGCTTAAGAACAGTGGAAAGCTTTATCCTGCCAACCTCGCCCTCACCAGTGTGGATGGAACCGATTATAATTACAAGGAGCTTGAGAATGCCACCAGGCATATTGCTGTAATGCTCCAGAGTGCAGGCATTAAATCGGGCAACAAGGTGGCCATAATCAGTGAGAACAGTCCACAGTGGGTAGTGGCCTACTTCGGCATCCTTACTTGTGGAGCAACCACTGTTCCAATTCTTCCCGATTTTCAGGGACCGGAGATCCGATCCATCCTGGAGCACTCCGAGGCAAAATCTATCTTTGTTTCGGGCAAGTTACTCCATAAGCTAAAAGATGGAATTCCCAAGGCCGTGGAGCTGGTAGTGAATATGGATAACTTCCAGGTACTGGATGTGGAATCGGGCAAAATCAAAATCCCTTCCCATACCCCTGGCCAAATGGTCAAACTGGAAGCAGATTCCAAGCAGGCAATTGGAGAGGAGTCGCTCTACCAGGCAAAATCTGACGATCTGGCATCCATTATCTATACATCAGGAACCACTGGCAGGTCCAAAGGGGTGATGTTAAGCCACTACAATATTGTGAGCAATGGCATCCAGTCTGGAACCGTTCATGAGATAATCGCCTCCGACCGCTTTCTCTCTGTCCTGCCACTGGCACACTCCTACGAATGTACCATTGGCATGGTGGTTCCCCTTTTGAATGGAGCCAGGATCCACTATATCGACAAGGCTCCCACAGCCTCTGTCCTTACCCCCGTGCTCCAGGAGTATAAACCCACCACCATGTTGACCGTGCCCATGATCATTGAAAAGATCTACCGGAACAAGGTGAAACCCGCATTGACCAAATCACCCGTTCTGCGTTCCCTGATGAAAGTGGGTGTTACCCGAAAATTGCTTTCACGTGCAGCGGCCAACAAACTCAAGGTATTCTTTGGCGGAGAGATGCGTTTCTTTGGAGTGGGAGGAGCTCCCCTGGCACCCGATGTGGAGAAGTTCCTCATCGAAGGCAGATTTCCCTACGCCATTGGATACGGACTTACCGAGACTTCTCCCATGATCGCCGGATTTGATCCCGACCATGCAATTTACAGATCGGTAGGAACCGTGATGGAAGAGTGCGTGGTAAAGATCGATAATCCCGATCCTGTGACCCATGAAGGTGAGATTGTGGTTACTGGTCCCAATATCATGAAAGGCTATTACAAAGACGAGGAGAAGACCAAAGAGGTATTTACCGACGACGGTTTCTTCAAAACCGGCGACCTTGGCTATATGGACAACAACGGAATCCTCTTTATCCGTGGCCGTTCCAAGAATATGATCCTGGGCCCCAACGGAGAAAATATTTATCCAGAAGAGATCGAAGCACTGATCAACAGCAAAGAGATTGTAAGCGATTCCTTGGTGATGGAGTACAAAGGCAAACTGGTAGCCAGGGTTCACCTGAAGGTGGAGGTGATGGAAGAGCGCTTTAAACACCTGAAAGAAAACGCCACCGAACTTCAGCACCAGATGCAGTCCAAAGCTGATGAGGTCATTGAAGAACATCTTCAGCACCTGAAGGAGAACGCCACCGATTTTCAGAAAGTACTGCAGTCAAAAGCCGATGAAGTGCTCGAAGAACTTATGGTCCAGGTCAACCAGACCGTGGCCCGAAACTCCAGGTTACAATCGATGATTCATCAGGTACAACCCTTCGAAAAAACCCCCACCCACAAAATCAAGAGATTTTTGTACGGTGAATCGGTGGTTAGTGGATAGTGGATAGTGGATAGTGGGTATTAATCAAAACCTCGTTTACACTTTCTTAATTGAGCAAAATATCAGCACATCGTTGACAGTCAATGTGTCATGCAAGAGCGAAAAGATTCTTTTAAAACCCCTCAAAACTTTTTTGAGAGGGGATTTCAAAAGAATCAAAATGTGTGTAAATATGTCGGTGTAAATGGACTGCTGATATATTTCAGGTAATAGTTAATGGTAGTACAAACAACATTGCAGCTACCGCTGCAGTCCGAATTTGACTTTGTTAGACCCTATTTTTCTTTCTCCCTTATAAATATGATGATGATGTGCTGTTGGTAACGGGAAATATCTTGAAGAGATATTCTCGTTATCAACAGCATTTTTGTTGCTGTACTGCAGAGGCCTTAAATCGACACCAGAAAAAACAGAAATATATAAAATAGCCATCTGTTAACTATATTGGTATATAATTGATTATTTTTTATCTCTTGATGGATGTTTTTTATCCGTTTATTAACCAATAAGGCTAATAACTGGATATTTTATATCTTTTTTCCATGAGATGAGCAGAAATATGCTTGGTTTTATATTTTAGGATGCTAGGAGGGATTTCCTACAGAAAAACCGTATTCATCTGGCTTCGCTAGGTACAATGGGTTAAATGTGATACAATTATCA
>JAOZUK010000008.1 GCA_029938715.1 Bacteroidales bacterium | reverse complement strand
AAAAACAGTTACTGGCTTGATTTTGTATATCAGAATTTCAGAGAGATGCTTGGGGCCTCCTACAAGGCCTGGATGAAAAAACAAGAAGACGGGGATCCGGAGAAAATGGAAAATTGGAGCTTAAGTCAGAATATCCCTCTCTCCCTTTTTTTAAATATTGATGGGGAGTGGGTTTTCCAGGACTTTTTTCATACCGTGGGACCCATGGCATTTAAAAAAGATATCCTGAGCTTTGATGTAAGTGAAAGAGGAAACGGCCCGGTTCAGATAAAACTGGAAGCTGGCTCTTACTTCTGGGAAATTGGTTTTGCAGAGCTCAGTCTAAACAGTGAATCAGAGTTTATATCAAAAAGCATTACGATTCAGGAAGCAATAACTGAGGCAGAGGAAAATGTGACCAAAATGCTGAAGGAAGACGATGATCTTTACTATGATCAGCCGGAGATTGGGAACGAGGCTACCCTGATTTTTCGCGTACCGGAATACAAAGGGGAAGATCGGACCATCGTATTGCATTCCAAAGGCTACTATCAGATTCTTCAGGATCCCAAAGGGGTCCCTAAAATTAAAGCGCTGAAGGAGATCCGGAAGTCGGGGAATTTCAATGTATATTCAAATGAGTTGATGCAGGAAATGCTGGCGGAACACATATTACGGAATGGGAAGATGGGAAAGAAAGGAGAGTAACAGATTGGTTGTAGGATTCCGGGCATGGTGTATCAAAATGTGGGCTGGGCTTATACTCCTCAGAATCTCACTCTACACCTTAAAGAATCCAATTGTAGCTGTAAAAGCACTTAAACTTTTAGCAGGTCAGCGGCCGAGGCTGCATGGATACAAACGTGATCAGAAAATTGTCCAATTCGAAGGTCGTTATTATTGGAGCATTTATCTACCTGGATTTCCATCCAGGGGCTTCAATGATGTTATTCAAAGAGAGATTCAAAAGGCCTTTCAAAAGAGACCCAGTCAGATCCCTTTACAAACCCTGATCCTCTCCATCTCCAGTCGATGCCATTATGGTTGTGAACACTGTTTTGAAGGGAAAGATCTCAGCACCAGTGAACTTCTATCTTTTTCAGATTTGAAGAACGTAATGGAAGATGCCATTCACAATGGAATTCGTCACATTCAAATCGGAGGTGGAGAACCCATGCTAAGATTGAATGATCTTCTCAAACTGATGGAGATTCCAAAAGGAACCATTGAGTTCTGGTTATCCACATCAGGCTATGGCTTTACACAGGAGAAGGCCCAAGCCCTTAAAAAATCAGGATTGACAGGGGCTACCATCAGCCTTGATCACTGGGATAAGGAGAGGCACAATCGTTTTCGCAACCATCCAGACGCTTTTGACTGGGTTCTAAAGGCAGTCAGCAACTGTATACAGGCTGGGATCATTCCGAATCTCACCCTGTGCGTTACCCGAGCCATGGCCAACGAAGGGGATCTGATGAAATATATGGAAATGGCAAGAGAACTCAATGTTCCATTTGTGAGATTTCTTGAAGCCAGGAAAGCCGGCAACTATGCAGGTAAAGATATTTTACTGAGAGAAGAGGAACAGAAGGCTGTAGTTGATTTCTATCTGAAAATCAATTCGGGCAAACAATTCCGATCATTTCCAATTATACAATTTCCAGGGTACCATCAAAGGAAAACAGGATGCTTTGGAGCCGGGAACCGTTACCTCCATATGGATGTTAAAGGAGACTACCATGGGTGCCCCTTTTGCAGAGGAGCTGTTGGGAATATAAGGACCATGAAATTAGAAGAAGCCATAACACTGTTGCAGGATCAAGGATGTCAACTTTTTCAAACCAACCATCATGTCTGAGATCACTCTGCTAAATATAAAAATACCCCTCACCATTCCAAATATCCTCTCTCTCTACAGGCTTTTGATCTTTCCTGTTATTGCATTGATGATCATTCTGAAACAAGAGATGGCATTTGCCATACTATTAGTGATCAGTTTGAACACGGATGTTTGGGATGGATGGATCGCCCGCCGGTTTAATCAGAAGACTCAAATAGGTGCCCGACTCGACTCTCTGGCCGATATAGGAGTGTATATCACTGCCCTTAGCGGAATCATCGTTTTCAAAATGGATGAAATAGGTGCGGATGCATGGCTGTTCTATCTATTTGTGGTTTGTTATGTGATTGTGATTGTTTCACCTTTAATAAAATTTGGAGAGATTCAGAGTTTTCATCTCTACTCAATCAAAATTGCAGGGTACTTCCAGGGCCTCTTTTTTATAATGCTTTTCTTTTTCGGATATAAGCCCATCTACTTTTATTTTATGGTGAATATCAGCCTGATAGGTTTCATTGAAAGTCTGGTTATACAGTTACTCATTACACATATGCGGTCCGATTTGAAAGGCATTTTCTGGGTGCTGAAAGATTTAAGGGAAAACCATGAATGATTTTCTTTGGCCATACCTGTTGATCACGTTTCATCTTATCTCCGGAGCCATCTGGATATTTCTGATAAATCGAAAACTGGATCAGGTCAGCTCAAAAAAACAATGGACCAAGTATTTCACCTATGTGATCCTATTCAATCTGATCTGGAATAGCATCATCTGGAACCATACAGTTTTTATTGTGCTGGGTTATCTTCTGATTTTAATCTGCTCGTGGGAATGGTGGAATGCAATCTCAAAATCCGAGGGTAGAACCTGGTTTGCTACAGGATTCATTGTTGTGGGGGCTGGTTTCTGGAGCTTTCTTAATCGGACAGAAATAGATATTCTATTGGTCATCTTCGTTGTGGTACTATTTGATGGATCAAGTCAGATTGCCGGACAACTGGCAGGAAAGAATCCTCTTCTTCCAAAAATCAGTCCCAATAAAACCGTTGAAGGTTTGGTGGGAGGAACATTGATTACCCTTGGTTCAGTTTTACTGGTCAGAAACTCTTTTTCAATGGGATGGTCAGAAATCATTCTAAAAAGCCTTCTGATCATGGCATCGGCATTTTTAGGTGACCTGGGAGCTTCCTTTGTGAAACGTAGGGCCAACCTGGATGCATTTGGTAAATTGCTACCAGGTCATGGAGGTTTTCTGGATCGTTTTGATAGCCTGATCATGGCCGGGGGTGTGATCTCTTTATTAAGCTTTCTGAAAGTACTCTGGTAATGAACTACAATCTAAAATTCTACATCATATATGCAGTCCTGTACGGCGTTATCCTGTTAATCGGGGAAGGATTATATCGGATTTTCAAATTGAAACCAGAGTGGACCAGAAATTTTTCCCACCTGACAGTAGGAATCATATCACTACCCTACCCATGGATATTTTCTTCTCACTGGTGGGTACTGCTTATGGCAGTTCAATCTTCCCTAATACTCTATATCACCAGAGCCACGGGGTTGATTCCCTCTCACCATAAAACTTCAGGGAAAAGTGCAGGCAGTTACCTTTTTTTTGCATCCATCTACTTATGTTTCTTGGTCTCCTTCCTTTCAAAAAAGCCCCACTTTTTTATCATCCCCATCCTTGTCCTTTCAATTAGTGATGTATCTGCCTCAATTATTGGAAGGTATTTTGGCAGAAAACCTGTCGGACCATTAGAACGATTCTTTGCAAAAGGCAAAACCCATGCCGGAACACTTGGCTTTTTCTTCAGTGCATTGGTTGTATTAACTGTTGCATATTACTACTATATGCAAACAGGCATTATCTATGCTATTGGAGTTGCACTTGTAATATCACTGGCTGCTTCCATTGCAGAAGGAATCAGCAACAATGGATTTGATAATTTTTCTGTGCCAGTCATCGTCCTGTTTATCATGTATTTAGTTGATATTTTGTAATATTTAGACTGTTTTTACAGTTGTTCTACTGTATTTATAGTTGATTTACGTAATAATTAGTTATACATTTGCGTTATATCATAAAGTACACCCGATGACAAAGAGACTTACCAAAGCCGAAGAAGAAATCATGTTGGTATTGTGGAAGCTTAAAGAGGCCACCATCAGAGAGGTCATAAATGAGCTTGGCGAACCCAATACTCCTTATACAACCATTTCTACGGTGGTGAGAGTTCTGGAGAAAAAGGAAATTGTTGGCCACAGGGCCGTGGGGACAACTTACCTGTATTTTCCGATGCTTGAGAAGAAAGACTACCTGAAAGGGTATCTTTCTGGATTAGTTTCCAACTATTTCGATGGCTCTTTTTCAAGGCTTGCTGCATTTTTCGCAAAGGAGAATGATTTAAATCTTGGTGAATTGCAGGAACTGATCGGTGAAATTGAATCTGAACTTAAAGAAAGTGAAACCAATGAGTGACCTATTCATATACCTGCTGAAAGTCTCAGCCGGCCTGGCAATTATCTTTCTGCCTTACTATCTCTTATTCAGGGAGGATCCTAATTTGGTCATTAAACGTATCTACCTGTTGTTAGGCATTATCTCTTCATGGATATTCCCCCTGATCACATTCCGCAGGCCGGATCTTTTCGTGAACCTTACGCCAATCGTATTTATCGATCCCTATGGTACCGAGGTCCTGCCTGTCACTCTGACTGAGAACGGAACCAAAACAGGTATCACCATCAACTGGGTCCAGGTACTGATTATAACTTATGTCACAGGGTTGGTTTTCATGTTTTTTAAAAATCTCTTTATTATCGCAAAGTGGAACCTTATCTGGCAAAAATCAAAAAATAACAATGGTATCGCTTTCACTGGTAGCGATCAGGTATTTACCCTGTTCTCCCGAATTTTTATACCAGGGTCACTGAAAGACGATCAGGACCTTGACAATGTACTCCTCCATGAAAAAGCACATATTCAACAACTCCATTTCATCGACCTGATGGTGATGGAGTTCACCTTGCTGCTTACATGGTTCAATCCCTTCTCATGGCTTATTTCCAGGATGATTAAAGAAAACCACGAGCATCTGGCTGACAGGCAAGTTCTGACAACCGGAATCAATCCTGCTCGTTACAGGGCTCAACTGCTCAATCACACGCTGGGTGTGAATGTATTCAGGTTGGGCAACCAGTTTAATCATTCCTTAACACTTAAAAGATTTAACATGATGAAAAAGCCAAGAAAATCCCCCCTGGGGATCATTAAAATTGCCCTGCTTATTCCAGCAGTCCTTTTCACTCTGGGTCTGACCACCGGGATGACTCCTCAACAGAAAGGCATCAAGGGAAAGGTTGTTTTTGCTGAAACAGGGGAACCTGCCACAGGAGCCTCTGTGGTAATCAAAAATGGCACAACGGGAACTGTGGTTGACAGAGATGGATCCTTTAAACTCAATGTGGACGGGGATCCCGAAATTGTGATCTCATTTGTAGGATATGCAAACATTTATGTAAAGACATCCGATATTAGGAAAAAACCTTTAGAACTTGAGCCCAAAGCATTCCAGATGGATCTGGAAACAATCCCGCTTACTGTGGTCCAGGAGGGGAAGAATGGGATTACCATAAAAGCTACTGGCGATTCGGATAAGCAACCAGTTATTGTGCTCGATGGGAAAGTGGTCAAGGAAATTGAGCATATCGATCCGAATACCATTGAGAGTATTGATGTAATCAAGGATCCTGATTCGGAGGAGGTGAAAAAGTATAACGCACCTGATGGAGTGATCATAATCACCTCCAAAGATGGAGTGTCTGCATCGAAAGATAAACAACTGGAAGAGGTGCAGGAACTTCAAGAGGTACAGGAAGGCGAAGAGGTCTTTTTCATTGTGGAGGATATGCCCATGTTCCCAGGCGGAAAAGCCGAACTAAAAACATATATCTATTCAAACCTGGAATATCCCGAATCTGCAAAAAAGAAAGGCATCAGTGGAGAGGTGGCCGTACAATTCCTGGTAAGCACTTCAGGAAAAATTGAGGATATCAAAGTGGCCAGCAGCAACCACAAGGAATTTGAGAAGCCAGCCCTGGAGGTATTTAGAGGAATGCCCGAATGGAACCCTGGTAAGCAAAGGGGAAAGCCGGTTAAGGTTAAAGTCATTGTTCCCGTCAGGTTTAATGCCGGCGCGGAATAATCCTGGATAAATAAGCCGATTCAGACGAGAGGTTGCCAACAAATACCGGCAGCCTCTCTATTTGAGACCCTGTTCTATGAGCAGAACCAAAATATGAAGAACTTTGATATGAACCTCCTGGATGCGATCCGAATGAGTCCGACCCTTCACCCTGATCTCCTGATCCACCATACCAGATAGCAATCCCCCGGTATTACCCGTGAGACCCACCACTTTCATCCCTTTATCCTTAGCAGCTTCTGCAGCCTTTATAATATTCATAGAATTCCCGCTGGTACTTATGGCAAGTAGCACATCACTCTTTTGCCCCACACCTTCAACAAATCGGGAAAAAACAAATTCAAACCCATAATCGTTTGCAGTACAGGTAATGTGAGAAGGATCTGAAATGCAAATGGCTGGAAGTGCAGGTCGTTTCTCCCTGAAAACACCTGATAGCTCTTCGGCGAAATGCATGGCATCTGTCATCGACCCACCGTTTCCACAGGAAATGATCTTGCCTCCTTTTGCTATAGATTCTATAAGAATCTGGGCAGACCTTTCAATTGAGGCAATGTTTTCGGACCGACAAATAAAATCATTCAACACCTCTTTTGCTTCATTCAGATTTGCTTCAATAATAGTTTTCATTCTTCAAAAGTAAAAAACAGATTCGAACTTTCCGATATTCACTTTTCACTGGCTACTTTCAACTTGCATACTTTCTACTTTGTAGACTTAATTCGTTAACTTTGCCCTTTAAATGATAAGATCATGGGATTACCCAGGTTTATAAAGCTCCCAGGCTACAAGCAATTTGATTATTCTCCGCGCTACTGGGATCCGGAAAAAGAGGAGAGGGAACAACGAATCAGGCAGATTAAGCATGAAATGGGTGTTGACATGCCCTCGTATCCTAACCGGACCACCATCAAAAGGGGATCATTTCGACACGCAAAACAAAAGGCAAAAGTAAAGGCTTCTCAAAATTCAAATATCAGGCTTCTGATCATCCTTGCAGTCCTTTTCCTGATTGCATACTTTATATTTCTCAGGTAAATGTCAGATGTAATCCAGGTGTTGAGTGATGCGGTCGCAAACCAGATCGCAGCAGGTGAGGTAATCCAGCGACCGGCGTCAGTTGTCAAGGAATTAATGGAGAATGCCGTAGATGCAGATGCCACTACCATCCGGGTGATTGTCAAAGATGCCGGAAAAACCATGGTGCAGGTTGTGGATAATGGTACAGGTATGTCAGAAACAGATGCAAGTCTGTGTTTTGAAAGGCATGCCACTTCCAAGATTACAAGGGCCGAAGATCTGTTCTCAATTCAAACTCGCGGATTTAGGGGTGAGGCATTGGCCTCCATGGCAGCTGTTTCTGAGATCACTCTTAAAACACGCCGATCGGAAGATGAATTGGGTACACATCTGCGAATTGTAGGAACCAGGCATGAGATCAAGGAACCTGTGCAAACTCCAATCGGGACAAACTTTCAGGTAAAAAACCTTTTTTTTAATATCCCTGCCAGAAGAAAATTCCTAAAAAGCGATCAGACAGAATTGCGCCACATAATCAATGAATTCAATCATGTGGCCCTTACACATCCTGAAATAGAATTTTCCCTGACCCATAACCAATCAGAGATCTTTCAATTACCTCCTTCCAATCTGAGGCAACGTATAATCGGAATCTTTGGGAAATCTGTTAACTCCTACCTGATCCCCCTTGAATCGGATACTACTCTGATTAATATTGCTGGTTTCATTGGAAAACCCGAACATGCCAGGAGGAAATACGGGGAGCAGTTCTTTTTTGTAAACAACAGGTTTATCAGACATCCCTATTTTCACAAAGCAGTAATGAATGGATATGACCAGATTCTGGCACCTGATTATATTCCCTCTTATTTCATCTATTTTAATATCGATCCTTCTAAGATTGATGTAAACATTCATCCTTCCAAAACTGAAATAAAGTTTGAGGATGAGCGATCCATATGGCAGATATTGCTTGCATCTGTAAAAGAGGCTATTGGAAGAAACAACCTGTCGCCTTCCCTGGACTTTAGTAAAGAGGGAGTCATCGATATCCCAATACTTACAAAAGATACAGACATAAAACAACCTTCCATCGATACCAATCCGGCATTCAATCCATTCGACGGAGAGGAATCCTATAGCAGGGAGAAACGCAGTTCTCCCTATCTTGATGATCGGTTCTCAGGATGGGAACAGCTTTTTGAGCCAGCTGCACAGGTGCAGGTCCCAACAAATAAAAACCTTCAGATTAAGAACAAATACATTCTCTCACCTGTTAAATCAGGACTGATGCTAGTCGATCAAAGAAGAGCGCATGAACGAATCCTGTTTGAAAGAATGATGGAAGCCCAGGAACAGAAGCAACCCCTTTCACAACAATCACTCTTCCCTGAAACCATCAGTTTGAATGCAGTTGATTACCAGGTGTGCCTGGAAATGATGGAAGACTTGGATCGACTTGGTTTCGATATCAGGGACTTTGGGAACAACTCAATTGTTGTACACGGCTTACCGGCAGAAATGGAAACTGTAAGTGCTGTGAACAAAATAGAGATGATGATAGAACAATATAAAGCACTTCAGGGCGAGGTAAGCACGGGGATACCTGAACGGGTTGCACGTTCGGCTGCGCGTGCATCTGCCATCGACTATGGGAAGCAACTTTCCGATATCGAAATGCAAGAGATTATAGATCAGCTCTTTGCGTGTAGCAATCCCAATTATTCACCTTCGGGGAAGCTAATAGTAAAGATCGTAGAACTGGAAGAATTGGAAAAGTATTTTAAAGAATAATATATGAATCGTTTTGGAAATAAGTTTCTAAGTAATACTCCCCCCGTTGTCAAGAACCTGATCATTATCAACGTGGTAATGTTAGGGGCGCTCTTTCTGTTTCAACAGATGTTTCATACCAATCTGAATGGAGTACTGGGTCTTTTTTATTTTCAATCTCCCATGTTTAAACCCTGGCAGATTGTAACTCATATGTTTATGCATGGCGGTCTTACACATATCTTTTTTAATATGTGGGCCCTGTGGATGTTTGGGAAAACCCTTGAAAGTGTTTGGGGTAGTAAGAGGTTCCTTATCTATTATCTGGCCACCGGTCTGGGTGCAGCATTTTTTTATGAACTGGTAAACTACCTGCAGTTCGCCCCGGAGATTGCTGCATTAAAAACCGCCTATTCTGTAGACAGGATAAATGTATCCCTTCTAAATGAGATTCTGCAGCCCGGAAACCGGTTCTATCAAATTGGCAGGGATTTAATCAGGCCTACTGTTGGCGCTTCTGGAGCAGTGTATGGAGTATTGCTGGCTTTTGGGATGTTATTTCCCAATACACAACTGTTTATTATTCCCATCCCATTCCCAATCAAGGCCAAGTGGCTTGTAATTGGTTTTGGAGCTCTTGAGCTCTTTTTGGGTGTGACACGAACTAATGACAGCATTGCTCATTTCGCTCACCTGGGTGGAATGATATTTGGTTTTATCTTAATCAAGTATTGGAATAAATTTACCAGAAACTTCTATTAATTAATTGGTTAAATGAGCGTCATAGATGAAATAAAAGAATCGTTTCGTAAAGGAACCATCCTACATAAACTTATATATTTCAATCTGGGTATCTTTTTGACAATGCAGATTGTCAGGATTGTGCTGCTTCTTTCAAACTCCAGCGATACCTTCTCCACATTTTTGGATTACCTGGCCGTCCCCGCTAACCTGGAGGTACTTGCAAGACGTCCCTGGACTCTGTTTACCTACATGTTTCTGCATGTGGATTTCATTCACATCCTCTTTAATCTGCTGTGGCTATACTGGTTCGGAACAGTGTTTATTCAGGAATTGGGCTTAAAAAAACTTTTAAGTATCTACCTTTTAGGTGGACTAGCTGGTGGGCTGCTCTTTGTTCTATTTTACAACGTTTTCCCGGTTTTCGAACCCTTAAGACAGGGATCTGTAGCCATGGGAGCCTCGGCCTCAGTGATGGCCATTGTGATAGCTGCTTCAACTTTTAATCCAGAAAGGAGAATGCATCTTGTTTTTATCGGGCCCGTTAAGATTGTCTATATTGCATTGGTGATGTTCATCTTTACCTCCCTGGTTGACTTCTCCGTAAATACAGGAGGAAAGATTGCTCATATCGGAGGCGCTTTTTTGGGCTTTATTTTCGCCTATTATTATAAGAAAGGCAAAGATATTACTAAAGGATTTGATGGTTTGCTTGATGGTATGGCCACCTGGTTTAAACCGGGAAAGCAAAAAATGAAAGTAACCCATAAACGCTCTTCCGACGATATTGAGTATAAGCGAGAGAGAGCTAACGAACAAAAAGAGATTGATAAAATCCTTGACAAAATCTCAAAAGCAGGCTATGATAGTCTTTCCAGCAAAGAAAAAGAGTTACTTTTCAAAATGAGTGATAAAAAATAGGTTTGAGAAAGTTTACCGACAGAGTAATCCTGATCTTAAATGTCCTGGGGGCTGCCGGGATGCTCCTGGCCTATCTGGCACCGTTTATAAATCCTCAAAAGATCTTCTTCCCTGCAATTTTCGGACTTGCTTACCCTTATATATTGATGATTAATCTGCTATTTATTTGTTACTGGTTAATCAGATTAAAGAAGGAGATATTTATCTCCCTAATAGTTATTCTTATTGGCTGGAACCATTTAAACAATACGTTACCTCTCAATTTTAAGGAGGCTAAAATACCCGAATCATCCAGTGCCGATCAAATGCTTAAAGTCCTCTCATACAATGTGAGGGGATTTGATGTTTACCAGTGGACAAATGATCCCCAGGCAAAAAATGAGATATTTAGTTTCATTGAACAGCAAAAGCCTGATATCCTCTGTTTCCAGGAGTACTATACATCAAATCTCCAAGGAGAGACCCACCAGGCATATAAAAAACTACTGCCGGCCCTTTCTCAAACCGCAGTTTACTACACCGGTAACCAGAGAAACAGCGATGGATTTGGCATCGCCACTTATAGCAGGTATCCCCTGATCAAGCAAAGTCGCATTCCTTTCAATTCAACATCTAATGCAGCAATGTACATAGACATCCTGTTCGGATCTGATACAATCAGGGTATTTAACATCCATCTTCAATCTATCAAATTTCATGAAGATGACTATGCATTTATGGATACAGCCAGCTTGAAGTACTCTAACCAACAGATGCGTGAAATCAGAATGATTGGATCGAGGCTAAAGAAAGCATTTACTATGAGGGCTGAACAGGCTCAAATGATTGCTAATTACATTAAGGATTCACCTTATCCTGTGATTGCAATGGGAGATTTTAACGATACCCCGCAGTCATATGCCTACCGGCAAATCAGAAAAGGCATCAATGATTCATTCAGGAAAGCTGGAAGAGGATTTGGAAATACCTATGCAGGTGAACTTCCCTCCTTTAGAATCGATTACATCATGTATAGCACTCCATTCATCCCCTATCAGTTCAAACGAATTAAAACCGATTACTCGGATCATTTCCCAATCTCAACCTGGCTATTCCTACCCGAAGAAATTATTTCTGAATAACCAGTTTTCCTGTAAACGGCACTCCCTCGGTCTCCAGAGAATAAAAATAGACCCCTGGTTCAAAGTCATGCAAATCTACTTCAAACTCATTGCCCGCCCGTTGGTTAAATAGAGTTGATTCCATCACTTTTCGACCATTAAGATCAAAAAGTGTTATCCCGGAAATTATATCTGCTCCTGCCGAAACATGCAAAACATCTTTAGCAGGATTTGGATAAACATTGGCACGATCAGAAAACAGATCTTCTACCCCGGTAACTATCAGGCTTTCTTCAATGGCGGCTATGGTATTTTCGATGTCGTTACTGGCTGCAACAATGCCCTTATGTACCAGAACCCCGGCACGGTCAATGACCATCAGCCGGTCATAGGTTGTCTTATAATTGACAGCCACATCACCCCCTTTTATGGCAAGTGGAAAAGTGATCCCTGTTGAATTTTTAAAACCAGTGACCGAACTCTCATTGGAACTTGAATTCCATGTATCTATGCCCACTGCAACCAGGTTGCCTTCATCGTCCATATACTCCTGATAAATGGCCGACTCAATAGTGGATCCAATTGCCCTGCAGCTGGGACATGTATTTCCAAAAAAGAAGACCATCACAACCTTACCCTCATGGTCGGCAAGGTTGAAGGTTTCACCCCCGAGCAATCCTACCTCAAAATTGGGAGCCTGTTCACCCTCCTCCTGTGCGTTAATCTGGACAGATACTGCAAATAGCAGCACCAATGTCAATCTAATTATTTGTATCATATCTTTCTATTTTAAAATTTAGTTTTAAATCTGATTTCAACACCTTCGAAGTCCAGTACTTCATAGCAAACTCCAGAAGTACAGGCAGGTCCACCCCTCCTATTTCCAGCAAATACAGAAATGGTATTGGTGGGATTAATACGGTAACTGGCTTCCAATCCGGGCCAGTTACGTACAGAAGTTTCGGGCTCCGGCGTATCGGGCCTATCGGTGAGATAAGGATCGCTGCTTATTTCCCACAGCAGGGAGATGTTGAGACTGGGAGATTTGGAAATACCAAGGATAACCACCCCATTGTGCATGCTCTGCTTCTCAGTAAACTCTCTCTCGATATACTGGTATTCGAGATGCAGTTGAGCCGACCAGCTTCCAACAACCCGATAATCCCATATGCCTCCCGCCGCATACCGGGTATCCTCGGATTTAAATTCATCTGAAGTATAATCTGCAAACAGGACCACATTGCTTTTTTGACCGGGATTAAAGCTATACTCCAGAAAAAACTCATTAAACCTGTAAGCCTCAAAGAACTCGTTCAAAACGTAAGTATAATTGAACACCAGGTACTCACGGTTCCTGAAGGTGTAGTAAGCTTCTAATTGTATTCCTGATTCGTCTACCAACTGAGGGACATGAATACTTCTGTTCAGTACTTTATATTTGTGCTCTCTTACAGCAGTAGGAGGATCACTGATCCCAGTCCCTATAACCAGGTTGTGATAGTTCTTATACTCAAAGCTCATTCCAAATGTACCCCTGCTATAACTAAGAGATCCATATATTCCATACCTGCTCTGATCATTCAACGCAAAGACCGGTAAGTCGCTGGTAATGTCGTGGGCAAATTCAAAATTATAGGATACATTTCCGGGCAGAGCGCCCGAAAACAGCAGTGAATAGAAATTGTTCTTTTCCGATGTATTGGTATTACGCATCAGGATAACACCCAGAGTTTGATTAAAGAATGAGATCCCAGTCTCCATACCTTCGACCAGATCGATTCGGCGATCACTCATGGGAAGAGTTGGAGGTAGCGTATTAACCAATGATTTTCCTCTCAAGGCCTGAAAGAACCAGATATCCCCAGAGTATTTGGCAGAAAAACCGAGCATATCTCTGTAAAAGCCATATCTCGATCTGTAGGCCTCCTCCTCAAATACAGATCCTGCAATCTCATACCCCCTTACCAACAGACCATTACCAAGTGTTTCATTGAAGTTCCCAACCTTCAGTTCAAGTTTCTCCTTCCTGTATTGGACCTGGAACTGACTCAGGGTTGCATAGGAACTCCCTTCGTTCTGGCTCAGGAAGTGCTCATACCGGAGAGTGGCCTTTAGCCCTTTATACCTGTATCCCAGATTTAACTGATCGTAGTGCGAAGACAAATCTATAGGATCCGTATAGGGAAGATTTCCCAACTGGTACTCAAAAAGATTGTTGCCGGTAAGCTGGCCATAAACAACCGATCCGGAACCAATAATCACACTTATGATCAAACCCTTTCTTAACATCTCAATTATCCAGGTGCTTCTCAATGTGACTCCTGACTATTTCCTCATCGCCAGGCCTGAATCCTTCATGGAAAAAGATAAGATCACCCTTTGAATCATACATCAGGAGGGTGGGCACAGCTGTAACTCCCAGATCGGACATTAACTCACTGTCCATATCCCGAATAACAGGATACTCAACACCCATTGATTGCAAGAATGGTTTGATCTTTGATTGATTTCTCGGACCATCTATACTCACCCCGATAAAATTCACTCCCTTACTCTCAAACTCCTGGGCTATTTCATTGATTAAAGGTATGGACCTGATACAGGGCTGACACCATGTTGCCCAGAAATCGATAACAGTGAGCTCACTCCCTTTAAGGTCGGAGTACTCTTTCCACTGGTTCTCAAGGTCACGCAATCTGAAATCTGGTTCCTGTGCCCAGATTGTTGTAACAATGAGCATCATTAACGCTGATGCTACAAATTTTTTAATTCTCATTGTCAGGTACGTTTAGCAGTTTTGTCGCAGCAATCTCAAATACCTTACATTGCCAACTAATTTTAGGGAAGACTTTTGAGGGTAACGACGGTTTAGCAACCATAAATACTCATTTACTGCCTGAAACAAATCCGCAATTAGGTGGCTTTCCATTGTCGGATAATGTATTTTCATTATCTTTATTCAAACAGAACCAAAACGTATTAATTATGAAGAATTTAGCCGGAATCGTTTTGCTCGGATTAATTATGTCATCGTGCAGTTTGTTTCAGAAACCGTCCATGACACAGGAACAAATTGACGCCCTGGTTGCGCAAAATCAGGCGCTCAAATCACAGGCTGCTGGTTGCACAGAGCTGGAGGATCAACTGGCCCTCTCACGTATGCAGATGGATGAAGCGATGCTTAAACTCGCTGCATGTGAAGAGTCTGCCTATTCGAAAGTCCATATCATTGTAGGGGCATTTAAAAATTCCACCTATGCTGACGAGTATTCAGCTGAGATGAAAAACAATGGGTATGTGGGTAAGATCATGGCTGGTCCCTACCAGTTTAATCTGGTAACCGCTGGTTCCTATGAATCCATACAGGCGGCCCTTAATGAGTTAGGTAACATTCGGGCAAATGTGATTGAAGACGCCTGGATCTATATTGAATAACTCACATAACACCAGGCACTAGCCACTGAGTACTAGTTACTAAGAACTAGTTACCAGCAAAATTGCTTTGAGCAATTTTGCATCACGTTCCACTCATTATGAAGAGGGGCTGAAACTCAAAACTCTTGAAATGCGGACGTAAGCGCTCAGTGTTATAGTGCTTTTTCACATCAACAAGTTTTTTACTGCTGGTAACTACATCCAGAGGGGCATTGTCATACCTTCCATTTCTTAATACCACCAGCCGGCCGTGAATTCCCTTAAGAATAAGGTCCAGGGCCAGATTACCATATGCCATGGGAACGATTGAATCTATCGCATCGGGATCCCCTCCCCTGACCAGGTAGCCCAAATGCTGATTGATAATATTAATGGGAACTCCGTTGTTGAATTTAGCAGATTCCTTTTTAATCTGGTCAGAAACTGCCGTACCAATCCCTCCCAGTTTGGCATGACCGTAAGCATCCTTTTCCCC
Organism: Bacteroidales bacterium; assembly: GCA_029938715.1. Classification (GTDB taxonomy): domain Bacteria; phylum Bacteroidota; class Bacteroidia; order Bacteroidales. Next base: position 54,428 of record JAOZUK010000008.1, on the reverse strand, counting down.
ATCCCTGAACATCATCTCATCCATCCCTAAAAACGTTGAACCCTCAGAAACCAGAACTACTGAATAGTTACTTGGATTCTGGAAACGGTCTTCAACCAGTAATTCAGTAAGCTGGGGTATTTCAAACGGGTGTTCCGGAATAACACACCTGTTAGCTGCTCCAGCCATGGTTGGAATCATTGCCGTAAAACCAGCATATCTGCCGAATACTTCAAGGACCAGAATTCGTTCATGTGATCCGGCTGATGTACGCAGTGTGTTAGTCATGTTAATGGTGCGAGTGACACAGGTACTGAATCCAATGCAGTAATCTGTACCCGGCACATCATTGTCCATGGTTTTAGGAATAGCGATCACTTTGAATCCCTCCTGGTAAAGACGTACCCCGTAACTTAACGTATCATCTCCACCGATTGGGATCAGAAAATCAATCCCCAGAAATGCGAGGTTTTCAAGTACCTCGGGAGTAAGGTCATTGATCTCTTTTTTATACGAATCCTTGAGATGCAGAGGTACATCAATCTTCTTTACCCTGCTGGGATTAACCCTGGAAGTATGCAGAAAAGTCCCACCCGTCCTTCCTGCCTTATTCACAATCTGCTCAGTCAGAACGACAAAATGTTCGCTATTGTCGGCATTCTTATCACGGATTATCTCAATTATACCTGACCAACCTTTACGCAGACCAATTACCTGATAACCTTCTCTAAGTGCTCGGATTGTTACAGCGCGAATGGCCGGATTAAGACCTGGTACATCACCACCACCTGTTAATATTCCTATTGTCCCTTTTTTCTTGATCCCCTGTGCCATCTTTTTTTCTTTAAAATTAAACCAATATTTGTAATAAATCAATGGGGCAGGGGAATGAGTTCTACTCCTTAATTACTAATCCCATTTGAGGATCTTCAGGAAATCATACTCTTCTGGATTTTTTACATATTTCTTAGCTGCTCTGTAATCCTCCTTGGTGATGTAATGCAGGTTATTTCTGAAAATCGTCTGTACTCCTTCAGATTCAATATTTACAAGACGAGGTATAACCTTTCCGTTTTCATCTTCAACATCTTTCAAATAGAGAGGTGTGATATTTCCGCTCCTGTCAATGGTGCTCATGCATCCTGTTTCTCCTTTAACAAACAGATCGTATACCCCAAGCCCCAGCCGGGTGGCATAATCGAGGTCATAAGCAATGGGCCTGCAGCAACGAAGTTCATATCCGATCTCTTCTGGACGACTTTTCACGTTAATACGCAGGGATTTAAGATGTTGCTGGGTAAGCATATTGAAAATATGGGATTTGCTCACATTTCCAAGTTCAGGGTGACCGTGATCGTCATAGGTGAAATTTATTCCCGTATCAATGATCTCTTGATCACTCATAAAATGGAATACGCCCTCACTGATCATTGCAACCCCATAATCGATCCCCAGTAGCCTGCGCTTCACCATGGATGAAACAACCATTCTAGTGATTTTATCGAAGGTAATCTTGGTTTTATTGAACATTTCAGGAATGATAATCATCGGGTAATGACAAGCGGTTCCAATTCCGAATGCAAGATGGCCCGCCTCACGTCCCATGGCGCTAACCACAAACCAGTTTCCACTTGTACGTGCATCTTCATAAATGGTTGAGGAAATGCGAACACCTTCCTCCTTTGCAGAATGATAGCCAAAAGTGGGAGTGCCTTCTGGTAAAGGAAGGTCATTATCAATGGTTTTGGGAACATGAATGTTCTTTACATCAAGTTTTTGCTTGGCCAGGTACTTTGCCAGACGATTGGCGGTTGAAGCGGTATCATCTCCCCCAATGGTGACCAGTAATTTAACATTGTTTTTTTTGAAAAAATCAACATTGAACTCGTCGTCCTTGGGCTTATAGCGGCTCATCTTAAGAGCTGAGCCTCCCCGGCTGTAAATCTGGTCAGCATATTCAAAATCAAGGAATTCAAATGCAGGTTCATCGGCAAAAAGGCTTTTATAACCCCCGTTTATTCCAATTACATTGTATCCGTTGTTGTTGAATATCTTAGTGACCGAACTAACTACAGTATTAATTCCAGGTGCAGGTCCGCCCGCGCAAAGTATGGCTACAGCTTCTTTCATAATAATAGATTTATTAAAAATGTACTTGTATTTATCGTAATCGTAAAAATAAACGGCAAAATTACACAAAATTGATATTATATCCTTTTAAGAAATGGTCTAAATTAGTCTGCTTTTATTGCTAATTTTGCTTCAATTTCAGGTGCATATGGACAAGACTGGTGGTATATGGGATCGAGTTAACAGTTTTTTTCTGGTCAGGTGGATCAGGTGGGTACTGGTTACCCTTTTAACTATCCCAATAAAAATATATCAGTGGATCATTTCTCCTGCTCTCCCCAGAACGTGCAGATACTATCCCTCCTGCTCAGCATATGCCCTGGAGTCCCTGAAAATTCACGGTCCGATTAAAGGATTGATAATGGGAACAAAAAGGATACTGAGTTGTCATCCTTGGGGCGGTCACGGTCATGATCCGGTTCCTCCCAGGGGAACCCCACTTTACAAAATTCTTAAACCAGGAAAGAAATGATCAGAAGTGCACTATATATGCTCATAGCCCTCACAACAATCACTACAAACTCATGCCACCCGGGGGAAGCACTCAACAAAAAGACCATAATCAGTGTAAGCATTCTGCCGCAGAAATATTTTATAGAAAAGCTTGCTGGCGATAACGTTGATATCAATGTCCTGATCCCTCCCGGAGCCAGTCCTGCCACCTACGAACCCACCCTCACACAGCTCACAAAACTGGTTCAATCAAATGTATACATGAAAATAGGCTACATTGGATTTGAATTGAGCTGGATGGATCGGATCCTGTCTGTAAATCCGGATATGAAAATCATTGATCTTTCTTCCGGTATTGAAACGATCCTCCAAGAGAGCAATACCCAAGAGAAGCATCATGGCCATGCCCATGGAGGAGTCGACCCGCACATCTGGATGTCGGCAGTCAATGCCAAAATCATTGCAGAAAACATTTATCAAGAGTTGATCCTTTTGCTTCCCCATAAGAAGGATTTTTTGAAAATAAGATACATGAAACTTGAGGAAGAATTAGATTCATTGCACCTCCTCTTCTCAAACGGTTTAAAAGAGCTAAACCAGAGAAGCTTTCTCATTTACCATCCCGCACTTACCTATTTTGCCAGAGACTATGGGCTTTATCAATATGCATTGGAAATTGAAGGAAAAACACCCTCTCCGGCACATTTAAAAAAGATTATTGACCTGGGTCGTGAGAAAAACATAAACTCTATTTTTATTCAAACTCAGTTCGACAGAAGAAATGCTGAGATTCTGGCCGCCGAAATTAATGCAGAAATAATTCCTTTTGATCCACTGGACGAAGAGTGGGATAAACAAATGCTATATATTGCAAAGCAATTTAATCGCTCATTATGATTAACCAACCACTCCTAAAAGTAGAGGACCTGGACTTTGCCTATGAACAGCAAAGCGTGCTCACCAATATATCACTCACTGTCTATGATCGTGATTACATTGGAATTATTGGCCCCAACGGAGGAGGAAAAACGACCCTTATAAAACTCATTCTTGGATTGCTTAAACCTCAACGAGGAAGTGTTAACTATACCATTGAGAGGTCAGACATTGGATACCTCCCTCAGGGCAACCTTGTGGATGAAAGTTTCCCAATAACGGTGAGGGAAGTGGTTGCCTCAGGGCTAGAGCACGGATTGACTTTTGGCAGGGGTCTGCGGAAAAATGAAAGTAGAAAAGTGCGTGAAATACTTGAAAGAGTGGGACTGACCTCCTTATCGAAGCGGTCTATAGGTGAACTTTCAGGGGGTGAATTCCAGCGGGCCATGCTGGCAAGGGCCATTATTTCCAATCCCAGGTTATTGGTTCTGGATGAACCGGACAGCCATGTGGATAATAGATTTGAAATGGAACTCTACACGCTGCTGAAGGATTTAAATGAATACATGGCTATCCTCCTTGTTTCTCACGATATTGGTACCATATCACCCTATATAAAAACAATTGCATGTGTAAACAGAAACCTTCATTACCATTCATCCAATGAGATAAGTGTAGAGCAGCTTAAGGTCTATAACTGCCCAATTGAGATTATATCGCACGGCACCATACCACACAGGGTCATGAAGGAACACAACCACTGAAGTCATGGATACTACAAATCTGCTTAGTTATTCATTTATCCAGCATGCAATCCTGGCAGCCCTTTTTATGTCTGTTGCCTGCGGTATTACCGGTACTTACATTGTAGCCAGACGAATGGTTTTTATCAGTGGCGGCATTACGCATGCATCATTTGGAGGGGTGGGCATCGGATTCTTTTTTGGCTTTTCGCCTCTGGCAGGAGCTGCACTTTTTGCTGTATTGGCGGCCCTAACCACCGAAAATCTTACGCGAAGAAAGATTCTTCGAAACGATTCCATCATTGCCATCCTCTGGTCTCTGGGAATGGCTCTAGGTATCATCTTTATCTATCTAACTCCCGGGTATGCACCTAACCTGATGAGTTTTCTTTTTGGAAGCATAATCACCGTAACTCAAACAGATCTCTGGCTTATGTTTGGCCTGGCTGTTGTGGTGTCATTAGTTTTTATTTTTCTCTACAAACCTATCTTGTATGTAGCTTTCGATGAACAGTTTGCCAGGATCAGAGGGATCCCTGTTATGCTTCTGAATTACCTCATTATCGTCCTGGTAGCTCTCACCATAGTTTTAAGCATTCGTACAGCCGGAATCATCCTGGTTCTTTCTGTATTAACCATTCCTCAGAATATCATCAACCTGTTTACCAACCGATTCGACAAAATTATGATTGGTTCGATAATTCTGGGATTTTTTGCATCACTTTTGGGACTTTTTATTTCCTATTTTTTGGATATCCCTTCCGGTGCAACCATCATATTCACTTTAGTGGTTATGTACCTGGCAGCCCGACTCATTAAAGTTATTACTTTTGGAAAAAAATATAAATCAATTACATGAAGCTGAGAGATACGATAGAAGCAGCCTGGAGCGATCGCTCCTTATTAAAACAAGAGAGAGTAAAAAATGCCATTAATGAGGTGATTGAACAACTGGACAGGGGACTGCTTCGCGTTGCTGAAAAGAAGAAAGATATATGGATTGTTAACGACTGGATTAAGAAGGCTGTTATTCTCTATTTCCCAATCAGGCAAATGGAAGCTATTGAAGTGCCTCCCTTTGAGTTTCATGACAAGATCCCTCTGAAAAGTGGTTACAAAGAAAAAGGGATTCGAGTGGTTCCCCATGCTGTTGCCAGGTACGGCGCATACATCTCCAGAGGTGTAATTATGATGCCTTCCTATATCAACATAGGTGCCTATGTTGATGAAGGTACCATGGTTGATACATGGGCAACTGTAGGCTCTTGCGCTCAGATAGGTAAAAATGTACACCTGAGTGGTGGAGTAGGTATCGGTGGTGTACTGGAACCTGTTCAGGCAGCACCAGTTATCATCGAAGACAACTGTTTTATAGGTTCGCGAAGCATCGTAGTGGAAGGCGTCAGGGTCGAATCTGAAGCGGTTTTAGGGGCTAATGTGGTCATTACCACCTCCACAAGAATTATTGATGTAACAGGAACTGAACCTCTGGAAATGAAGGGTGTGGTACCCGCGCGTTCTGTAGTGATACCGGGTTCATATACAAAATCATTTAACGCCGGGAAATACCAGGTACCCTGCGCATTGATCATTGGCCGGAGAAAACCCTCCACCGATCTTAAAACCTCTCTGAATGATGCACTCAGAGAATACAATGTGGCCGTCTAATGAGGATTGGATTTGATGCCAAACGAGCCTTTAACAACTATAGCGGGCTTGGCAACTATAGCAGGTATATTATTTCCAATATTTGCAGGTTCTATCCTGAGAATGAATGTCTGCTATATACTCCTTCCATTGCTGACGAGGATCTCTTTCAGGTGCCGGATGGTACCCTGATCAAACAGCCCTATTCACGTTTAGGCCGGAATACCAGTTCCTATTGGCGTAGTTTCAGGCTGAGTCACCAGCTGGGAAAAGACGCTGTAGATATTTATCACGGACTAAGTAACGAATTGCCATTTGGGATACACAAGAGCAAAATTAAATCCATTCTCACCATACATGATCTAATATTCCTGCAACATCCTGAACTTTATAAACCTTTTGACAGGTATATATACAAGAAGAAGGTCCAGTATGCGGCGGATGTGGCCTCCAGGATTATTGCGGTAAGTGAGCAGACCAAACAGGATATTGTCCGATTTCTGAATGTGGAGGAATCGAGGATCAGCGTGGTCTACCAGGGTTGCAACAGGCAATTCTACCACAGGGTAAGTGAAGAAAAATTTCAATCTACCAGTCAACGATTTGCGCTTCCATCTGAATATTTGCTTTATGTGGGCACCATTGAGGAGCGTAAGAATCTGCTCAGGATAGCAGAGGCACTTCATTATGGGAAAATCGATTTTCCCCTGGTGGTGGTTGGACGTAAGACCTCCTATTTCAATCAGGTTAAAAGCTTTATTGAAAAACACGGTTTGAAGAATATCCATTTCCTCGACCAGGTACAGGTCTCTGATCTACCCTCCATATACCAGGGTTCAAGGGGTTTTATCTATCCATCATCCTATGAAGGATTCGGGATTCCCATTCTTGAGGCGCTTAATTCGGGCATACCTGTGATCACCTCTTCAGGGGGGTGTCTTGAAGAGACTGCAGGTAAAGGAGGGATATTGATTGATCCCTCCAATCGCGATGAGATGATTGATGCCATCAAGCAGGTGTTGGAGGATACGGCTTTAAGAGATCGCCTTATCCGTGAAGGAGGCGCACATGCGTTAAAATTCAGGGAAGAACAGACCATTCCCACACTCTACAATGTATACCTTGAATGCATGAAAAATGATTGAAGAAGTCCTTAAATCTAAAGATTATATCGATTCCGGAGGTATAATAATTTATCCCACCGATACCATCTGGGGCATAGGGTGTGATGCAACAATCCCCGACTCAGTTGAAAGAATTTTTAAGATCAAACAACGCTCCGATAGTAAAAGCATGCTGGTTCTGGTAAATGGCTTATCCATGCTTGAATCCTACCTGGAAAGGGTGCCAGAACAGGCTAAAGAAATTCTTGATTCAGCAAGAAAGCCTACAACAATTATCTATCCGGGAGCCAAAAACCTTGCATCAAATTTACTGGGCGATGATGGTTCGGTTGGTATACGCATTACAACAGATCCATTCTGTCAGCAACTGATTGAACGAACCGGCAAACCCATTGTATCTACCTCTGCAAATATCTCCGGAGCATTGTCCCCGGCTCTTTTCAGCCAAATTGAAAAAGAGATCCTTGAGAAAGTGGATTATGTGGTACAGTGGCGCCAGGATGAGTTTGAACCCACCACCCCATCGGCCATTATTAAACTCAGCAAACAGGGTAACATCATTGTGCTTCGTCCTTAACTCCCTTTCTACTCCACACCATTCAGTACACCCTTTTTTAATCAATCGTCAGAGGGGTGTGCAATAAAGAGCCTACAATCTTTTGCTTGCGAAAGATTTAAGCGATGTTTGCATATCCCTCTGGAGGATAAAAAACAGGCTGCCTGAATGAACAGACAGCCCGCAGGTGGTTGCCATAAACAACCGCTCCTGTAATCCCCTTCCTCCTTGAGGATGGGGCGCTCCGTATTTTTAAAATGAGACTACCTTGCCAGAGCCTGAAGAGACACTATTGACTCTGGGATTACCATGGTAGTAAACTTTTCCACTTCCCGAAATTTTTACATCAAGCTCCTCTTTGCAGTCGATCTTTATACTTCCCGATCCACTAATGGCCGCCGAGAATTCGGACACTTCAAATTGCTCTGCATTCACTTTTCCCGATCCGCTTAGCTTAACATCCATCTCTTCGGCACTACCGCTATTCAGCGAAATATTCCCTGAACCTGAGAGTTTCACATCCACTTCCTCTGTCTTCAACTGGGTAAGGGTGATTCCACCACTACCCGACATGGCCAGCTCCATCTCCCCGGTAGAGAGGGGCTCCTCTGCCATGAAATGGCCCGATCCGGACATCTTTACAGCTTCAAGTTCCTTCGATGTAATGTAGATGGTTAATTTGGATCGACTTACTTTCCAATTTTCATATTTCACCTGGAGAAAGCCATTTCTTACTTCGGTAATTAGATCACTTACATCCTTCTCCTTTCCTTCTATCCTTATCTCATGGCTATTCCCTGTTGTATAATAAACATCTGCACTTATGCTTATACCTATACCCATAAATGATTCCAGCTGACGGACATCCTCAGCGGCTCTATCCGGGAAGGTAAAACTGGTAACCAATAACATTGTAACTATTCCGGCGAGGGGAAAAATAACTCTTTTCATATTAATTCTCTTTAGTTTATTTAATGTTCAACCCAAAGACGAAAACAAAAAAAGAATGTTACAGTGAAGTAAGTCCTTCCGGCAGAACAAAGTGGATGGCTTTTCCTTTGTGGTCTATTTGATCGATGATCTGGTCAACAGCTGGAACTATCAGTTCATCTCCATTGTAATCGATCAAAAAAACCGGATTCATTTTATGATCAATGTAATCAGTTACAGGACCCAGATAACCCAATTTCTGATCATTTGCCTGATAGCCAATAAGGGTCGCATAATCAGAGCTCTTCTCTAATGGATACTCCTGGGTGGAATCCAGATATACTTCACAGCCTGTCAATTTACGGGCTGCTTCTAAATCTTCAATAAACTCAAATTTTATAACTGCCATATCGGCGGTGAGCTGATCATACTCCTCCACAAAAAAGGGAACCCGCTGCCCATCCAAATTGATGAACAACGGGTTATCAGTTTCAATGTGTTTTCCGGCTTCAGGGCAGAGAATCAAATTCACCTTTCCCTGAAGTCCTTTGGGCTTGGAAATATTCCCGGCCTTTGCTCCTCCTGGAACCCACATTTTAGATTGATTTAATCTTCTTTCTTCTCCTCTTTAGGTTCCTCGGCTTTGGGCTCCTCGGCTTTAGGCTCCTCGGCTTTGGGCTCCTCTTTGGGTTCCTCAGCTTTGGGCTCCTCTTTTGGTTCCTCAGCTTTGGGCTCCTCTTTAGATTCCTCAGCTTTGGGCTCCTCAGCTTTGGGTTCCTCTTTAGGCTCCTCGGCTTTAGGCTCCTCTTTAGGCTCCTCGGCTTTGGGCTCCTCTTTTGGTTCCTCAGCTTTGGGCTCCTCTTTTGGTTCCTCGGCTTTAGGCTCCTCTTTAGGCTCCTCGGCTTTAGGCTCCTCGGCTTTGGGTTCCTCTTTTGGTTCCTCAGCTTTAGGCTCCTCGGCTTTGGGCTCCTCAGCTACAGGTTCTTCGGCTGGAGCATTGGCTGCTTCTTCAGCTGCTAAAAGCTCTGACCTTCTCTTTGCAATCTCCATTGCCCTGGCTTCCTTGATTTTTGATTCCTTATCAAAACGGTCCTTATCAACCTGATTCTTGGAAGACTCGATTTGATCTTTCTTAGCCTGAATGTTCTGTTCCTTTTCAGTCATCCATGACTGGAAACGCTTTTCAGCTTCAGCTTCGTCAAAAGCTCCTTTTTTCACACCATCAAGAAGGTGTTTCTTGTACAATACTCCTTTGTAGGATAAGATAGCTCTACAGGTATCTGTAGGTTGAGCGCCCTTCTGCAGCCATTCTAAGGCTTTGTTGAAATCCAAAACAATGGTAGCAGGATTGGTATTGGGATTATACTGTCCCAATGATTCAATAAATTTACCATCACGTGGCGCCCTGCTATCAGCAACTACAATAGAGTAGATCGCCTGAAATTTGCGACCCTGTCTTTGTAATCTGATTTTTGCTGGCATACTCTTTTACATTTAACTTAATTAATACCTATAATTTTAGCGTCGCAAAGGTAGCATTAATCAGATAATATGCAAAGATTTACAAGGAATTGATTCTCCTCACAGCATAACTGCAAGGAACCGAAGCGTGGCAATCATCATACTCAGTTAAAAGGAATACAACCTCAAACCAATGAAGTAGGTGCGGGGCATCGCTGGGCCATAAATATATCCGCTGTCACGGTTCTTTCCGGTATCAAAGTCATTCTGATAGGCATTGGTCAGATTTTTCACCCCTCCAAAAAGCTCAAGGCCCGAATCCAGCACCTCGAATTTAAATGTGTATCCAAGCTTAATTCCAAATTCAAAGAAAGTGTCGGAGGTGACATAGGCATCAATGGATTGTTCCGGTGCGCCGGCATAATGGACCAGTTCCATGGGACCCGTATAAACTCCATTAAGAGAGGCATTAAAACGGTCACCTGGCGTAACTGCAAATGTCAGATACCCATAATGGTTGGGGGTTCTGAGGAATTCCCTTCTGGGGTCTTCTCCTTCAATATACTCTACCGGTTCATCGTAAAGGCTGGTTTGTAGTGTGAAACCTGCTTCAAGTTGCATTTTTTTGTTGAAGTTTCCACGCAATTCCATGGTACCTCCCTGAACGGCTGCTCCCGAACCATTCCTTTTCTCATATACATTTCCATATTCATCCTGGCCCACGGGATGAAGGTAGAACGCATTATTCAGCTTGGTGTAGAATCCTTCCAATGTAAATCCAGCAATGAATTTTTCTGTAGCCTTATCATAATTCACTGATCCACTGAGGCTGCTTGAACGCTCTTCCGCCAGACCGTCAGAGAGATAGATCCGGGATACACCTCCACCTGCAAATGCTATGTGCATGTCTGCATCGAATGACTGTGGTGCCCTGAAACCAGTCCCCCAGGTAAGTCGAAACTGAGTGAACGTCTTCAGTTTATAAAGAACGGAGACTCTGGGGCTAAAAATAACCTTGTCTACCAGGTTGTGTTTATCGGCTCTTAGTCCTGCCAGCAGAGTGAGTCCGTTCCTGATTTCCCAGTCGCTTTGCAAAAAAGTACCAAAATTTCCCGTAGTTTGAACCACGGCATAATTATAAGCGCGAATGGTATCCAGAACATCTTTCATACGGTGATTCACCTGAGTTCCAGCCTGGGCTGTAAGATTATACGTATAACCATAAGGAGGATCTGTCAGATGAGCCACAATATCCTCAGGAGCATCAGGAATAATCCCCGTATAATGATCACGGGTAGTTTTCTGTCCGGCCAGATAAGCTATAAAGGAGCTGTTATCCTGATTGAAATTGATCTGGTAATCCAATCCACCCATCAACACATAGTGTGTCCTCTCCTCCGATTGAAGGGCCATATGAGCAGGTTCATTCACCATCTCGCCCCCGTAGCGGTATTCGGTCAGACTGCTGAAACTGAGTTCAATCTTCTGATTATGGGTGGGTTTAAAAAACATATTGGCTCCAAAGGAGTTATTGGCCAATTCCGGTAATTCGGAGAAATAGTCACCATTGTGATCATAAGCCTGACGCATCCTTCGATTCACAAAAATAGCTGCTCCTGCGTTGCGCTTATGAGTCACCATATTCACATTTCCGGAAAGCATATTATCAATGGTTCCCCCATTAATAAACTGGGATGTCACATTCACATCATAGCTACTCTCCCTGGGAATCCTGGTAATCACATTGACCGTCCCTCCAATGGCACTGGACCCATAAAGAGCCGAACCACCTCCCCGAACCACTTCTATTCGCTCCACCATATTAGCAGGAATCTGTTCCATTCCATACAGACCGGTCAGCGGGCTGAATACGGGCCGTCCATTAATCAGGATCTGGGAATAGCCTCCACCGAGACCGTTCATTCGCAGCTGTGTGTAGTTACAGGTCTAACAATCGGTTTCCACCCTGAGCCCGGGTTGAAATTTGAGTCCTTCAGAAATGTTGCACGACTGGGTTTGTGTCAGTAGTTTGCTATCGATCACATTTACAATTACCGCAGCATCAGTTTGCCTTTTAAAGATCTTTGTGCCCGTAACCACTACTTCATCTATGGACATGGTCTCCTCTTCGAGCACAAAATTCACCTCCATCACTTCATCAGTGCCAATGGTTATCTCTTTCTCCACAGTAGAATAACCCATTGAGGTTGCGACAACAATATGTGTTCCCGCAGGAAGATCGATGAGCATATAATGCCCCGTAGGATCTGTAGCAGTTCCAATGGTCGTTCCCTTAATGCAAATGGTGGCAAATGGAATATGTTCTCCTTCACACTGAACATCCCCAAAAATGTTTGCATCTGTATGTTGTCCATACAGATAGGGGATTGAGAGGAAAAAAAGTGAAACAGTCAGGGTAATGTGCAATAGTCTCATAAAGTTTTATCTAATTGCTACTGAATTATAAAGATTTCAGCAACTAAATAAAACACCTTAAATGACCAAAGGTTCAAATGGAGGATCGGATGAATCAGAGAATCTTACTTGATAACAATTTTCCTGGTTAACAGTTTAGAGCCCATCTGAATCCTTAAAAAATAGATGCCTGAACGAGGATTTTTAAGATCCACCCGAGCTGTAATAGATGATTCTTCTTTTACCAGTTCATTGGAAATGTCCTCTATCACCTTTCCCGTAATATCAAACACTTTTGCTGTTACCTTCTCAGATCCCTCATATTTCAGTGTGAGCTGAAATTTGCCATCGGTAGGATTTGGGAAAATCTGAAGTTGGTCAGCCAATTGGACCTCCATGTCCTGAGCAACTACAGGTGGGGATACCAGGATTCCTATTAAAAGATATCCAAATAGATATATCGCAATTTTCTTCATCACCGCTAATACTTCAATAATCCTGCCAAGAAATTATTAACACAGGTGAATCCATCTACAATTTCGCCTAACTTTACTTCCCATGTATTTAATTTTTGATACCGAAACCACTGGATTGCCCAAACGGAACAATGCACCTATTTCAGAAGTAGATAACTGGCCAAGGGTCATACAGATTGCCTGGCAGCTGCATGATGAAACCGGAGGATTGATTGAGCATTTCAACCTTTTAATCAGACCTGAAGGATTTGAGATTCCTTATTCGGCTGAGAAGGTTCATGGGATCTCTACAAAAAAAGCGTTGAATCATGGGGTGCCTCTTCAGGAAAGCCTCAACCAGTTTAATGAATCCCTGGCCCGGGCTACTTTTTTAATTGGTCATAACGTAAAATTCGATATCAATGCCCTTGGTGCAGAGTTTATCAGGGCAGCTGTTGATACAAAATTCATGGAAAAGAGAGAGGTCTGTACCATGTGGTCAAGCACCGATCACATGAAACTCCCCGGTGGAAGGGGTGGTAAATTCAAGCCACCCAAACTGATGGAATTATACGAGTACCTGTTTGAGGAACAGTTCCAGGAAGCACATAATGCTGCGGCCGATGTGGAAGCTACGACACGCATCTTTTTTGAACTGCTCAGAAGGAAGATCATTTCACCCGAACAGTTACAGCTTTCCACAGAGCAATATGGCTCCTTCATTGCCAATAATCAGGGCCGCATAGGGAAATACGGAATCACACATAAATCCAACTGGGAGGAAGAACCAGAATCCACTCAGAAGCCGGATTCCTCAATCGAGATACAGATTCAGGAGGCAACTCCTGAGCAGGTTGATTTTGTCCATTTGCATGTGCATACCCAGTACTCCATACTGGATGGTGCCGCCAGTATTCCTAATCTTTTGAAAAAAGCCGTTGAAGATGACATGCGTGCTGTGGCCATTACCGATCATGGAAATATGTTCGGAGTTAAAGAGTTCCATAATGAGGCCAGCAAACGCGGTATAAAACCAATTCTGGGATGCGAGGCTTACATTGCCCGAAGGGAGAGACATTCGAAAAAAGATAAAAACTTAGATGCCTTCAATCATGTGGTACTCCTGGCTAAGAACCCCCTGGGCTACAGCAACCTGACGACCATGATTTCTCTCGGTTGGATCGAAGGATTTTATTATAAGCCCAGAATTGACCGCGAAATACTTGAAAAGTATTCCGAAGGACTCATTTGTCTCTCAGCCTGTCTTGGAGGAGAGGTCCCCCAGGCCATTATGCATCAATCGGTAGAGAAAGCTGAGCAAATTGCACTTGAATATCAAAGGATATTTAAGGATGATTTTTACCTGGAGTTGATGCGGCATCAAACTGACAATCCCGGCATGAATAAGCTGGTGTTTGACGACCAGGTATTTGTGAACCGCACCCTTCTTGAAATAGGAAAAAAACTGGGCATCAAATGCGTGGCATCCAACGATGTACATTTCGTGGATATGGAAGATGCCGAAGCTCATGATCATCTCATCTGTCTTAATACAGGCAAGGACCTGGATGATCCAAAACGGATGAGGTACACTCGTCAGGAGTGGTTCAAAACCAGGGAGGAGATGAAAGAGGTATTCTCTGACCTTCCCGGGATTCTGAATAACACTGTCGAAGTGGCAGAGAAGGTTGAGCTCTACGAATTGAACACCAATCCGGTCATGCCCTATTTCCCTCTTCCGGATGGATTCCATAACGAAGATGAATACCTCAAACATATTACTTACCAGGGAGCCGGCAGACGGTATAAGGAGATTACTGATGCAATAAGGGAGAGGATTGACTTTGAGTTGGGTACTATTCAACGCATGGGATATCCAGGATACTTCCTGATTGTACAGGACTTCATTTCTGCTGCCAGGGAGATGGGTGTTTCAGTTGGGCCCGGACGTGGATCAGCGGCCGGATCGGCCGTAGCCTATTGTCTGCGTATTACAGATATTGACCCCATCAAGTATGACCTGCTGTTTGAACGGTTCCTGAATCCCGATCGGATCTCCATGCCCGATATTGACATAGACTTTGATGAAGATGGCCGGGATGAGGTACTGAAATGGGTAGTTAGAAAGTATGGTCATGAAAGGGTAGCCCACATCATCACTTTCGGTACCATGGCTGCAAAAATGGCCATCAGAGATGTGGCCCGGATCCAAAAACTCCCGCTGCCGGAGGCTGACAGGCTGGCCAAACTGATTCCCGAACGACCTGGAACTACCTTTGCAAAGGCCTTTGAAGAAGTCCCCGAATTAAAAGCGGAGCGGGACTCATCCAATCCACTCATTTCCAATACACTTCGAATTGCCCAGCGTCTGGAGGGATCGGTCAGGCAAACAGGCCTTCATGCCTGCGGGGTAATTATTGGACGTAATGATCTTAAAGAACATTTACCAGTATGTAAGTTTAAAGATTCAGAACTACTGGTCACACAGTTTGACGGGCATTTTGTAGAGGATGTGGGAATGCTTAAAATGGACTTCCTGGGATTAAAAACCCTCTCCATCATTAAAGACGCAGTGGCCAATATTAAAGAATCCAGGGGTATTGAGATCGATATTGACCACATTCCAATGGATGATAAGGTCACTTTTGATCTCTACTCAAAAGGTGAGACAACCGGACTGTTTCAGTTCGAATCTCCTGGAATGAAGAAGTACCTGAAAGAGCTCAAACCCAACCGGTTCGGCGATCTGATCGCCATGAATGCCCTCTACAGGCCGGGCCCCATGGAATACATTCCAAGTTTTATAAACCGTAAACATGGAAATGAGAAGATTGAGTACGACCTTCCCGAAATGGAAGAATATCTGAAAGATACCTACGGAATCACGGTCTATCAGGAACAGGTGATGCTCCTGTCCAGGAAACTGGCAGGATTTACCAGGGGTGAAGCAGATTCACTTCGAAAGGCCATGGGTAAGAAGATCAAAAAAATGATGGATGAGCTCAAGGTCAAGTTTGTGGAGGGCTGTACCAAAAATGGTTTCTCAACTAAAAAGATCGAAAAGATCTGGACCGATTGGGAAGCATTTGCCCAATATGCTTTTAACAAATCCCATTCAACCTGTTATGCTTACGTTTCTTATCAAACAGCATACCTTAAAGCCAATTATCCGGCCGAGTTTATGGCTGCTGTATTAAGTAGAAACATTACCGATATTAAGAAGATCGGAGCATTTATGGATGAGTGCAGAAGAATGTCCATCTCAGTGCTTAGCCCCGATGTGAACGAAAGCAATGTAAGGTTTACAGTGAACGACAGTGGAGACATTCGATTTGGGCTGGGTGCCATCAAAGGGGTCGGCGCAAACGCCGTTCAAAGTATCATTGAGGAGCGAATCTCCACCGGGCCCTTTAAAGATATTTATGATTTTGTGGAGCGCAACAACTTGCACCAGGTAAACCGGAAAAATTTTGAAGGATTGGCCGTTTCGGGTGCACTTGACTGTTTTAGCTCCATCTCCAGAAGTCAGTATCTGGATACCATAGAGGATCAGGAAGCCACTTTCATCGAACAACTGATCAAATTCGGAAATAAGATTCAGTATGAGAGGAGTACCCCACAGCAAAATTTGTTTGGCGAGACCAGTTCTATAGCCATCTCCAAACCAATCCCTCCGGAAGTAAACGAATGGGACGACACCACCAAGTGCAAGCGAGAAAAGGAATTGATAGGTATTTATCTGACCTCCCATCCACTTGACCGGTTCAAAATTGAAATTGACTCATTCTGTCCCAATACACTTCATGAACTTACAGACCTGAAACGATTCAGAGGCAGAGACATGGTCTTTTGCGGAATGGTAAAAACTGTGAGGGACGGAGTGGATCAATGGAGAAATAAACCTTACCTGCTGGCCCAGCTGGAGGATTATACCGAGACTTATAATCTGAGACTTAAGAACGACGATTATGTCAACTTCAAACAGTATTTCCTTCCCGATGTGGCCCTGATGATCAAGGCAACTGTAAATGAATGGAGCCCCCGGGAAGAGCCCAATCGAAAGATTTACTCCCTCAGACTCAAGACTGTGTATATGCTTGCTGATGTACGTGAAAAACTGGTAAAGTCCGTTAACATCTTCATGGATATATCTAAGATCACCACAGAGTTTATTGATGAGATTGAACGCTATACCGTGAACGAAAATGGCAAGCTTCTCAAATTCAGTATCAATGACCCTGAAACCAATATGAAGTTGAACCTTTTCTCACGTAAAAAACATGTATTGATTACTGATGAATTAGTGGATTATCTTCAAAAGAGCGCTGATTTTGAATTCAGTCTCACGTAACCATTTTTTTTATAATTTTGTGCCAACAATTTTTCATTACATAAAAAGTAAGACATGGCATTAGAAGCAACAGATAACAATTTCGACGAACTGGTATTGAGAGCAGATAAACCTGTGATTGTAGACTTTTGGGCTGAATGGTGTGGCCCCTGCCGCATGGTAGGGCCTATCGTTGAAGAGGTTGGAGTTGACTATGACGGTAAAGCTATTGTGGCTAAGGTTGATGTGGATAGCAATCCTGGGATTACTGCGAAATATGGAATCAGGAATATTCCCACCATTCTCTATTTTAAAAATGGGGATGTGGCCGACAAACAGGTAGGTGCTGTTCCAAAAAGTACGATCGTTAGTAAACTGGAAGCTCTTCTTTAGAGTTAATAGTCTTTAGGGATAAAAAAGAAAGTCCCATCCTCATCCTCCAGACCCGCAATCTTACCAAACTGGGGTTCTTGTTTATTCCCGTTCATTACAGCTGATGTGACCTTCTGAACAATTTTCTCAATGGGCACACAACTGCCAGGACTATTTACCAGTACATTAGCGAATGTTCTGGTAAACTGACTGTTATCAAGTGCCATTTCATATCCTGCAGAAGAAAACACCTGGGATGATTTGAAACTGGTGGACTCCCAATCGTCGCAACTACGCTCCTGAATTCCTGATCTTAAGGCCTGGTAAAAGCTTGGGCCGGACTCACAGGCATCTGTGATTACCAGTGTATGATCCAGGCAGTCGGGATAGGACTGCATGGAGGCTTTCAGAGCATTGATGTTATAGTAGGAGAATTCGTCGTCCCTTGAAGCATCAACCGGGATCCAGTATCCACTCTCGTTGATATATTTACCGTGACCTGCATACCAGACCAGAATAGAGTTCACCCTGTTGCTTCTGATCATGTCTCTTAAGTCGATGGAGAAAAATTTCTGAAACTCCACTTTGGTCATGTTCTTTTTATGAATCACATTATGTATCTGGTACCTGGCCAGTGCTGTCCTCATCAGTGAGATATCCTTCGGAGGACCATCCAGGCTGGAAAAAGAATCATAATCTGAATTCTCAATGAAAATGGCCCAGGTTTTACCCATTGGATTATCTGCAAAAGTCTGGGCATCCCTGTTCAGGGTATACTCTATTTCAGACGAGTTGCCATACTCATCTTCAACCCTTACAACAATCCTGCTTTTATTCTGCACTTTAACAAGCGCCGTAAATGAAGGATTCAGATCACTTGGAATATAGCTTGCCAATACACTGTCCACATAAATCATGGTGATTTTGCTCTCATCCAAAATTTTTCCCTCCATATAGATGTATGGCTCATTGCTATCGAGATAGAGAATGTTATTCTCCGAAGCATATGGAGCAATCATCCTCACAATGGGGGGATCCACTTCAGTGCGTCTAATAGGAAAAATAGCTGTTTCAGTATTGTCATAGATATCCGAAACCTGTACGATGATCTGGTTGGAAGTCGCAAGACTTACACTGGCAAGGAAGAGGAATCCTTCATCCGTTTTTTCCACAGGTACTGTAAATCCATTTACCTGCAGAGATTTTATTTCACTCTGGTCATCCACAAGTCCGGTTACATTGATCACCATAATCTCCTTGGAAACATCAACAATATTACCTTCACCTGATACAGGATCCTTCAAAGTAACCCTGGGTTTGACCTCTTCCCTGTTTATCTCAAACATACGTTGGTTTGCATCCTCGTACAGTCTTAGAGCTGTACCATTATATTTCGACATGGATACCAATATTTCGTAATCCGATAGCGCCCTTTCATAATCCCTTATAGCTTCATAGGCTACGGCTCTTTTATAAAAGACCTCCGCACTGTCCGGATTAAGTTCAATGGCTTTTCCGTAATCTATGATCGCATAACTGGGCTGATTCATCAGGCTGTTTATATCTCCACGGTAGACATAGATCCTTGCCTCATCGGGATACTCAATAGAAGCCATAGAGAGAACTTCACTGGCCTTGGGATAACTACCCTGGGCTGATAAGATCTGACTTTGAAGCAAAATACCATCAAGAAGGGTGGGCTCCAGTTGCAGTGCCTGTACAATGGAAGTATTGGCCTGACTATATTTTCCCCTTTCATATAATAGCTTTGCAAAAGCAAAGTGGGTCTGAACAATCCTCCCGTTCTCATTTATGGCATGTTTATATGCCTCTTCCGCATCATCGTACATTTCCAGCTTTTCATAGACCTGTGCAATGTTATAATAGGCTGCTTCATCTTCTTTCAATTTCAGGCACTTAATACAGTCTTCCAGGGCAAGGTCATACTCCATCAGCTCCATATAAACCACTGATCTGATCTGGTATGCTTCAAGGAAGTTCCCCTTCAAATCTACGGCCCGGCTAAGTTTTTCCACTGCCAGCTCGTTGTTCCCTTCCAGATACCACTCTTTCCCTGAAAAATAGAAAAGTTCTGACTCTTTTTCATCAAATACCAGTGCACGGTCATAATCCCTGGCGGCATTTTCATGCTCACCCATTTTTGAGTATGCATCTGCACGACTGATATAGGCCTTATCAAAATCGGGGTCCAGTTCGATGGCTTTGCTAAACTGTTCGATCGCATCGCTGTAATTCATTGCCCTTGAGAAATCTTCCCCAGCCTTAAAATATTGCCTGGCCGATTGAGATTGCACAACTGTGGTGGTAAATGCCAGCAACAGAATAATTATATATGTAACTCTCTTCATTTTATTAGACTATACCCGGTATAATACTTCTCATTTAACAGACTTGTACGTAGTTAGTTCTCTTAATGTTACTTCACTAGCTTGTTTGGTTTTTAAAAATCTCAAGCTTTGTATCACTGAAATAAAGTGTTTCATCCGGAGTTATGGCCAGATTAGGAGCACTTACTCCCTGACTGAAGGCCATCTTCCCTGTAAAAACTCTGGCTTCATCCCATAAACCTGCCTCGATAAAAGAGGTGAGTAACCTGGCACCTCCCTCCACAAACAGGGAAATCACCTTCTGATCGTAAAGCTCCTCCAGCACATCCCCAAGCTCATATGAAGGATCTATATGAATGCTCCTGGTTTTTCCTAAATATTTCCCCGGAACTCCAGTAAAAATCATTGTATCCTGCTTTCCATCCAGTATATGTGTACTATCGGGCAACCTGCCATTTCGGTCCATGGTGATCCGAATGGGGTTTTCCCCGGTCCACCTGCGGACATTCAAACTGGGATTATCGGCAATCACCGTATTGGTACCCACCATGATTGCAGCCTCTTCTGACCGCCATTTATGAACCAGGGTCCGGTTCAACTTATCAGTGATCCACCTGGGGCCCTCGGTTTCACCTGGCTCCCGTTCAAGATCAATAAATCCATCTGTAGTCTGGGCCCACTTCAAAATTACATAGGGACGCTTGCTGTTGAGATAACGAAAAAAACGGCGATTCAGATGATATCCCTCTTCAGCCAGACAACCGGTCTCCACATTAATGCCAGCTTCTTCCATCATTCTGATTCCCTCCCCATTCACACTCGGGAATGGGTCCGAATTTGCGATGACCACCCGACCAATGCTCTTCCTATGTATCATCATAGAACATGGAGGAGTTTTTCCATGATGGGCACAGGGTTCCAGGCTGCAGTAAAGGGTCGACTGAGGTAATAGAGTACAATCCTTTACAGAGCGAATGGCATTTACTTCAGCGTGCGGGCCTCCAAATTCGTGGTGGAATCCTTCCCCTATGATCCGGTCATTGTGCACAATCACACTTCCTACCAGGGGATTCGTTTTCGTCATACCCAAACCCTTTCGAGCCAGCTCGAAACAGCGCCACATGTATCTATTATCTTTCTCTGTAAGCAAGATGCAGTTTATTATTACATTTGATTATGTTCCAAAACCATGCCACTATTGCACAGATCAGGCTTGTCCTTCTAAGAGAGCTTCGGAAAATATATTCCGGAAATGAATCCTCATCCATCGCCAAACTGATCTTAGAGCATGTGGGTTATCCCTCATCTGTCTATTTACATGACCCAAACAGAATTCCCGAAACAGCTACCAAAGTGCAAATTACGGAAATTGTAACCGAAATTCATAGTGGGAGACCCATTCAATATATTCTGGGTTACACATATTTCTGTGATATGAAGATTCTGGTGGATGAATCTGTACTAATTCCCAGGCCCGAAACTGAGGAAATGGTACTCAATATCGGATCTGCTGGGAGCCACACCGGCAACCGAATTATTGATCTGGGAACAGGATCGGGTTGTATAGCTCTGGCCTTGAAAAAATTGTTCCCTGAAGCTGATGTTACCGGAGTTGATTTGAGCAAGGGGGCACTCGAAATGTCTAATATTAACGGTAGACTTAATAACCTGGATATCAAATGGGTTCAGAGGGACATGCTGGATCCGGAGTTGATGAACTTAGAAGGCCCCTTCAGCCTGGTGGTAAGCAATCCTCCTTATGTGTTGAAAAGTGAGAAAGAAATGATGACAAAAAACGTACTTGACTTTGAACCCGGGTCTGCACTCTTTGTTAATAATAGTGAACCCCTGGTCTATTTCAGGTCCATCGCAGCTTTCTGCATGAATAAGCTGGAATCAGGTGGTTTGTTCTGGGTAGAAATTAATGAAAGATTTGGGAAAGAGACTGCCCGGTTGTTTAACAAAGCAGGATTCGAACATGTGGCCATTACCAAAGATATCCATGGAAAAGAACGTTTCGTCAATGGAAGAAAATAACAGTTCATCCTATAAAGATGCACTCAGGAGAGCAGCAGCTCTTTGCAGCAAACAGGAACACTGCACAGGAACCATCCTGGATAAACTACGAACCTGGGGTGTGGATACAGATGTGGCCCATATGGTGATCCGGAAACTGCAGGAGGAGAAGTTCCTGGATGACCACAGGTATGCAAGATTCTTTGTAAAGGACAAATTCAAATTAAATCGCTGGGGCAAGGTAAAGATCACTGCCATGCTGCGCCAGAAAAAGATAGATGAGTCAGTTATTGAAGAGGCCCTTGCCGAGATCAATAAAGAAGAGTATGAACAGGTCTGTGAAAACCTGATCAAAGCCAAATCCGCAACAATAAATGAATCCAATCATTTTACCAGGAAGGGAAAGCTATTCAGGTTCGCAGCCGGCAGGGGCTTTGAGTCAGATCTGATCCATCGGTTCCTGAATTGATTTCTTTTCTATCTTTGATGAAATATTTCTTGATATGATTACAACCGACCAGATCAAAGATCTGAACAGGCGCCTGGATGCGTTAAGGAGGCATCTTTGACGTGGATGGCAAAACCATTCAAATTGAAGAGGAAGAACAACGAACTCATGATCCTGAGTTCTGGAATAATCCAAAATCTGCAGAAGAACAATTAAAAAAGATCGCCCGACTGAAGAGCTGGGTTGAAGGTTATGATGGAGTTCAAACTGCCATTGATGACCTGAATGTGCTTTCAGAATTTCTTGAGGCTGGAGAATCAACTGAGGAGGAGGTAAATGCCCAATTCAGCATCGCCCTGACTCTCACTGAAGAACTGGAATCAAAAAATATGCTTCGCAATGAAGCGGATAGTCTGGGGGCCATTCTGAAAATTAATTCAGGGGCAGGTGGAACGGAGAGCCAGGACTGGGCAGAGATGCTCATGCGTATGTACCTTCGTTACGGGGAGAAGCAAAGCTATAAGGTCAAGGAGCTGCATATGGTTCAGGGTGATGAAGCGGGAATAAAATCTGTATCCCTGGAGTTCACAGGAGATTATGCGTACGGTTTCCTAAAGAGCGAAAACGGGGTTCATCGCCTGGTTCGGCTTTCGCCTTTCGACTCCGCCAATCGCCGGCACACCTCTTTTGCATCCGTATTTGTGACCCCGGTAATCGACGAATCCATCGAAATTGTGGTGAATCCCGCCGATATTGAATGGGATACCTTCCGGTCGGGTGGAGCCGGGGGACAAAATGTAAATAAAGTGGAAACCGGTGTAAGGGTTCGCCACCTGCCCACAGGAATTACCGTGGACAATACGGAAACACGTTCACAGTTGAAGAACCGGGAGAATGCCATGCGGATTCTGAAATCGCACCTCTATGAGATCGAGTTACAAAAGAAAAGGGAAAAGCAGGCACAGATCGAAGGCAATAAGATGAAGATCGAATGGGGTTCCCAAATCCGAAATTATGTATTGCATCCCTACAAACTGGTGAAGGACCTGCGTACCAATCAGGAAACAGGAAATGTGCAGTCTGTGCTGGATGGGAATCTGGATCCATTTATCAAGGCTTTCCTGATGGAGTTCGGGGGGCAATAAGATCTTTCAGGCAGATACCATGGACAAATATTACCATACAAAAGAGTCGGTGGAGGAGTATATCAAATTGGCCAGGGATCATGATGGCAACCAAAACATTATCAGGCTTAAAGAGTTCCTGCCAGCCGGCTCCGATTTGCTTGAAATTGGGTCAGGACCAGGAACGGACTGGAAAATCTTAAGTGAGTCCTACCATGTGGTTGGTTCTGATTTCTCGAAGGAGTTTCTGAAGCATTTGCAAGCATACTTTCCCGATGGAGAGTTCGCTGATCTGGATGCCTCCACCCTGGACACAGATCGTACTTTTGACGGGATCTATTCAAATAAAGTGTTACATCACCTTGAAGATGAAGCCCTGGAGGCCTCCATTAAAAGACAGTTCGAGATTTTAAATCCTGACGGTATTGTTTGTCACACCTTCTGGAGGGGGGAAGATTCTGAGATCTATAACGACCTGTTTGTTAATTATCATACAGATGCAGGTATCAGAACCCTTTTTGAAGATCGATTTGATCCTTTGCTTATCAGATTCTACAAAGAATTTGAGGATGGCGACTCCATCCTCTACATTGGGGAAAAGAAGAAGGGGCAGCCCTCTTAAAGCTCCCCCCTCTTCGTTACATTCAGCGTGCAATCTTATCATCCGGAGCGGATGTGATGTTAGCTGCCTGGAGGATGCAAGGCATGCGGTTTAGCAGCAATATCGTATCCGCGAAGGATATTACGTAAAGATGATCTGTGTGTTCTCACCTCCGCACATGGCATAGAACTCTCCAATAGTCAATACATCTTTCACCTCATCCCACAAATCTTCCTTTTCAAGCTTGAACATATCCATGGCCAACTTACAGGCATAGATCTCGCCACCACCAGCAGTAATCATCTCAAGGAACTCGTCCACCGGAGGAATATCCAGTTTCTCCATAGATTTCATCATCATCGCTGAGACTCCTGCTTCTACACCTGGAAGCATTCCAAGAATAGAGGGGAATGGTAACCCACCCGGTGCTCTCATGGCTGGATTCCCGATAGTTGCTGTTTTGATCTTGTTCATCTGCTTCTTGGTAATTGCATCAAGCCCGAAGAAAGTAAAAAATACTTTTGTTTCAATACCTTCCATTACGGCTCCATTAGCCATTACCAGTGTTGCATATACATCTTCAATGGTGCCCTTGGCACCTATGATGCATACCTTTTTTAACGGTGTTTCAGTGTTTGCCATCGTTTCTAGTTTTTATGTATTAAACACAACTTGCGGGCTTGGGAATACCAGCAAATTTGGATGAATATTTCAGAGGTCCGCCCGGGAACAATTGGTATAATCCTTTGATATCTACAATCCCCGATTTCCCAACTTTCCTTATTGTAAGCGTTTCACCCTTCTCACTTGTACTACGTAAGAATTCCAGTACTTCATAGTGCTTATCAGAAAGTTCAATCCCCTGCTCTTTTGCCATTTCAGCTGCAATCTCTTTGTTCCACTGGGAAGCATCAACCATGTATCCTTCATCGTTTACTTCAACAGTTTGTCCTGCTAATGTTACTTGTGCCATAATCTTCTAATTTATAGGTTCTTGATTAATAGTATTTTTACTCATATTTTTCAAAAAGGTCATAAAGAATCCAAGTGTTCTCTTCATTTCCGGTGTATTCATTTCACGCATCACCTTGAATATGGAGTATTCAGGAATGTCATCCATTTCGAGGTTTGCGAATATTCTGACTGCATTGTCAATGGATTTAAGCATATCGGGTTGTGTCAGATTTTTCACCACATCCAGCATGGCCACCACATTGTCGGCCAACATCCGAACATCTTCAACTCCATAATGGATTACAATGTTATCGATGATCTGTCCAAATTCCCTAAGGAATTCGAAATAGCCTTTTTGCTCAAATTCATGAAGCTTTTTGGTGGTATCGATAATCACCTCATTGGCAATGGGACCCACATCCTTCATCAAGTCCATGGCACTACCAAGTGTGTCAAGGATGGAATTAAAATTCCCCACATTTTGAGCCACCCTGATTCCAAGTTCTCTCAATTGATCGGGATCCAATACCACCTCATGGTCATCAAGTGCTTTGACCGTAGAATCGTACACATCCTTACCGATGATCGAAGCATCGGCTACCAGGTCGTCAACCGCCTGGGATTTTAATCGTTGCTGGTTTACGTATTCGAGGATCATATCGACCTTCTGATTCAACTCAGCAATTTGTTTTGAAGTATCTTCTGCCATGTCGGGTTCAGTTAATCAATGGTTTCTTTCTTTCCTGCCATGGTCATATGTGCTTCTATGGGCATCTCCTTGCCGCGTAAAAGAATATGCCAGTAAATCCAACGGAAAATCATTTTTCCGTAATGGTTGATCTTGGTATTCTTAAGAAGTCCAAAAGGCCCTATTCCCGGAAGTGGGAATGTTCCTGGAAGTGGTTCTGTATCGTAATTAAAATCAATCAACGCTCCTTTGCCGTAACCTGTCTCAATGTAGCAGTTGGCATGTCCATCAAATTTAGCTGTCATTGGCCTGTTCTCGAAGGCATTCATCATATTCTCAAAAAGGATTTCCGCTGCAAAGTGAGCTACAGAACCGGCTTTGGAAGTAGGAAGATTAGCTGCATCACCCAGAACGAAAATATTTTCGAATTTTTTTGATTGAAGGGTCTCCTTATCTGTCTCCACATAATTCATATCATCACCCAGTCCGCTTCGCTCAATCATTTCTGAACCCATATTCAAAGGCACAATGGTAAGCGCATCGAAAGGTATCTCCAGCTCATCGTAGGATTTAAGCACCTTCTTCTCATTGTCCACACTCTCGAGATAGAAATCGGGAACCACCTTGATGTTTTTCTCATCCAAAAGCTGGCTTAGCATTTTAGTCGCAATGGGTTTGGTAAATGCTCCTGCCAGGGGGGTTACATAGGTAATATCGACTTTGTCCCTGATCCCTTTCTCTGTGAAGTAGGCTTCGGCCAGACAAACAAACTCTATGGGTGCAACCGGACACTTAAATGGCAATTCTGCTATACACATCACCAGTTTTCCACCCTCCCAGGTTTTGAAAAATTGCTGCAATGCCACAGCTCCTTCGATGGTGTAAAAATCAAAAATACTCTTTCTCCACTCATTACCCAGAAGCCCGGGTGTCTCATCAGGACGGGTCTGAGTTCCTGTAGCAATAATCAGGTAGTCGTACTTCAGGGAGGTGCCATCCATAAGAGATACCCTGTTCTCCTCTCCATTAATTTTGTCAATCTCCTGGTAAATTACCTTAACACCTGAAGGGAAGAAATCACCCTTGGGCTTAATCACATCGGATTTATTGTAGATCCCAAAAGGAATAAAAAGGAATCCAGGCTGATAGTAATGGGATTTATGCTGGTCGACAATGGTAATTTGCCACTCCTGACGATCCAGAGCCTTAAAAAACTTATTAGCCATCATAGTACCCGCTGTACCACCCCCTAATATTAAAATGTTTTTCATATTATTACTGTTTATTTTAGAATTCAAATCGTTATCGAAACATATTTCTGTTGTTGGGCTACAAACATAGCATCAATCTAAGCAGTGTGATTTTAATAACGATATGATAATTATCATAACATGACAACTATCATTTTAGGATATGTTGACCAACATTTAGATTGATACAAATGGATCCCAGCTGCAGTTGTGAACTTTGCGAATTAAAGGGGCTTTTCATTGAAACCCTTGACGATGATCACCTGGATATCATTTGCTCAGCGAAAATAGAAAAGGAATTCAACACAGGTGAAGTCATTCTTAAAGAGGGAATGCAAATTCAGGACTTTGTTTACCTGAAAAGCGGACTGGTGAAATTATACCGAAGTGATTCTGGTGGGAAGGAACAAATAATCACCATAGCCAAGCCATTTGACTATGTGAGTTTGCTAAGTGTATTCTCCAACAACACGTATAACTATTCTGTGACTGCACTTGAGGACTCGGTGACCTGCAACATCAAAATGTCAGAGGTAAAAAAATTAGTTCTGGAGAACGGGAAGCTTGCGCTCAATCTCTTAAGGCAGATGAGCCTGGTGGCTGACCAGATCATCCTTGATTCGCTCGAGATTCGAAAGAAACACCTCCGGGGAAGGGTGGCTTTCCTGCTGATCTATTTCTCACAGGATATATACCAATCGTCGGAATTTGATTTACCTCTTACGAGAAAAGAGATGGCAGAGTATGTGGGTATGACCACCGAGAATGTGATCCGCACACTGAGCGAATTCCGCAGGGACGGAATCCTCAAGATTTACGGGAAGACCATACAGGTAGCGAATATGGACACATTGAAGTCCATTGCAGAATTTGGATAAATCGGTTCTGGTTTTGTTTCATTTTTCACTAGCTTCAACGGCTTAAATCCCATGTAATGAAAAGATCTTTTTTCCTGTTAAGAATTTTCCTTTCTCTATCAATCCTGGTTTATCCATTAGTTTCTCAGGCCCAGTCGGCAGGTTATAAATCACCCGATCAAGTGGTCAGCTGGATAAAGCAACTTGAGAGTAAATATCCCGGTTTGGTTACTTCCTACAACATTGCTACCTCACCAGGTGAAAGACCTGTTCAGATCATTAGGATTGGGGAAAAAACGAAAACTGCAAAGGAAGCAAATCCTTCTGTTTTTGTGGGAGCCAATCTCGAGGGAGACCGACCTCTAACCACTGAAGGGGCCATTTTTCTGGCTGAAACCATACTCTCGGAATCGGCTTATTTCGACTCCTTGAACTGGTACATTCTGCCATTGGGGAATCCCGATGCCGCAGCAGGCTTTTTCCAAAACCCACTCTTCGAGGATACCAGAAATGACCTTCCCACTAACGATGACAAAGATGACCAGACCGATGAAGATGGAGTGAATGATCTGAACGGAGATGGTTGGATTACAAAAATGCGTGTAAGGCATCCCGATGGAGAATGGGTTGTATCTGAAGAAGATCCCAGGCTCATGCAGAAAGCCGATTCCAAAAAGGGGGAGCAGGGGATCTATAAAGTATATACAGAAGGCACGGATGAAGACAATGATGGGAAATACAATGAAGATGGACCTGGTGGGACCAATGTGGGGATAAACTTTCCACAGCTATTTAAGCACTATACTGCAAGCGGGGGCAACTTTCCTGGTTCTGCACCAGAATCCTATGCCGTTATGAAATTTGTTTTTGAACATCCCGATATAGCCATGATCGTCTCCTTTGGTTCAACCAACTGGTGCTTCACTCCACCTGTAGGAGGAAGGAAGGGTGAGGCAGACCTGAATAAGATCAAGCTATCAGAAAGGCAAACCCGGCAATTTAACCTGGACCATACAAAAATCTATACCTTAAAAGAGCTGGTTGATATAATTAAGGCCGAAAACCCTCAGATGAATGTGGATGAAGCAATGATCGCTGGCTATCTTGGATTGGGTGCGGCATTAAATCCACAACCAGGAGATCTTCTTTTTTATGAGAAATATGCCAAAGCCTACAAATCCTTTCTAAAGGAGCAGGGAGTCATAAGCGAGAGGATCGGACCTGATCCGGCAAAGGATGGTTCATTTGAACTCTGGGGATACTTCCAGGTGGGGGTCCCGGTATTTAGTATGGATCTCTGGGGAATTGAAAAGGATACTGCGGAAGCTGATCCAAAGTCCTCTGCTGAATCAGATAAAGCACTACTGGCATATGCCGACAGCAAGCCCGGAAACAAGGGATTTGTAGAGTGGGAGCCTTTTGATCACCCATCACTGGGAGCTGTGGAGATTGGTGGATTTGTACCTTACCTGGCTACCACCCCGCCCTATGAGTGGACAGATTCTCTTTTGCAGCTCCAGGTTCCATGGATTCTGAAACTGGCTAAAGAGTTACCCGACCTGCACATCTATGAGATTAAAACCACCTCCAACGGAAATGGAGTATATCAACTGGATATCTGGATCGAAAACCGTGCATTTATTCCTTTCCCTACGGATATGGGTAGCAGAAACAGACAACCTGCTCCAGCAGTTCTTTCTCTTGAAGGGGAGCAGGTGGAATTTATCTCAGGATATGATAGAACTCCCATCGGCCGTGTTGCTGGAAAATCGAGAGTTAAAACAACGCTGATTATACATATGGAAAAACCAGGAAAGATCACGCTTAAACTTAGTAGTAAGACCGCAGGCCACGATCTGAAAACAATAAATATAGGAGGATAGAATCATGAAAAAGAGCTTCATATTATTATTCGCTTTGGGAATTATTGTTTCAGGATCCATCTCCGCACAGGATATAGGAGTCCCTCTTCGGTTTGACCGCTACTATGATTACGACCAGCTGGTTGAAGCCATAAAGGCACTTCACCGCGAATATCCAAATCTCACCTCGCTGGACCTGGTAGGTTACAGCGATGAGAAAAGAGCTATCTATGCACTGACCATCTCAAATCCAAATACGGGCGATCACCTGTCCAAACCAGGTGTATATGTGGACGGTAACATTCATGGCAATGAAGTTCAGGCCGGAGAGGTTTGTCTCTACCTGGCCAACAGGTTGCTCACCAGTTACGGCGAAAATGACCAGATTACTTCACTGGTGGATAAAAACAGTTTCTATATCATTCCGGCCGTCAATGTGGATGGACGATACCATTTTTTTAAGGATGCAAATACCTCCAGTTCGAGCAGAAGCATTCGCAGACCCAAAGATGATGATAAAGACGGACTATTCGATGAAGATCCTTATGACGATCTGGATGGCGATGGCAACATATGTGACATGAGAAAAAGGGATCCCAACGGTACCCACCGAACCGATCCTTTCGATTCCAGATTGATGGTCCGCGTGAAGCCCGGAGAGAAGGGCGAATGGATTCTCCTTGGAAGAGAGGGAATTGATAACGATGGTGATGGCAGGATCAATGAGGATAACGAGGGTTATGTGGACCCCAACCGAAACTGGGGGTATAACTGGAAACCCAACTATATCCAGAGGGGAGCAGGATACTACCCTCTTTCGGGCACGGGATTGAAAGCCATAGCAAACTATCTGCTCGAGCGACCCAATGTGATCATGGTCTGGGCTTTTCACAATGCAGGAGGGATGTTTCTAAGAGGTCCCTCAACCAAAGCAGAGGGAGAATTTCCTTCAGGAGATCTGAAGGTGTATGACTATCTGGGAGAGAACAGCGAGATGATTACTCCCGGATACCGCTATTTACTGGTATGGAAGGACCTCTACTCTACCTATGGGGACTTTACAGGATTTACAACCAACATCATTGGGTCTTATGGATTTGTGGGCGAATTGTTCCAATCTCAATCTGAGACCTATGCCCTTAACAAAGAGTTGAAAAAACCAGGTGAACGTAACCGGGAATCGGGGCCCGATGATACCAATCACCAACGCCTGAAGTTTAATGACCATGTGGCCCAGGGTGAGCTTTATAAGTCATGGACCCCATTTCACCATCCTCTTTATGGGGAAATTGAGATCGGTGGGTGGACCAAAATGAGTTCCAGGCTACCCCACCCTTTCATGCTGCAGGATCTGGTTCATCGCAACGCCAGTTCTGTTATCTTCTCAGCCGCTCAAACTCCTGAAATTAAGATGGAGCTAATGGAGAAAAAGAAAATTGGAAAAGATCTTTACCAGATTCGTATCAGGCTTTTAAACGACAATGCCATTCCTACTCTGACCTATCAGTCTCTTAAAAACAAGTCCCATAGAAAAGATATATTGAAAGTTTCAGGAGCTTCAGTAGATGTGGTAGCTGGAGGTGAGTTGAAGGATGCTCATATGAATCAGGCTGTATATAAAGAACACAAGCCTCAAATTCAATTCATCCACATGCCAGGATTTGGGAAGGTAGAATACCAGTTCCTGATTGCGGGTAAAGGAACCATAGCAGTGGATTATTCATCCTTAAAAGCCAAGAACCAGCAGCTGGTAATTGAATTATAATCAACTTACGATTTATTACTCAACAAGCCATTAAAAGTTGTTTTTGTCATTTTTTTGTTGTTTTTAATTATAATTTCATATATTTGAACCCTATTTACTATGAATTTGTAATAAAAACATTGAATTATGTGCGGATTTTCAGTCTATACGGGAGGAGACAAAATGCTCAGGCTAAGTGTAGCCAGCGAATTTCAAAAAATTAAGTACCGTGGACCAGACAATAGCGTTGCCGCTGATTTCGGAGACAAAGGTTGGATGGGTTTTCACCGGTTAAAGATCATTGATACATCTGACGATGGCAACCAGCCACTCATATCCAATAACCTTCACCTGGTGGCCAATGGTGAAGTCTATAACTATCAGACGTTGATGGAAGAGTACACGGACAGGTATGAATTTCAATCAGAAAGTGATTGTGAAGTCATCATTCCCATGTTCAAAGAACTGGGGATGGAAGAGACTGCCAGAAGACTGGATGCCGAATTTGTATGTGTTCTTTATGACGCTGAAGTAGATAAGTATTTTGCTGCCAGGGACCCAGTGGGAATTCGCCCCATGTTTTACGGCTATGCATCAGATGGCAAGATCATGTTTGCCAGTGAAATGAAGGCTCTCAGTGAGCTGTGTCAGGATGTGAAACCCTTCCCTCCCGGATACATTTACGACGGTGACAAATTTGTATGTTACCGTGATATTGCCGAGGTCAAAGAGTTTGTTGATGACGATACTGAACAGGTATTCCAAAGGATCAACGAATTGCTTACAAAAGGTGTCGAAAAACGACTCCACGCAGATGTTCCTGTGGGTTTTCTTTGCAGTGGAGGCCTTGACTCCAGCCTGGTTTGTGCCATTGCTGCCAGAATGATGGATAAACCCATTAAAACTTTTGCTGTGGGAATTGATAAGGATCCCATCGATACCAAATATGCCCGGATTGTTGCCGATTACCTAGGTGCTGATCACACAGAGGTACTGTTCACAAAGCAGGATATTTTTGATACCCTGAGTACCCTGATTTTTAACATTGAGTCCTATGACATTACCACCATCAGGGCTTCCATGGGGATGTTCCTTGTAAGCAAGTACATCTCCGAAAACACCGATGTAAAGGTATTGATGACTGGTGAGATCAGCGACGAGATTTTTGGCTATAAGTATACCGATTTTGCCCCTTCACCCGATGCCTTTCAGAAAGAAGCAGAAAAAAGGCTGACCGAAATCTATATGTACGACGTTCTGAGGGCTGACAGGAGTATCTCCTCCAACGGGCTTGAGGCCAGGGTACCTTTTGGTGATCTTGATTTTGTTGAATATGTAATGAGTATTCCGCCCGAGAAAAAAATGAACTATACTGGAGTGGGTAAATACCTGCTTCGCATGGCATTTGAAGGAGATTACCTGCCACATGATATCTTATATAGAGAGAAAGCGGCATTTTCAGATGCAGTGGGGCATAGCGTGGTTGATAACCTAAAAGCTTATGCAGAGGAGATGTACAGTGATGATGACCTGGCTACAGCTAAATATAAATATCAGCATGCTACTCCCATCTCAAAAGAATCGCTGATGTACAGAGATATATTTGAAAGTCATTTCCCTGGTTGTTCAAAGACCGTGGCTGATTTCTGGATGCCTAATAAAGAGTGGGAGAACTGTGATGTAAATGATCCCAGTGCCAGGGTGCTGCCCAACTACGGTAAAAGCGGAGATTAACATTTTTCGAGCTAACTTCTGAGATCCCTGTTCAGGTTAACCATGTTAATCCGGACAGGGATTCTGTTTTCAGTAGTATCCACAGTAATGGTATACCCAATTCCTTCCATACAGGTAAGTTACAAAATCTGAGAAATCTCCAATTTCTCTTGACAACCGAATACTTTTATCATATATTTGTACGTATTAAGTATATATTTACATTATTCGTATAGTTATGAGCTTTACGTCCAATCCGAAAAGAACCCAGATCCTGGCCACCGGAAAAGAGCTATTCTGGAAGTTTGGCTTCAAGAGGGTGACCATCGAGGAGATCTGCAGGGAAGCAGGGGTCAGTAAAATGACCTTCTACAAGTTTTTTCCCAACAAGTTGAAGCTGGCCACCACCATCCTGGACGCAATTATCGAGAAAAACCTGGTTATGATCAGAAAGCTTTCTGAAGATCATGAGACGCCGGAAAAGACATTTAAAAAAATTCTTCAACTGAAATCCGATAGCATCAAGGGAATCGGCGAGGAATTTATTAAAGATCTCTATGTCAATCCTGAGGAGGGGCTCAAAACATACATGGAAGAGAAAACCAAAAAGATATTTGCTGAGATTATTAATGTGTACAATAAGGGAAAGGAAGATGGGTGGATCAGAAAAGATCTGAATATCCCCTTCTTCTTTAGCTACATCAGTAAGACCACGGAGTCGGTTATGAACGATGAGCTGATGACCTATTTCGATACCCCTCAGGAGCTTGTTATGGAGCTCACAAATCTGTTTCTATACGGAATTACTCCACACGATTAACATCATGTATCGCTTTAGGTCCATATGGTTTATAGGGCTTTTTCTGGCCATCCCGGGGAGATTGTTCGCTCAGTCTCAGGACAGCCTCACATTCAAGGGCCAGTTATCAGCATGGACCCTGTACAATGGAGGACTGGACTTGCCCATCTATATGGGAGGGCGGTATATCCCACAGCTCAATTATGAGATACAACTACCAGATGATAAGCTCATCGACTTTGAGGCCTCTGCCAACATCAGCGGCAACTTTGGTTTTCACCCATTTGATACCATCAGCTCAAATGGAAGCATTAAACCATATCGTGTGTGGGGACGATACTCCAGCAGGCAATTTGAAGTGAGGGTCGGTCTGCAAAAGATCAATTTCGGATCTGCCCACCTGCTTCGCCCCCTCATGTGGTTTGATGAGGTGGATCCCCGTGATCCCCTGGGCCTTACCGACGGCGTGTGGGGAGTGTTGGCCCGCTACTATTTTCTGAACAATGCCAATCTCTGGTTATGGAGCCTCTACGGGAATCAGGATCCCAGAGGTTGGGATTTTGCAGGTACAACCCAGGGCATCCCTGAGTTCGGAGGCCGGTTCCAATCACCCATTCCTGCCGGAGAGGCTGCCCTCTCATACCATCACAGAGTTTCAGACACCAGGGGTTTAAACGGGGTATTACCGGAATATTCCCGGGTCCAGGAGAACCGCATAGGATTTGATGTCCGGATGGACCTGGTAGTAGGTGCCTGGCTAGAGGGATCCTGGGTAAACAACAGCGAGGACCTGGGCGCCTTCACCAACCAGGAACTCCTCAACATAGGAGCGGACTATACCTTTGGGGTGGGAAACGGCCTTTATGTAATCTTCGAACAATTACTGGTTGCCTATGACCAAAAGGCGTTTCATTTTCAAAACAGCACCACATTTTCGCTGATGTCCATCTCCTATCCCATTGGTCTTTTTGATAACATCAGTGGCATTATCTACTATGACTGGGATAACAACAGCATCTATAACTTTATTAACTGGGAAAGGTCATTTAAACACCTCACCATGTATCTAATGGCCTACTGGAATCCAGACGATTACAGGATACCAACCCAGGAGACCATTCAGAATCTATATGCTGGAAGAGGCATTCAACTTATGTTTGTATTCAATCATTAAATCAAGTACAATGGAAAATTCCTCAATTATTAGAATTGAAAAACTGGTAAAACGTTTCCCTGTGGGGAGATCGGAATTTACAGCACTGAATAACGTGAATCTCACTATTGACAGAGGTGAATTCCTGGGCCTGGTGGGTCCCAGTGGATCGGGCAAGACCACCTTACTTAATATAATTGGTTCCCTGGATACTCCCTCCGAGGGAGTGGTGACCGTGCTTGATAACTCCATTGCATCCCTGAGTCATAAGCAATCGTCTAAACTCAGGAACAGGCACATTGGCTTTATCTTTCAGACCTATAACCTGCTGCCTGTATACACGGTGTATGAGAATGTAGAGTTTGCCCTGTTGCTGCAGAAACTTTCATCAAATGCACGCAAAAAAGCTGTAACTGACGCACTTGAGTGGGTGGGATTAACCGATAAGATCAAATCAAAACCCGCTATGCTGTCAGGAGGTGAATGCCAGCGTGTGGCCATTGCCCGCTCGATGGTAAAGAGACCCGAAATTGTGCTGGCCGATGAACCCACGGCCAACCTGGATTCCAAAAATTCCCATCACATTCTTCAGACCATGAAGAGTCTGAATAAGGAGCTGAATACCACTTTTATATTTGCTACCCATGATGAAAAGGTGATGCAATATCTGAACCGGAAAGTCTCTCTTGAAGACGGACAGATCGTGAAGGACGAACTCATGAAGAATTCAAAAAACTGAAATCATGCTCTCATTAAAACTGGCATTTAAAAATTTACTGGGTGCAGGTTTAAGAACCTGGCTCAATGTACTTGCCCTGTCATTCGCCTTTGTGCTCATTATCTTCTATAATGGGATGATTGATGGCTGGAACCGACAGGCGCAAAGGGATACTGCTGCATGGGAAACTGGTGTAGGACAATTCTGGCACCCTGCCTATGACAAATATGATCCTTTTACCATCGAAGACTCTCATGCTCCCATTTCGGAGGATATCCTGAAAGAGATAGAAAACAAAACTCTCGCACCGGTTCTGGTTTCTCAGGCAACAGCCTATCCGCAGGGTCGCGCCATGAGTGTTACCCTCAGGGGGATTGATCCGGAACAGGAGGTTCTGGAGCTTCCTTCATCCAAACTGCCACAGTCAGATGGGATAGACTACGCTATTATCGGAAAGAGCATGGCCCATTCAGCCAACCTTGAGGTAGGCGACAAGCTCCTGCTACGTTGGAGAGATAAGAATGGCACCTTCGATGCCCGGGAAGTGGAAATTGCAGATGTATTCAAATGTGATGTTCCTTCTGTCGATAACGGGCAGGTTTATATTGCCCTTTCTAATCTCCAGGAAATGCTTGCCATGGAAAATGAGGCAACCCTGCTGGTAGCCGGAGAGACATTCGAAATGCGTGAACTGGAAGGCTGGGATTTCAAGGACAATGAATTTTTGCTGGCAGATCTTCAAGCAATCATTGACTCGAAGAAGATGGGGGGATCCGTCCTGCAGGGCTTGCTCCTGATCATTGCCCTTATTGCAATTTTTGATACCCAGGTACTCTCCATCTTTCGCAGGCAAAAGGAGATCGGTACCTACATTGCTCTCGGTATGACCCGGGCTCAGGTGGTTGGCATATTTACGGTTGAAGGTGGTGCACATAGCATCCTGGCTATACTACTGGGAGCTGCCTATGGCATCCCCTTGCTCCTGCTGTTAAATAAAAACGGTATCGGTATGGGCTATGCGGAAGATATGGCTTTCGACATTCCCGTGGCAGAAGCCATTTTCCCCTATTATAGTTTCCGGCTGATCCTGATGACCATTATGATTGTGGTAGTAACTGCCACCATAGTGAGCTATCTCCCTGCCAGGAAAATATCAAAAATGAAACCAACTGAAGCTTTAAAAGGAAAACTACAATGATACGATTTCTGCTAAAAGGAATATTAAGGGACAGAAGCCGGAGCCTCCTGCCGGTTATCGTGGTAGCCCTTGGCGTATTTCTGACTGTATTTATGAGTGGCTGGTTCCAGGGAATCATGGGAGACATGATCGACATGAATGCCCGCTTTTCGTCAGGACATGTGAAAATAATGACCCGGGCCTATGATGAAAATTCCGGCCAGGCTCCGCTCGACCTGGCCCTGCTGGATGTTGCTTCATTGAAGAAACAGCTGTATGTTGAGTATCCCGATATGGAATGGGTGGAGCGAATTCGTTCCGGAGGACTTCTGGACGTACCTGATGAGAACGGTGAAACCAGAGGACAGGGCCCGGCCATGGTTACGGCCATAGACCTTCTTTCACCTGAAAGCAGGGAGGTGGATCGTTTGAATATTCCAGATGCCATCGTAAAAGGAGAACTTCCCGACCAGCCGGGAGAGACTTTGATTAGTGACGATTTTGCCGAAAAATTTGAAGTAGCAATTGGCGACGAGGTAACCCTTTTTGGTTCAACCATGAATGGCAGTATGATGTTCTACACCTTCACAGTCAGCGGAACCATTCGCTTCGGGAATACCCTGCTTGACAGGGGAGCCATTTTTATTGATATCAAAGATGCCCAGTTGGCCATGGATATGGAAGACGGAGCCACTGAGATCCTGGGTTATTTCAATAATCAACCCTACATCGATGAAGAGGCAATGGCCCTGGCAACATCTTATAATGAGAAATACAGTCTGGAAGAGGACGAATTTTCTCCTAAGATGATTCGCCTGGCCGAAGCCGCAGGCATGGCAGATTACCTGGCCATTGCTGAAAATATGGTGGGCATGATGGTCTTTATATTCATTATTGCCATGTCCATTGTTTTATGGAATACAGGCCTACTGGGCGGACTGCGTCGATACAGTGAGTTTGGAGTAAGACTGGCCCTGGGGGAAGAGAAGAAGCATATCTACCGAACCACATTGTGGGAAGCTGTACTGATTGGAATAATCGGCTCAATCGTGGGCACAATCTTCGGGCTGGCCCTTTCTTACCGCTTACAGGCTCATGGAGTTGATTTTTCGGGTATGATGGATAATTTGGGAGTGATGATGCCTACCGTTTTCAGAGCAGTCGTTACTCCTTCCATGTATGTGGTAGGGTTTATACCCGGAGTACTAGCCACGGTAATGGGAAGCGCTCTGGCAGGCTTTGCCATCTACAAGCGAAAAACCGCACAACTTTTCAATGAATTGGAAGTGTAAGTGAACCGCCACAACATGGCACCCAATTTGTTCAGATACTAATTAATAAGTAAAGAAGATGAAAAAGATAATGATAACACTCCTGATGACAGCCATTGTGTTGGGACTGAACGCACAGGAGGCAAAAGAGATATTGGAAACTGTGGATAAAAACATGTCGTCCAAAAACCGGATTTTTGAATCGGACATGGTCATCCATGGTCGCCGTTCGAGCCGGACCATTACGTCAAAAACCTATTCGGAGGGTGATAAACAGTCCTTTACCGAATACCTCTCCCCCGCCCGCGAACAAGGAACCAAAATGCTAAAGCAGGAGAATAAACTCTGGATCTATTCGCCCTCCACCGATCGCATCATTCAGATCTCGGGACATATGTTGCGCCAGTCGGTGATGGGCTCCGATCTCTCCTTCGAGGATATGATGGATGACAGGAAACTCACAGATATTTATAATGCCACCATTGCCGGTCACGAAGAGATAGAAGGTAGAGACACTTATATCCTTGACCTGGCAGCCATCGTCGATGATGTGGCCTACCATAGTCAGAGGCTCTGGGTGGATAGCGAACGATTCGTTCCCCTAAAACAGGAGATGTTTGCCAAGAGTGGTAAGCTTCTGAAGCGCACGACTCTTTCAGATGTTCAAAAGGTCCAGGGTCGCTGGTTTCCAATGACCATGGTCTATAAAGACATGCTCAAGGATGGCAAGGGTACCGAATTCAGGATAAGCAGCGCAAAGTTTGACCAGGATATACCCGAATACATATTTACCAAGGCCGCGTTGAAACAATAAGTCAACTATCTTTGTTAGAATTCAGATGAAAACAATACTTCAAAATCTTAAACCATACCTCTACTTCTATTTAAGGTATATTATTTTTTTCCTGTTTGTCCAGATAGTATTCAGGATTATTTTTCTGATTGTTTATAAGGATTTTGACGGGGATGCCGGGATTCAGGATTGGTTAATGACTCTTGCCTATGGGATGAAACTTGACATTTCGATTACTGGTTATATCCTCCTTTTCCCCACCCTTATTCTTATTTTCTACACGCTGATTATTTCAGAGAGTTTTAAAAGAATCCTTGCTATATACACCCTTATATTGCTTGTTGTTCTTATTCTTGCCCTTTTTACAAATTTGGTAATCTACAGATATTGGAGAACTCCGGCTGACGATTCCATCTTTGATTATCTATCCACTCCCAAGGAGATGTTTGCTTCTGTTCCAACCTGGAACTTACTGGCCATATTCCTGATGTTTGGGTTGACTATATATACTTTATATTTTCAGATTTACAGGAAATGGGTAAGTAAACCCTTTGTGATCCCTCAGAAAAAATCCGTCTTGGGAATGATCCTTTTTTTCCTGCTATTTCCAGCGACAATAATCCCTATGAGGGGTGGACTTGGTACCTCTCCCATTAATTTAGGATCCGTATATTTTCATCAGATTTCATTTTTGAACCATGCCGCCGTGAATCCATTGTGGAGCATTGGTTATTCTATCACGAAGAAGGACAAATTTTCTACATCTGATCAATACTATCCAGATTTAAAAGTAAAGGAGTTTACAAATGACTTGTTTGAACATGAAAAAAGCAGTTTGAGTGTTCTTAACACCAAAAGGCCAAATGTTATAATTATTATTCTTGAAAGCTTTGGACAAGCCATTATCACTGAACTTGGGGGGGATGGATCTGCTGCTCCAAATCTTAATTCTTTAATGCAGGAAGGCATATTCTTTAAAAACTTTTATGCCACAGGAACGTTAACAGATCGGGCACTTAGCGCCATCCTTGCAGGATATCCAAGCCTGCCGGGTACAGCTATAATTCGCTATGAACGTAAAGCTCAAAAACTTCCCAGGCTCAATCATTTCCTAAAAAAGGCCGGATACTCCTCTGCATTTTTATATGGGGGAGATATAGATTTTGGTCATTTTCGATCATTCCTTATGATGGGTGAATTTGAAAAAATCATATCAGACAAAAGCTTTCCCGCCTCATTTTCAACATCCAGCTGGGGTGTCCCGGACCATCATCTCTTCCATAGTTTAACAGAAGAATCGGACAATTCCTCCCCTCCTTTTTTTCATGTATTGCTCACCCTGTCAAGTCATTATCCTTTTGATGTACCCATGGAGCCCGTCTTCGAGGGAACTGATCGACTTACTAATTTTAAAAACTCCATATTCTATACGGACCGCTCTTTGGGAGAATTTATTGAAACAGCCAAAACAAAAGAGTGGTGGGATCAAACACTGATTGTTTTAGTGACAGATCATGGGAGCAGGGTCGGGAATGATTCTCCCTCTGATAAAATAAGATTCAATATTCCAATGCTTTGGCTTGGCGGTGCTCTAAATATTCGTGATACAATCATCCACAAAATCGGATCACAGACAGATATTCCTCTCACACTTCTTAATCAACTTGACCTGCCAGGCGAAGATTTTAAATTTAGCAAAGATCTGCTTTCAGAAGATTCAAAGTCATTTGCATACTATACATACAATGACGGATTTGGATTTCTGTATGACAGTTCATTTTCAGTTTACAGCCTAATCACCAATGAATTCCTTCAAAATAATTTTCCGGATTCTTCCTTAGAAATAGATCCAGGCCTGGCATTTCTCCAAAATCTTAT
The DNA here is from genome assembly GCA_029938715.1 of Bacteroidales bacterium. Taxonomy (GTDB): domain Bacteria; phylum Bacteroidota; class Bacteroidia; order Bacteroidales. Next base: position 13,563 of record JAOZUK010000008.1, on the reverse strand, counting down.
GAATGATTTTACTGAGAAGTAGAAAATTTTTTATCTGAAAAAAAGAGCTATGCTAATAGAGAAAAGGATGAGCAAGAGGGCTGTCCCGTAATAAAACACAGAAGCTTTAAACATGCGGATGGATTGGGTGGCCCTTTTGATAAATAATCTCCCAAGCTGCGTGAGGAAGAGGGCGAAGATCATCAGAGCAATGTGCTCTATGGCCCAGAACCTGAGAGATGCATCATTCTCTGTGTCGGGTACCTCCCACATAGCGCCATCCAGTGTGGTCCTGAGGGTGAAATAGATAATAAATCCAAGGATAAGCTGGAAATAAAGTCCGATGTTAAAGATCACGGAGGACCATTGATCCAGCTTTGAGTACTCCCGTTTTTTCACCCATCCCTGGATTGAAAGCACAAGGGTAAGAATTCCAGACAGCAGTGTGATGGCACTGATATAGATATGGATCTTAAACGCAATTGTGTACAACATTCCTATCCGGATTTGGAAATAAATATAACAAAAGAAGACCAACCCAGGGTAATCTAAGTTGGCCTTCCTTTAAAATCTCTTAGCTATGAAAGTAAAAGTATACTCCAATTCTGTTGACATTCTGAAGAAACCCATTAAATTGACAAAACATCTAATACTGAAATATCTATCGCATTATTAATGAGTCCTTTAAACTACTATTAAGAATTAGTATAAACTATTTCGGGAATATAATTCTAAAGAGATGCAGATCCATTTCATAGGTATAGCTGATGCGGAAACCGTAATAATCACAAATCTTCTTCACCAGAGAGAGACCCAGCCCAAAGTTCCCGGTTCTCTTTGTATCCCGTACAAATCTTTTGAAAAGATCCTGCTCATTAAATGAGAGCGCCGGGCCATTGTTACTTATACACAGAGCTCCATCAGCGACCTCAACAATGATTTTACCGCCCTCCACATTATGCACGATGGCATTGTTGAGCAAATTGGTGACCAATATATCTGCAAGCCCATTGTCCATGGTAATGAATTGCTTCTTGCCTTCGCACCTTCGCTCAACTACAATATTCCTCAATTCAACCAGTTCGTGTAACATTCCGAGGTGTTTATCGAGGAGTTCTTTCAAGTTGATCTTCAGCTTCTGAGTAAATTGTTGATTCTCAATTCTGGTGATCAGAGCCAGAGTGGAGTTGAGTCTGGAAAGGTGATTGGTGCTTGTATTGATGGACTGGAGTAATTGCATCTCTTTCGATCCCAGGTTGGTGGATTGCATCAATAACTCAGTTTTAGTTTTAATTACAGCCAGGGGGGTTTGCAACTCATGGGTGGTATGATCGGTGTACTCCCTCAACTCCCTGTAGTCGCTGCAAAGCCGCAGGGACATTCGTTCCAGTACTCTGTTTAATTCAATGAATTCCTCAACATCCGGATCTCCCAATTTTAAGGGTTCTTTCACTGTATCAAACTGCTTCAGCTTTTCCAGTGCACCGAAGAAATCCTTCCACAGGTTGGCAAAAATAAATCTGTTCAGGAAAAAAATCCCTGCCAAAAAGAGAATCACCATCATGGTCATCATCAAAGTGACCTGCTCCACCAGCTTATCGGCCGGGGTTGTGGATTTAAACAATTTAATGGCGTAGGCCACATTTCCATGTTCGGACCGAAACTGTATATAACGAAAGGTCATATATTGATTGGTCATGGGCTCTAGCATCAATGTGTCTCCAAACTGATCTGAAGCCTCCATTCCAGGCCAGGCGAGTTTGATAGAGATGGAGTCAATACCAGGTAGCCCCTTCAGCTGACCGCCCAGAAAATGAGGAAAAACATCAACTACCACCTCCTTTGTACGTGATAATTCACGGTTCAATTCCGAAATACTCATGTTCTTGAGTACCTGGAAAAATATAATCCCCATAAAGAAAAAGAGAAACAGAGAGAGCGTTGCAATGTACAGGGTAGTTTTGGTAAGTAGCTTCATGGGGTGCTATTCCAGGGTAAATTTATAACCTACTCCATAGATATTCTGTACATAATCGGGGCTACCGGCATCCTGCAATTTACGCTTCAGGTTTTTTAGGTGAGTATATACGAAGTCATATGATCCATAACCTCCCCCATATTCACCCCAGAGGTAGTCAGCAATACTCTCTTTGGTGATTACCCGGTTGCGATTGGCCATCATGTAAAGTAGTAAATCGTGCTCCTTTCTGGTAAGGTCCACCTGCCTCTCATTCACATAACAGGTTCTCTCCTCCGGCATCACCCTGATCACACCAAATTTCAGGATCTCCTCACCCTGAGTACGAGTTCTCCTGGCCACCGATTGAATTCTTGCCACCAGTTCCGACAGATGAAATGGCTTCACCAGGTAGTCATCAGCTCCCAAACTCAAACCCTTTACCCTCTCTTCCAGTGCATTCCGGGCAGACACAATGATGATCCCCGAACTTGTTTTATTCTGACGCGCCAGCCTTACCAGATCCAGTCCCTCCCCATCAGGAAGATTGAGATCAATAAGCATACATATATAGGCATGTTTGTCCAATGAGCAAAGTCCTGCATGATAACTGGTGGCCTGCTCACACCTGAACCCCTCCATCTCCAGGTAAGAAACCATGGATTCCATGAGCGGCAATTCATCCTCCACAATCAAAATATGCATGGGAACCGTTTTGGCGCAAATTAAGCAAAAAAGCGCTTGGAAGGGTTGTTGGTAGAAGGAACTCTCTAAAATGAAGCTATGTTGCCCTGAAATTTATGTAGTTCTTCCTTGAGTCTCTCCACATCTCCTTTTAGCTGATCAATCTGTTCCTGCAATTTAGAATTGTTACTTGTAATGGTTTCAATTTCCATTTCATTTGCATCGATTTCAGCTTTATAGAGCTCGATCTTTGTTTCATCTGTTTCCTTTGCAATCTTCTTATTAAGGTTCAGAATCCTCTTATTCGCGCTATCGATCTTTTTCTCCCCCTGTCCTTTTTCCTTCTCAAGGTCGCTGACCTGTTTCTCTACACCGACCACCCTCCGGGTAAATGATTTCTCATAATGGTAGGACATAAACGCTTTGGCATAGTTTCTAAAGTTCTTCATCTCAGGGGCCCAATCCACACTATTGAGTGAAATATCGTATCCGAGCTGAAATATCAGGGCCACACCATAGTAGGTCTCAGTAATAAAGCCTTTGCCAATAAGATCACCACGTTTTGTGGCAATGGTGGGAATGGAAACTTTCTCACCCATCAATATATTTTCACCCTCTTTCTTCAACTTTACATCGCTGCGTTCTTTACAGTAATCTTGTAAATCTCCCAATGCCAGGTCCAGATCATGTGCCACCGGAAATACCCAGGCTGAAGGCCTGGAATCCCCCATATCAACCACCTGCTCCTCGAGAAAGAGATGAATCTGTGATTGAACAGAAAGTATGCCCATGAAGACCATAAGCAGGAGAGAGTAAAATTTTTTCATGACAAACAGGTTAAGTAGTAAGCATTCTTGGAGAAGGGATAAGTTACAACATTCGCGGCAGACCAAAAAATAGCTACTTTTAAGGTTACAAAACCAAATTTCGAAAATATGAAACTACGGATCCTTTTACTCTGCCTGTTTCTACTCCCTACCCTCCTTTCCGCCCAGGTTAAAAAGCCTGTGTTAACGGGAGCAGAGAAACTATCCATGTATATGAGTCATGAACAAATGAGGGATAGCTCTGCCTATAAGGATCTGAAATGGCAGTTTATCGGTCCCACCAACATCAGTGGCAGGTGCACAGATGTAGAGGCTGTGGGGCCCAAAGGTTTGAACTACACCATTTGGGTGGCAACAGCATCCAGCGGGGTATGGAAAAGTGTGAATGAGGGAGTGACCTTTGACCCGGTTTTTGAGCATCAGGGAACCTCGACCATAGGCGACCTGGCGGTAACTCCATCGAACCCGGAAATTGTGTGGGTGGGTACCGGTGAGGCTAATATTTTCAGATCCTCCAACCCGGGATGCGGAGTCTGGAAAACCACCGATGGTGGCAAATCATGGCAACACATGGGGCTTGAGGAGACCTTTACCGTCTCCCGGATAGTGATTCACCCTGAAGATCCCAATATCGTATATGTGGCCGCTTCGGGTCATGAATGGACAGAGAATAAAGATCGGGGTTTGTACAAAACTATAGATGGAGGAGAAACCTGGGAAAAGGTACTTTACAAAGGACCTGAAAGCGGGGTCAACGATCTGGTAATGGATCCCGGGGACCCGGATGTACTTTATGCCACCACCTGGCAACGAACCAGATTAAAGTGGAACGATCCAAGAACATATGAAAATCATAAAAACAATGGCATCTGGAAGACCACAGATGGAGGAAAGAACTGGGAGCAGTTATCCAAAGGGCTTCCTCCCTCAAAATATATGGGTCGGACCGGGATTGATGTGGCTCGCTCAAACACGAATGTAATCTATGCATTTGTAGACGACTATGAGGTTGCATTCAAAGCGAAAGAAGGTGAACTGGATGCATATAACAGGCCCAAAAGGGATGTAATCAAAGGGGCCACCCTCTACAGATCTGACGATGCTGGTACCAGCTGGAACCAGGTGAGTGGTCTGATCGAAGAGACAAAGAAATACATGTCTGGGCATTCCGGCACCTATGGGTGGGTATTTGCCCAGATACGTGTGGATCCCAATGACGAAAACCGGGTATATACCATGGGCCTTTGGATCAATGTTTCCAGTGATGGCGGAGCCACCTTTGACCCCATCAGACAAAAGATCCATGCCGACCAGCATGGCATGTGGATCGATCCCGATAACTCCAATTACATTCTGGCGGCACATGACGGCGGGATAAGTGTATCCTACGACAAAGGTGAAAACTGGCGGAGCTTTATTAAGGAGCTCCCCATGGCTCAATTTTACAATGTAGAATATGATATGGCTGAACCTTTCAGAGTGTATGGATCCATCCAGGATCACCATAGTTTTTACAGCGAAGTGGATCTGTCAAGCGGAAGAGACAAGGTGAGGCCCACTGAATGGGACTATACCCTGGGTGCTGAAGGGAGTACCCATGTGGTGGATCCCAGGGATAACAGCTCCATATTTGCATCGCTATTCTATGGAAAACTAGCCAGGGCCACGGTAGAGGGATATCCCGAAGATATGGAATGGGTCCTTCCGCAAACCTTTCCCGAAGAGGCCGAATTCAGGGGGCAGTGGGTCGCTCCCACCATCCTTTCGATCCACAATGCTGATATCGTTTACCATGGGGTTCAATATGTTTTGAAATCAATTGATAGTGGCGGCACCTGGAAAAAGATAAGCCCTGATCTCACCTATAACGATCCCAAAATGAAGGGGGATATCAGTTACCAGACCATCAGTGCAATGGAGGAATCGGAATTTAATTCTGATCTGCTTTATACTGGAACCGATGATGGTAGGCTTTGGCGAACTAAAGATGGGGGAGCCACCTGGGAAGATATCCGGAAAAAACCCATGCCTGTGAGATGGGTTTCGCGAATTGTTTCTTCCGAGCACGATTTTGGAACCGTTTATGTGACCCAGACCGGCCGGCGGGATGATGATGCCGCAGTATATGTTTGGCGCTCTACAGATTTCGGAACCACCTGGGAAGATCTTTCGGCCAATATTCCTGCCGGACCAGTGAATGTAATCCGTGAAGACCCAAAAAATAAAAACATTCTCTACCTGGGTACAGATGTGGGAGTTTATGTATCAAAGAACGCAGGAGAGAGCTGGGAAGTGTTGGGCGACCTGCCCTGCACCTACGTCCATGACCTGGCCATCCATCCACGTGAGAATATGTTAATTATTGCCACCCATGGCCGCGGGATGTTCGTTCTTGATGCCGATCCTGTAAATAAAGAGAAAGAAGAGTGAAAATTATTATGACCTAAACTACATCATTAAACAACCAAAGTATGTACACCATTTACCACAACCCCCGCTGCAAAAAGAGTCGCGCCGGACTCCTGTATCTGAAAGGGAAAAACATAGATTTTCAGATACGTGAGTATCTCAAACATCCACTATCTGAAGTCGAATTAACAGGTCTGGTCATGAAGCTCCATGTAAAGCCTGTTGAATTGATCAGGACCCAGGAGGAGCTCTACCGTAAAGAGTTAAAACGGCTCAACCTGAACGACCAGGAGTGGATCAAGGTGATGGTGGAAAATCCAAAGCTTATTCACCGCCCCATTGTGGAAGGAAAATACAAAGCAGTAGTGGGCGATCCCGCTGAAAATATTGACAAGCTGTAAGCAATCTTATTCTTTCTAACAACATTTTTATTCATTCTTTTTATAGTCACTGTTTGAGTATATTTGATCAAAAATAGATTACAATGGATTACAGGATTGAAAAAGACACCATGGGCGAAATCCAGGTGCCGGCTAATAAGTACTGGGGTGCCCAAACCCAGCGTTCTAAAGAGAATTTCAAAATAGGCGATGGCAAGATGCCCATCGAAATCATCAAAGCATTTGGTTACCTGAAAAAGGCTGCAGCAGCCACAAACCTGGAGCTGGAAGTGCTTTCCGAGGAAAAAGCCAATCTGATCATGCAGGTTTGTGATGAAGTTATTGAAGGTAAGCTGGACGACCAGTTTCCACTGGTGGTGTGGCAGACCGGATCGGGTACCCAGTCCAATATGAATGTGAATGAGGTGGTGGCCAATCGGGCCCATGTGATTGAGGGAAATAAACTGGGTGAAGGAAAGAAGCTTATCCATCCCAATGATGATGTGAACAAATCACAATCCTCCAATGATACCTTCCCGACGGCCATGCATATTGCAGCCTATAAAATGCTTACAGAAGTGACCATACCGGGTGTTATGGATCTCAGGGATACACTCAAAGAGAAGGCAGAATCGAATATGGATGTAGTGAAGATTGGCCGGACACACTGGATGGATGCGACCCCACTGACCCTTGGACAGGAGTTCTCCGGTTATGTCTCCCAGTTGGATCATGGACTGAAGGCTCTTGTAAACACCCTGGATCACCTGACTGAACTGGCGCTGGGTGGAACAGCTGTGGGAACAGGGATAAATACACCTGAAGGTTATTCGGAGCTGGTTGCCCGACATATAGCCAGGTTCACAGATCTTCCCTTTATTACCGGGCCCAATAAATTTGAGGGACTAGCAGCACATGATGCCATTGTGGAAACCCATGGCGCCCTGAAAACTCTGGCAGTCAGTCTGATGAAAATAGGAAATGACATTCGGATGCTGGCTTCAGGGCCACGCTGTGGTATCGGTGAGATCAGCATTCCAGCCAATGAACCAGGCTCCTCCATCATGCCCGGAAAAGTAAATCCCACACAGGCTGAAGCCCTTACCATGGCTTGTGCCCAGGTGATGGGCAATGATGTGGCCATTAATATTGGCGGCAGCAACGGTCATTTCCAGTTGAATGTGTTCAAACCCATGATGATCTCAAATTTCCTGGAGTCGGCACGACTTATTGGTGATGCCTGCAGCTCGTTCAATGCAAACTGTGCAGTGGGTATTGAACCCAACCAGGAGCGCATTATACAGAACCTGAATAACTCTTTAATGCTGGTAACTGCTCTGAATACCCACATCGGGTATGAGAAGGCAGCAGAAATTGCCAAGAAGGCACATAAGGAAGGGACCACCCTGAAAGAGGCGGCCCTGGGCCTGGGATATTTGAGCAGCGATGAGTTCGACAGCTGGGTTGATCCTGCAAAAATGACCGGATCATTCTAGAAAAAAAGCATGAAAAAAGAGGCTTACAAACCGCTGTTTGCCGATTTCCCCGAAATCACGACTGCAGCTTGGGAAGAGAAGATAAGGACCGACCTGAAAGGTGCCGACTATAAGAAGAAACTGGTATGGAAAACCGATGAAGGAATAGATGTTAATCCTTACTATCGCAAGGAGGACCTGGCTTCCCTGGATTACCTTGAGAACGTAGGCCAGCTCAGGATGACAAGCAGTGCAGCCAACAGCTGGGTCATATGCCAGGATATTTATCCCGACAGTGACACAGCAGAAGCCAATCAGCTCATCAAAACTGCACTGAAAGGAGGTGCCCAGGCCATTCGAATACATCTAACAAACTGTCCCCTTCCGGATATTCAAACACTTGAATCCCTGCTTGATGGGATTCCGCTGGGTGAGACCGAGATTCATTTTGAAGGATGTCTGAATGCGGATGCCCTCTATGACATGTTGATCGGTATAGCCTCAGCCAGGGGAATTAATGCTTCCCATCTCAGAGGGTCTCTGGGCGCCGATCCCCTGGGGAAAATGATCCGGATGGGTATCCCCATTGCCAGCATGGAAAACCTGGGCAAGCTTGTAAAAAAAGCCTATGGAACCTCCCCTGATTTCAGGGTGATTGAAGTAAATGGGGCGTTGATCCAGAATGCAGGATCCAACCTGGTGGAAGAGCTGGCGTTTGCCATGACCATGGCCAGCGAATACATGGCGATTCTAACCAACCAGAATATTGATCCCACCATCGCGCAGAACACCCTTCAGTTGAGCCTGGCAGCTGGCTCTAACTATTTTATGGAGATTGCCAAGTTAAGAGGCGCCCGTATCCTCTGGGCAAAGATCGCAGAAGCCTATGGCGTCGATCCGTCGAATCGTAGAATCCGGATCCACTCTACCTCCTCAGAATGGAACATGACCCTCTATGATCCCTATGTAAATATGCTCAGGGGTACCACCGAGGCCATGTCGTCCATCATCGGGGGAACCGATATGTTGAGCGTATTGCCATTTGATTATCCCTATGGAAAAACCACCGAATTTTCCCAGAGGATCGCACGCAATGTACAGATCATTTTGCGGGAAGAGGCATACTTTGACCGGGTATCGGACCCGGCAGCCGGATCATACTATATTGAAAACCTGACTGATTCCATTGGTGAAAAAGCATGGGGGTTGTTCAGTGAAGTTGAATCAAAAGGCGGATTCAGAAAATCCTTTGAATCGGGATGGATCCAGGCACGCATCATTGAGTCGAGGGAGAAAAAGATCGGATTGTCCTCTTCAGGAAAAGGAAGCCTACTTGGAACAAATGCATATCCCAATTTCAATGAGGTTATTCTGAGTACCCTTAAAGAGAAAGAAGCTGAAGCCCAAATAGAAGATATAGTTACTCCCCTCCATCCTTTTCGGATCTCCTCCCTGTTTGAAGAGGTCAGGCTCCAGACTGAGCGAAGCAAGAAAAGGCCCCGGGTGCTGCTGTTTAAGTATGGAAATCCAGCATGGGTAACTGCAAGGGCAGCATTCTCAGGTAACTTTTTTGCATGCGCCGGATATGAAATTCTGGACCAACCGGCTTTTCCATCCGTGGAGGAAGGCATTGAGGCAGCCAATGATTCCAGTGCAGAAGTGGTTGTACTCTGCAGTTCAGATGATGCCTATGCAGGTTTCGCTCCCTCAGTAGTTAAGGCATTAGCCGGAAAGGCTGTTGTGGTGATCGCCGGCAACCCCACTGAAGCAATTGATTCGTTAAAGGATGCAGGGATAAATCATTTCATACACATGAGAACCAACATGCTGGAATCCCTCAAGGAGTTCAACTCCATTTTACTTTAGACCCCTTCCACTTTATACTTTATACTTGCATACTTTATACTTTATACTTTATACTTGCATACTTTATACTTTTATTATCCATGAGACCAGACTTTAGCCAGATAAATTTCCGTGACATAAAAATTCCAGGTGAGAAACCACCGGTATCCACACCCTGGGAAACTCCGGAACATATTGAAATTAATCCTTCTTATAGCCGGAACGATCTGGAGCATATGGAGCATCTGAATTATGGAGCAGGCCTGCCACCCTTTCTTCGGGGCCCTTATTCGGCCATGTTCGCCATGCGACCCTGGACCATCAGGCAGTATGCCGGATTCTCCACCGCAGAGGAGTCCAATGCGTTTTACAGGCGAAACCTGGCAGCAGGCCAGAAGGGACTCTCGGTTGCATTTGACCTGGCCACACACAGGGGTTACGATTCAGATCACGAACGTGTGGTGGGTGATGTGGGAAAAGCAGGAGTTGCCATCGACTCGATCCTTGATATGAAGGTTCTTTTTGATCAGATCCCTTTGAATCAAATGTCAGTTTCCATGACCATGAACGGCGCAGTTTTACCTATCATGGCATTCTATATTGTGGCTGGATTGGAGCAGGGCGCTTCCCTTAAAGAGTTAAGCGGCACCATTCAAAATGATATTTTAAAAGAGTTCATGGTTAGAAACACCTATATCTACCCGCCGGCCATGTCCATGAAGATCATTGCTGATATCTTCGAATTCACCTCCCGTCATATGCCAAAATTCAACAGCATCAGTATTTCGGGTTACCACATGCAGGAAGCAGGAGCAACTGCAGACATTGAACTGGCCTATACGTTGGCAGACGGACTGGAGTACCTTCGTGCCGGTGTGAAAGCCGGAATCGATATCGATGCCTTTGCACCCAGGCTCTCGTTTTTCTGGGCCATTGGGATGAATCACTATATGGAGATTGCAAAAATGCGTGCAGCCCGAATGCTCTGGGCAAAACTGGTAAAACAGTTCAATCCCAAAAATCCAAAATCCATGGCTCTCAGAACTCATTCCCAGACATCTGGCTGGAGCCTTACCGAGCAGGATCCCTTTAACAACGTGGCCAGAACCTCCATTGAAGCCATGGCAGCTGTATTGGGTCATACTCAATCATTACATACAAATGCACTGGATGAAGCCATTGCCCTTCCCACCGATTTTTCAGCTAGAATTGCCAGGAACACCCAGCTTCACTTACAGGAAGAGACAGAGGTATGCCGCTCCCTGGATCCCTGGGCCGGCTCTTATTATGTGGAAACATTAACCCATGAAATAGCACAACGTGCCTGGTCCCACATTGAAGAGATCGAAGAGTTGGGTGGGATGGCAGAAGCCATAGAGACCGGATTGCCAAAAATGCGTATAGAGGAAGCTGCAGCCCGTAAACAGGCAAGGATAGACAGCGGCAAGGATATCATTGTTGGCGTCAATGAGTACCGTCTCCAAAAGGAAGACCCCCTGGATATCCTTGAAGTGGATAATACAGCAGTAAGACAATCCCAACTGGACAGGTTAGATAAGTTGAAAGCCCAAAGAGATAAGTCGAAAGTGGAAGCATCACTTAAGGCCATAACTAATTGTGCAAAAAGTGGTGAAGGTAATTTACTTAAACTTTCAATTGAAGCTGCAACAAACCGAGCAACACTTGGTGAGATCTCCTCTGCCATTGAAGTTGTTTCAGGAAGGTATAAGGCCGTAATTCGATCCATCTCCGGAGTTTATTCATCCGAATCAGGAAAGGACCAGGCATTTAATGAAGCCCGGGACCTGGCCAAAGAGTTTGCCTCAAAAGAGGGCCGCCAACCCAGAATTATGATCGCGAAAATGGGTCAGGACGGACATGACCGTGGAGCAAAAGTAGTAAGCACAGGATACGCCGACATCGGATTTGATGTTGATATCGGCCCCCTCTTTCAGACTCCGGGTGAAGCTGCAAAACAGGCAGTGGAGAACGATGTTCATGTGCTGGGGATTTCATCACTTGCAGGAGGTCATAAAACACTGGTGCCAGCAGTCATTAAAGAGTTGAAGAAACTGGGTAGAGAAGATATCATGGTCATTGTCGGGGGTGTAATCCCTGCCCAGGACTATGAATACCTCTATCAAACCGGGGTAATGGCTATTTTCGGTCCCGGATCAAAAGTCTCCGAAGCCGGTAAGAGTATTCTTAAAGTATTACTTGAGTCCTACGGGTAATAAAGGCTGTCAATGAGCGGATCATGAAATAAGATAATCCTGATCGAATTCCTTAGGGAGCTAAGGAAATCCTGTTTCTCCAATAGGGCTAACTCAGGATCCAGATCATAGCCACTATATACATCTTTGTCAAGAAAAACCTGCATGGGTACCAGGTCTGTCAGAAAGACAACCTCTTTACTCCCCGTTTTTATTACCGGGACTACCATTCCCCTTGTATGGCCATTGAAGACCTTGTACTCCAACCAATCCTCCTGCCAATCCTCTAACCAGTGAATTTTATCAATGTATTTAAAGAGCCCGGTAAAAAAAGAGTTGGATTCGGAAGGATTCGGCCGGGAAGCATACTCATAATGCTCCTTCAACACATGATAACTGGCATTGCGGAATCTTTTTACAATTTTTCCAGGCTGTCTCACAAAAGCTCCGCTTCCATGGTCGAAGTGCAGGTGTGTAAAAATAACATCCGTCACCTGGCCTGGACTAACTCCCTTCTGCTGCAAAACTGCTTCTATGGATTCGGAGACTTCAAGTCCATATTCATTCATTAGACGGGAGGGCAGGAAGTCAGCACAGCCCGGATCGATAACTACTATACGATCTCCTTCAATAATTAATAAGCCATTAAGAGAAAGTCTGATATATTCTTCAATATCAATCTCATATTTAAGCCCTATTTCTGAATGGGTGACCGGTTTGATCATCTCCACTGCCATGGCTCTTAAGGATCCCAGATGTAGGATATGGATTTGCATATGGATCAAAAGTATAAAAGTATGACATAATTAACCTGCACATAGTTAATAAGTTCCAAGAATTGATGCCTTAGTGGTATCATTTATCCTTTATTTTTATACCGAACCACTTACTTGAATCCTGAATCCATCGATATGAATTATCATTTCATAGCCATTGGAGGAGCAGTGATGCATAACCTGGCCATTGCCCTTCACAAAAAAGGACATACCGTAACTGGTTCAGATGATGAAATATTCGAACCCTCCAGGTCCAGACTTGCCGCACACAACCTGCTCCCCGAAAATCCCGGATGGAACCCCGACCTGATCCATCAGGATCTGGATTCGGTTATCCTGGGAATGCATGCCAGAAAAAACAACCCGGAATTGAAGAGGGCACAGGAATTGGGTGTTAGGGTATACTCATTTCCGGAATATCTTTATGAACAGAGCAAAAACAAAAAAAGGATCGTCATAGGTGGCAGTCACGGGAAGACCACCATTACCTCCATGGTGATGCATGTTCTTCGCGAACAGCAGATCGATTTCGACTATATGGTAGGATCAAAGATCGAAGGATTCGACACCATGGTTAAGCTCTCCGACGATGCTCCGTTAATTATCCTTGAAGGAGATGAATACCTCTCCTCTCCACTGGACAGGCAACCAAAATTTCATCAGTATAACCCACATATGACTCTTCTTTCAGGCATTTCATGGGACCATATGAATGTATTTCCCACCTTTGAGACTTACAAAAAGCAGTTTCAAAAATTCCTGAGGATTGCCACTGGAGGAGGGAAGGTTTTTTATTACGATGGAGATCCTGTACTCGGCGAGGTGGTGGATAAAAGTCACTGGTCTTTACTAAAGATCCCCTATAATGAGCATCCTCATTCCATAGAGTGCGGACGATTCATCCTTGACACCAAATACGGATCCATTCCACTGGCTCTTATTGGAGCCCATAACATGCAAAACCTTACAGGTGCCATGTTGCTCTGCCACGAACTGGGCGTAGAGGACCACGACTTCT
>JAOZUK010000470.1 GCA_029938715.1 Bacteroidales bacterium | reverse complement strand
TCGAAGCTCAACCGTTTCCACAGACATCAATAGAGACTATAGGGTGATAACCCAGGCTGCACTCAGCCCCTCTCCATAAATATCTTCCCCCAATCGTGCATTACCCAGAGCATAGGCTCCACTGTGCGGCCAAATTCTGTCATCGAGTATTCTACCTTGGGCGGAACTTCAGCATATACCTTTCGATGAACAATCCCATCTCTTTCAAGTTCACGTAGTTTTGATGTGAGCATTCTCTGTGTCACTGCTGGTATTGCCTTTTGTAATTCATTGAATCGTTTTGTCCCTTCGAGTAGATGATGAATAATGAGTAATTTCCACTTCCCTCCAATGACATCCATTGTCGCCTCAACCGGGCAGTGATACCTGTTTTCTGCGGATAATATTTTTGACTTAATCACCTTATATCTCCCATTAGTATACAAAAGGATACTACCTATGAAAATAGTACCTACTTGCCAATTGTGTGTGTACTACATATTGTAGGGACAGTAACCGTCGTCTCGAAAAGAAACCACTCTTTTTTAAGATTGATAAAAGCTCTCTGTTTAGAGGAATACGTTATGAAGAATCCAGTTATTGACATTGTAAGCTATACAGATCCCTATTGTACGTGGTGTTGGGGATCTGAGCCGATCCTGCGAAAGATTCAGGAGGTCTATGGCGAGCAGATTCGTTTTCGGTTTGTCATGGGTGGTCTGGTTGAAGATATGCGGAAGTTCAATGATCCCGGTGCAGGGATTGGCGGTAAATATTGGTATAAACAGGTTGCCGACCATTGGCTTGAGGCCTCGAATCGTCACAAGATGCCGGTTGATGAACAAGTCTACTACGACATAAAGGATAAAGTGTTTTCTACTTATCCTGCCTGTATCGCATTTGAAGCAGCACGGTTACAGGATGAGGCACTGGGCATACTCTACTTACGACGTCTTCGTGAAGGTGCCGCTGCCGAAAGAAAAGCTATCCAGCGTTTTGAGGTACAGGTCGAGCTTGCAGCTGGACTTGGTTTTGATATTGAGCGGTTCACAGCAGATATCCAAAGTGGCAATGCGGACATTTTATTTCAGGAGGATCTCCAGGAATGCCGTAATAAAGGGGTACGGGGTTTTCCAACGTACCTTGTAAGCAATGGCGAGAACGAAGTGCTTCTTCGGGGGTACAACTCCTACGAAACCTTTAACAGCTGGATTCACGAGTTATCCACTGATCAGCTGGAGCAAAAGACCCTTATCGGCGACTCTCCGCAAGTTTTTGATTTCATCTCCCGGTACGGAAAGAGTGCTGCCATAGAAATTGCCACGGTGTTCGATTTAGATTTCCAGCATACAGAAACGCTACTGTCCGGAATGGCCGATAAAGGCCTCATCGTTGCAAAAAAAGCAGGAAATGGTCTCCTTTACTCTCTGCCAAAACAAGCAGCGCCGGAATGTAATTCTGAAACTGGTATGTGTTCAATGTAGAGGCGGTACAGGGGAAAAAAACACTGCTGTCACAACAGAAGAACGTTACGATGACCAAGCAAGTGAAAACAATTCTCGGGAGTGTCATTCTCGACCTCTTCAGACAAATAAAGAACACTCAATGTGTTCAGTTATTGTTTTTTTTTAGCACTTGATCCACAAAAATTAAAGGAGGAACCATAGGTCGAAAAGATACACAGGGTACATTCGTCCAAGGCAATAACAACCATTATTTCAGCCACAAAGGAGAAACTATGAGCTACGAACAACTAACTGCCGACAACGCCGCCGTACTTTTTATTGACCACCAGACCGGGCTCTCTACCGGCATTCAAGATCAAAGTGTGCCTGAGTATACGATTGCTGTAACGGCTCTGGCAAAGATCGCTAAGGTTTTTAAACTACCGTCAGTTATTACGACCAGTGCTGCTGATGGTCCGAACGGTCCGATTTTGCCGATACTGCCAGAATTGTTACCGGATGCCCCCCTGATTCATCGTCCCGGCGAAATCAATGCCTGGGATAATGCTGATTTTGTTGCTGCGGTAAAGAAAACCGGGCGCAAAAAAATGATCGTTGCCGGGGTGTCTACCGAGGTCTGCGTTGCCTTTGTTGCTTTGTCTTTGATTGAAGAGGGCTTTGATGTTTACGCCGTTATTGATGCTTCAGGCACATGGAATAAGCTGGTTCAGGAAGTGGCAGTGGCCCGGATGGTTCAGGCAGGGGTTAAGCCAATGACCTGGGTTGCCGTTGGTGCTGAACTTCAGGCCGACTGGCGTAACCCAACAGAAGCGGAGTTTGGTCGTGTCATGGGTGAACACCTGCCGTTCTACGGCTGCCTTATTGACAGTTTTCTTGCCCAGAAGGCATAAAGAATTATCCCTTATCCAGAGAGGGTCGGCCATGTGCCGATCCTCATTAGGCGATATTGAGATGAAGGTGGTTGAGTGATTAGGACTGGCAGGGGCAAGATCAACAAGGAAGATATAATTTAAAACTT
>JAOZUK010000469.1 GCA_029938715.1 Bacteroidales bacterium | reverse complement strand
TGGGGTGGTCATCATTCACTTCTAAGACCTATTACCGAGCAGGGAGTTATGCTATCATGGCTACTCCACCTTGCTTAAAAGGTTTGGGTAAATTTCTCAATATGATTCTCGTTTTTTACGGCAGACGATCTCGGATACTACAGAATCATTGTGGAAGGAATTACGGATGATTGGCAGATTTGTCTGGGGTCTGCAGGATTTATGGTTGGTTCATATCATGATAACTGATATTCTCAGCAGGATTCTCTCTATCCCATGCTCCAATCGGACTCATATTCAGGTACAAGCTCTTAACTTTTAACCACAGACTTATACTTTATCGTACTATTACCAGCTTACGTGTAACCTGTGCTGTGCCACTCTTTGTCAACTGACAGCTATAAATACCACTCTTAAGAGCGGAAAGATCCAGATTGATCTGGTGGTCGCCCCGAGGTAAACTGCCCAGATCATTTTGATAGACCACTCCTCCCTTCAAATCCACGATTGTCAATTCCATATTAGCAGAATACTCCATCTGAAAGCTGAAGGTGGCAAATGCTGATACCGGATTGGGATAGATACTGAAGTCAAGGTCAAACAATCCGTTCTCCTCTATACCTACAGTGCTTTGAACTATAAACTGAACACAATTGCCATAAGCAGTTCCGGTGCTATTGGTGGCATAAGTTCTTGCGTAATAGGTATCTCCCTCGGTCAGTCCTGTCAAAGTAACTTGAAACGCACCCATTCCTGTTCCGGAAGCTTCCAAATGGTCATCGGTAGTTGGATTATAATAGGAGGCCCAGGTAATCCCTCTGGAGTTTACCTCAGCTCCGCCGTCTTCCAGTACATAACCGTTTAGTGTCACACTTGTAGCCGAGTTGCCGGCTTCAAATACGGTGGTGACCGTTGGAACACTTACTACACCTTTATTAATCAGATAACTCTTCCAGACTGACCTCTTGATGATATCTCCCTGTATAAATTGCATCACTATGAAATATAGAACTACCTCAGAAACCTCTGCAGGGGTTGAATTTACTGAATATTGAATAAGCATGGAATTGATTTCATGCCATATGCTTTGGAGATCATTATGCACATAAAGTCTTGCTGCACTTTTTAATATATCAGTAGAATCTGAGTCTTCTGTTTCATAAATAGACATTATTGCTCTGTAAAGCCATGAATCCACACTATCTATAAAAAATGGATCTTCCAGATCAAGCGATCCGTAACTTGCCATACAGCTGTCCAGATCCTGACTGAATTCTTCAAAATCCTGATCAGTTACATCTCCTTCCTGTAAAGAGAGCAAATACCCCGGATAGGTAGTTGAAACAATGTCATAGGTACTGTAAACATCTGACCTGTAATGATCAATAACAGCCATCCTGAGTTCTGAGTCTTTTATCAGTTCAAAGCCATTCATGAATGACAATAATGAATTTATGACAATTATACTGTCATAAGGAGTCTCTTCCAACACCTCAATTGCATCATCATAATAGTCATCGAATTCGTCATCTTCAAATTCATTGGTGCCCATTATTTCTTCCAGTGTGTCTATATAAGATTCGACATCTGCATCCTTAAAACCAGTAGCATTTAATGCAAATAAATACCAGGGATACTTACTGCTAAGCACTTGGTATGCAGATATTTCTGCTTCGTTTACAGGCGCAGCTTTTTTACATTCAACTTTTATTCCCATATTATAACACTTGTAAATAACTGTACCGCTCTGCAAATAAGTAATTGTGCTTGTTCCATTCCGCTTCCCATGCACCATCTCAACTTCCTCTTTAAAATCATAGTACTTTGGAACTATTGATTCATAAGTAACGGTGACTTTACCATGCCATCGGTGAGCTCCTCTGTCACGAGTACCTATGGTAGTTTTTTTAGTTCTGCTGTATGCCTCAGTTTCCGTAAATTGATTTGTTTTCTCATTATAGGTCATATCCCTACTATAAGTTGGCACAATACCCATTGCATCTAGATCAATAACATCAGATCCTACCGCTAAAAGAATAAAGATTCCTATTGCAGACAAGGATAATAGTGATTGCCATAATATTTTTTTACTCAAATACTTTTTCATGATTATTTGGTTTATTTATTGTTAGTCCAATTGCAATTCCAAGAGTAAGCCCGGCAACATCCATAGCTATGTCTTGTATACAAAATGTTCCTCGTATGATTCCTGTATAATGAAGCGCTTCAAATCCCAGTACCAGAAGAGGAATACTGGCCATCCAGAGGTACCTGAACCAGGATTTGCTTCCCGACCAGATACTTGTGATGATCAAAGCATAGGCAAATGCCCAAAATCCGTTTGGCAATGGAAAAACGATCCATTGCGGAAGATGAAGAGCAGGAGTAAGGGCACCTTGCCTTGCCGGATCAAACCAATTGTCTAATCCAATGGCAGCTATCCAACGATCAAAAACATGCTCTGATGGCCGCAGAAAAATGTAGA
>JAOZUK010000169.1 GCA_029938715.1 Bacteroidales bacterium | reverse complement strand
ATACCCAGGCCAGGGGATCTGTACAACGGAAGTTTGGAGGAACCGGTCTGGGTACCGCCATAGCTAAGCAGCTGGTCGAGTTGATGCATGGTGAGATCTGGGTGGAGAGTCCATCTACCATCAAAATAGGCGACGATTTTCCGGGATCAAAATTCAGCTTTACCATTGATGCCTATTCCAATGAAAAGATTTCCAAGAGCTTTAATTTTAATAAAATTGCCAGGCTTAATGACATCAGCACCCTGATCCTTACAAAAGAGTCTGATCCCTCCAGGAATAGCATGGCCCGAATGTTGGAAAATTTTGGATTAAAGGTGACTACAAAGATTTATCAGGACAGCAGTGTGGATAGTGTGATCCATCACATGCAGGTTAAGTCAGATCACTATCACCTGATCGTCCTGGTAGATAAGAACCAGCTGGATGGATTTTCACTGGCCCAGGAGATGCAGAACAAGGAGCTTACCGATCTCTATCCAATCGTACTGGTAAGTTCAAATGATAAAACCGGCAATTATAAGATTTGCCGGAAGCTGGGGATCGACTCTTACCTGATTGAGCCCTTTGAGACCAAGGAGGTTATAGATATTATTGATGATAATTTCCCGGGTATCGAAGATCGGAAAAGTCTCGAGCCGATGATCAATGCACTACCTGCTGAAATCTCCATACTAGTTGCAGAGGATAACCTGATCAATCAAAAGGTGGCCCAAACTATATTTAAAAATATCGGGTATGAGATTGATATTGCTAAAAATGGACTGGAAGCTGTGGAGATGATGGACAGGACCAGTTACGATGTGGTATTTATGGACCTGCTCATGCCTGAGATGGATGGATATGAGGCAACATCCCAGATTCGAAATGCGGGCCATACCCAGCCGGTGATCGCCATGTCGGCCGATGAGACTGATGAAACCAGGGCTGCTGCATTTGAGGTGGGGATGAATGAATACCTGATGAAACCAGCCAGGGTTGAAAGCATAAAGCAATTGCTGATCAAACTATTTTCAACAAAAATTTAACCTCATGCGTTCACACGATCTAGAATACAGGATACTGGGTGACGATATCCAGTTGGTGGAAATTGAGCTGGATCCTCGGGAAACAGTTATTGCCGAAGCCGGTTCGATGATGTATATGGATAACCAGGTACGTTTTGAAACCAAAATGGGAGATGGGTCTGATCCCAATCAAAGCCTGATGGGTAAACTTCTCTCGGCCGGGACCAGGGTGCTTACAGGGGAATCACTGTTTGTGACCCACTTTACCAATCACGGGACAACTAAACAGAAGGTGGCTTTTGCTGCACCCTATCCGGGAAAGATCATTCCCATTGATCTGGGAATTCTGGGCGGTTCCCTAATCGTTCAAAAAGACGGTTTTCTATGTGCTGCCATGGGTACCAGGATTTCAATCACTTTGAACCGCAGGATTGGCAGTGGTTTGGTGGGCGGTGAAGGCTTTATACTTCAGAAGCTTGAAGGAGATGGGAAGACCTTTCTGCATGCAGGAGGTATGGTGATTGAGCGAAGACTAAACAACGAAATGGTGAAAATTGATACAGGTTGCGTGGTAGCCTATACTCCTGGTATCGATTTTAATATTGAGACCTCAGGAAATCTTCGATCCATGGTTTTTGGCGGGGAAGGAATTTTTCTGGCCACCCTCCGGGGAACAGGTACTGTTTGGTTACAGTCCATGCCCATCAGAAAACTGATTCAGGCTATTTCTCCTTATGGTAAGAATGTAAGGAAGGAGAGCCAGTCCATTTTAGGTAATTTTCTAGATCGCTAGGAAACTGATTGGAACCTCATGGCCGACCTGGTTCAAATAGAACAATTCTTAGCGCTGTCGGCTTCATTTCCAGTGATTGACGTGCGTGCCCCAGTTGAATACCTCCAGGGACATATCCCCGGTGCCATTAACATTCCGCTCTTTAATGATCAGGAGCGAAAGGAGGTGGGCACTGCCTATAAGCGGATCAATAAGGAATCGGCCATGTATCTTGGCCTGGGATTTGCCGGAAAGAAGCTGGTTGAACTGGCTAAAGAAGGTGAACGTCAGGCTGGCAGAAACAAAACGTTGCTGGTGCATTGCTGGCGGGGAGGTATGCGTAGTAAAAGCATGGTATGGCTCTTTGAAACTTTGGGTATTACATGTTATCTGCTGGAAGGAGGTTATAAATCCTATCGTCGCTATTTTCATGATTTGCTGGAGAGGCCCATGAAGTTAAATGTAGTAGGTGGTAGAACCGGCAGTGGTAAAACAGATCTATTGCATCAGTTGGAGAAGCGGGGCGAGCAAGTGGTGGACCTGGAGGGTTTAGCCAACCACAAAGGATCGGCATTCGGTGCCCTTGGAGAGGATGAACAGCCTACTACTGAGCAATTCGAAAACAACCTTTTTCAGAGGTTTTTCAGTTTGGACCCGGACCGAATCATATGGATTGAAGATGAAAGCAGAAACATTGGAAAGTGCGTAATTCCAGGTGAACTTTTTAGCCAGATGCGAGATAGTAAAGTCATCTTTCTTGACATTCCAAGGGAGATGCGGGCTCAACACCTGGTGGTAGATTATGCATCTTATGATGCGGTTGAGTTGAAATCTTGTATTTTTAAGATAGAGAGGAGACTGGGAGGGGACAGAACGAAGGCGGCCCTGGAATCCATTGATCAGAAAGATTTTTACACCACCGCTATGATTACCCTTCACTATTATGATAAAGCCTATATGCATTCACTGGAAAAGAATCATGACAGGTATCACTCTATCGTTTCAGATGTGGTGGATTCAACAATTAATGCAGACCTGTTGTTAAAGTACTTTGGGGAGGGGACCTGATATGAAGAAAAGAGAAGATTTTGAATTGCTGGCTCCGGCAGGAAGTCATGAATCGCTCAGTGCTGCTGTTCAGGGAGGTGCCGATGCCATCTATTTTGGCGTTGAACAATTGAATATGCGGGCTCGTTCATCGGCCAATTTTACATCAGAAGACCTTCCGGAGATTGTCGCCCGTGCCAGGGATCACCAAATGAAAACCTATCTGACTGTCAATACTGTGGTATATAACCACGAATTGATACAGATGAGGAAGGTGATCGACAGGGCCGTTGATCATGGAATATCTGCAATCATTGCATCAGACCAGTCGGTTCTACAGTATTGTAACAGTGTTGGCGCCCCGGTTCATCTTTCTACACAGCTGAATATCAGCAATATCGAAACTTTAAAATTCTATGCAAAATTTGCCGATGTGGCTGTTCTTGCCAGGGAACTTGACCTGGAGCAGGTGAAAGAAATCACAGCTGGCATTGCACTTGAAGAGATTACTGGCCCTTCGGGGGAACCCTTCAAAATTGAGATGTTCGTACACGGAGCACTTTGCATGGCCATATCAGGGAAATGCTACCTGAGCCTTCATGAGCACAATCATTCAGCCAACCGGGGTGATTGTTTCCAGGTGTGTCGCCGGGGCTACAGAGTGACAGATAAGGATCGGGAGGTGGAACTGGATATAGACAATGAATACATCATGTCGCCCAAAGACTTGAAAACCATACATTTTCTTAATAAACTTCTGGATGCTGGTGTTTCCATCTTAAAGATAGAGGGGCGGGCCCGGTCGGCCGAGTATGTAAAGACGGTCACTTCCTGTTACAATGAAGCCATTCATGCATATGTGGAGGGTACATTTGATGCCGAAAGGATCAGGGAATGGGATTCCAGGCTGGCCACTGTATTTAACAGGGGATTCTGGGATGGGTACTACCTGGGACAACGTTTGGGAGAGTGGAGCCATATTTATGGCTCGGAGGCCACGCATCGGAAGGTTTACGTTGGAAAAGGAACCAACTATTTCAGTCGGATTGGAGTAGCCGAACTGGCCATAGAGTCCGGAGAGCTGGAGGTGGGTGATCAGATCCTGATCATTGGTCCAACCACCGGGGTGATTGAAACCAGGGTTGAGGAGCTAAGGGTGAATGAGGTAAATTGCAATCTGGCCCGGAAAGGCGAACGATGTTCTTTACCGGTTGCTGAGGAGATTCGCCGCTCTGATAAGGTCTATAAACTGGTACCCAGGTAATGGTCTATCGTTTCAGGATGATGCGAATGATGGTTGAATCGAAGGGATCAGAAGAGAGCACAAAGACCTTTCCATGATGGTATGATTCAATGATTCTTTTGGAGAGCGAGAGGCCCAAACCCCAGCCTCTTTTTTTTGTGGTATAACCTGGTTTGAATATGGTTTTGAACCTGGATTTAGCAATCCCCTTTCCTGAATCCTCCACATCGATGATAACTCCGGTTTCTGTTTCAACTGCATGAAGAATGACACGTCCGCTTCTTTCAATGGCGTCGGTTGCGTTTTTGCAAAGGTTCTCAATTACCCACTCAAAAAGGGTTTCGTTTAACTTGACCGTGATAGGTTTTTCCGGAATATCCAGGAGGTACTCTACGCTATTTGAGCCCCTGTTACGCATATAATCCAGGCTATCTGTCAGAATATCGGTGAGGTTTGATTCTTTCAGGGTGGGCTTGGATCCGATTTTAGAAAAACGATCAGTTATTTTTTCAAGCCGGGAGGTATCCTTTTGCATTTCGTCCACCATGGACTGATCGAGCTTCGACTGCTTGAGTAACTCCATCCATCCTATTAACGAGGAGATGGGTGTTCCAAGCTGGTGGGCAGTCTCTTTGGACATCCCGGTCCACACCTCATTCTGTTCGGCTTTTCTGGAGACGCTGAATGCAATATAAGAAACCAGGATAAATAGGAAAATTACTCCTAACTGTACATAGGGAAAGAAGATTAGTTTTCGAAGCAGTATGGAATCACGATAGAAGAGCAACTGGTATTCATCTGGTCCCAGGTTTATCACCAGGGAATCATTCTCTTCACTGGCATGAGCGAGCTGACGCTTCATGTATTTCTCATCTTCAACTTTTAGAGAATCCAGGTTTCGGTGTATCAGGATATTTTTTTCCGAATCGGTGAGAATTACCGGAATATAGGTATTGCTTTCAATCACAGAAAAGGGAAACGCCATATCTGTTTCAAAATCGGCTCCATCAATGATCCGGATCGCTTCTGCCCACAACTCCATCTTTTGACGTTCGGTGGACTCAATGTCATTTACCAGCCTGCTGGTATAAAGCAGCGATCCCACCCCAATCAGGACTGCTGCCATCAAGAGATTCCTTTTCCAGCGCTGTTTTTTTTTGTAAATGTCCAATTTGGTACCGTTTAAGCAGTGTTACTCATCAATAACGAATTTTGTAGCCGGTTTATTCTGAGCTGTATCTTTTTTCAACGGTTTCTTCCACCACCGTTTCTTTTCCTTCACTTTTTGAGGCCCCGATAGGCTGTCGGGTTCCTCGTGGAATTCAAATTTAAAAATCTCCTGGTTATTTTTCTCTTCTTTTGGTTCTATCACCTCATCATCCTGCTTAAAAAGTCCCAGCTCCTTATTCAGTATTTGTTTCAATTCGCTCTTTTCCTCCTTCAGATCGTTTCGGATTTTTTGCGCAGTCTTCTCCCGGTCCATCTCTACAATTGACCCCGAGCCCTTGTTATAGACCTTTAAGAAAAGAGTCCGGGTATCCGATTCATCTGTGGCAATCTCGAATTCCTCTCTTTTGGCTTCCCGGGTTTTATTATATAGTATATCGGATAGTTTAAGTTTGAGTCGGTAATCATAAGTATTGTCAAACTCATGGGTTCCCGAGGCAAAGAGGTCAAGGGCATTGGACTGAATGTCCATGACCGGTATAATCACCTGCCGCTCTTTAATGAGTATAGTGTTTTTAAGTGTCTGGAATTTGATGTTCCGAAGCTCTTCCACCTCAATGAATCTGGACAATGCCATAATGGGTTCGAATTCATTTAATTCACCCCTGAGAATGGTCAGGCTGTTTTGGCTGAGGATCGATTGGGGCCTGATTGTCAGGGTGGTGTCAAATTCTGCAGAGAATGTGGATGTTCCGGATACGGTGCCTTTGAGGTGATCGCTGGTTACCTGTTTCTGACCGAAATTATTGAATGAGTGAAACAGTTGCTGAATATCAAGGCTATGTAATGTGGTATTGGCGGTGGCTGTTATAGTGCCTTGGTTATCCTGAACCAGTCCAAACACCCCCTTCAGTGAGCCTTCCATGGTTTCCATTGAGAGGGAATCGATATAAAAGGAAGGGGTCTCATAGGTGGCTATACCCCGAACATTGGAAGCCTTAAATTTATCTTTTAGGAACTCATTGATCATAAAATTCAATCTGAGATCCAGGTTATTGGGAAGGGAAACAGACCTTCCGGCCTTCTTATTCTGTCTGGAAAATTGATCCAGAATCTCCTGGAGATCCATAAGGTTGGAGTGGAGTGAGGCTGAAGCAACCAAGGAATTATCCTCTCCCAGCAGAAACGAAATGAGGTTTAATCCTGAACCTGAAATGTCAAAATCGGTTTTCCCATAGCTTCCATATATAGAAGGTTTCCAGAAATCGTTATCGATAGATATAGATCCATTCAGATTGGTAAATGGAAGACCTCCCTTGCTAATTGTTACCTCAGTCTGGTGGATTGCTAAATCCCCTGACACATCCAACGAAATAAATTTTTGTCCTTTGGGCTTTAACCTGTCGTATGATCCGGTGACATTCAGATCGGTTTCAAGGGTACCTGAAATCTTGTGAAGTGGTATGTTTTTGTACCAGCCTATCCACTGCTCGGGATGTATATCCCCTTTTAAATCGAAGGAGAAATCGGGATCATAGAAATTGTGAATCCGGCCTCGCCCACTTAGGTGATCCTCTCCAACCACGGCACTAAGAGATTCAATATTCAGAGAGGTGGTCACCGGATTAAATTCGCCACCGTTGGAGTATGAGCCGGTAAGATTAAGGTTCTTTACCGTAAAAGGGAATCTGTCCCATCGCAGGTTCGCATTGCTGGTCTGAAAGTCGGCTTCAACCTGCGGTGTAAGCGTTGAATTAACCATTCCGGTGATCCTTGTATATAACTGCATTATACCGTTTCCATGAATTTCCTGCAGTGGATTGCTTATTTCGCTGGGTAAAAGATCCAGGACCTCGTAAATCTCCAGGTTCCTTGCATCGGCAAACAGATCCAACTCTACCCCTTTCCCCGGATGAACCTCTATCCGACCATCCATATCTGCTATGATCCGGTCGATCCTAAGCTGGCCACTTCGGATGGTAAAAAGTGAATCCTGCACATTCAGATTCAGTTTTGCTTCAATATTCCGGTCAGAAGTATAGCGTATCCCTTTATTGGATATCTCCTTTACGAATCCTGTGAGGTTTCCCTTAATCTGCGAGTTGCGTTTTGATAAACTGCCATTCAGATCCAGACGGTGCAAAGTACTCTCAGATTTTATCTGTTTCACCTGGTTGTTTAAAATGATCTGAAAATTATCGATCCTCAGGTTTGAGAGGTTCAGAAGCTGATCCTTTCGGGTCTTTTTATTCTTATTGGAGACCATGACGTAATTCCCGTTTCCTGAGTGGTCTGTATAGAGGTGAAACACACCGTTTTTCAGCTCCAGCATTTTTACATTGAATTTTTTTCGGACCAGTCCCAACAGGCTGAAACTTACGCTCAGTGTTTCTGCTGTCAGAAGGGTATCGGCACCTTCGCCATCAAAGTAGCGGGCATCGAAGTCATGGCTCGACCAGATGGTAATGCCTTCAAGGAGTATGGAGGTATTGGGAAACTTATGAAAGACCTTGACCGAAACCTCCTCTATATCAATGGTGCTGTCGAGCCTGTTGTTTACCTGTTCCACCACAAAATCCTTAAGTTCATCCCCATAAAACTTCACCACCACCACACCTCCAATGGCCAGCAAAAGTAAAACGATCACCATAAAGGCAGACAGGTATTCAAATATGATCCTTGCCTTCCCTTTCATCAGTAATTGAATTTGGTTTATGAAATTCTTAAGAATTCACAAAAATCATGCGAGGCATCAAGCTCTTCAGGAGGTTCATTGTATCGGAATAACCTTACAGAGCGTTGGCCGATGAGTTTCATCTGATCATTTTCCACCACAAACATACAGCCTTCTCTCAATCCAAGCACCGTATCCTTTTGATTGGCTTCAAGATATTCCAGAATCCGATCTTCACGGGTTTCACCTGCATGTCCTGGAGGATTCAGGTCTGTATAGTGTGGGTTGATCTGAAAGGGAATCAGGTTGAATGCATTAAAACTTTCAGGTTCCAGGATAGGCATGTCGTTGGTGGTTCTGATGGTTGGGCAGCATACATTGCTGCCGGCACTCCAACCCACAAAAGGAATTCCGTTAAGCACTCTGTTTCTGATGGGTTCTATCAGCCCGTTTTCATGGATTATTTTGATAAGCTGGAAGGTGTTTCCACCACCCACTACAATGGCCTCTGCCTGATTCACGGCAGCCACTGGATCTTTCGCATGATGGATTGAACTCACCTTGTGGCCCACTTCAGCAAATCTTTCTTTCACCCGTGATTCATAATCATCAAAGCTTATGGTAACTCCAGCATATGGAATAAACAGGCAGTTTACGGGCTCTTTACCCAGGAAATCGCGTATTTGATATTTGGGATAGTCCAGGTAGGGTTCACCGGCATTGGTGGAATTACTGATCAGAAGAAGTCTCATTTGATGTGCATTGTGGTTACCCCACAAAGTTAATATTTTAATGCATCAAGCAGACTATAAAAAAACCGGCCATTCTGGGATAAACCCATGAACAGCCGGTCCAACGGTATTGGAGTAATAAGTTAAAAGGCGAAAAAGAGTCCCACGTTTAATGGATAGAGTTCAGGCCCCAT
>JAOZUK010000168.1 GCA_029938715.1 Bacteroidales bacterium | reverse complement strand
CCACTTCACCCTGATTAAGAGAAGTTACAAAATCTTCAAACTCCCGGTCATTTCCCTGCTTAAGCTGTATGGTTTTCTTCAGATCGAGGGTGGTGGCATAGTTATCCAGCATCAGGTTGATACCTGCAATCATTTTTTGGGTATCGGGATCATTGGATCCGCTTACTACCAATGATTTACCCCGGTTTTCCAGAAGACTGGAAACAAACTCATCCACCGGGATGACCGAAGGTGGGACTGAAATGGAATCATGGCCGGAAGCTCCTGCAATGGCATTGTAAATGTTACCCAGGATTAACAGGGATTCCCTGGGCGTAACAGGAATGCGCTCATCGGCATTGGAGCCGGTCATGGATAGGGCCGATTCAATCTGAACATGCCTGGACATGTGGGGATGTTCGGTAGTCACCTCCCTGGTGGAAGCATAATCGCGGGCAAATTCCACGGGGGCGATCCATGTACCCAGAAAATCGGCATCGAAAGAGAGAATATAGTCGGCCTTGTCAAAATGGATCCCGGGAATCACAGCTGCACCAAAGAGCGACATATGAGCTTCACGGATTCCTGAAGCTGAAACCTCGTCATACTGGATCCAGCTTGAACCGGGATGAGTCTGTAAAAATTTGCGCATTACCTCCCTGGTGGAAGGACTGATAATGGTGGGGGTGACAAGTACGGTTTTTCCTCCATCTACCAATTTACTGGCTACCCAACGGTCCACTTCCTCCCAGGATATGGTGTTTCCACTTAGCACCGGCTCCTTAAACCGAGCATCGTCGTAGAGATTCAAAACAGAAGCCTGCACCCGGGCACTGGTTCCTCCCCTGGAGACAGGTGACTGATGATTCCCTTCAATTTTAATGGGTCTGCCGTCCCTCACTTTTACCAGCACACTGCAATACTCTGTACCATCAAAAAAGGTTGAAGCATAATAACTGGCCTTTCCTGGGATCACCTCTTCGGGTTTTATCAGGTAGGGGATGGCTTTCTGAACCGGTTTTTCACAACTGCTAACCACCGCTGCAGTTGCAAAACTGAATCCAAATAACTTCAGAAAATCGCGACGGGATGCGGGCGCATCCACCACTTTACTATCCAGCACATCAAGCACAGCATTCTTGTGCTTTTTTTCACTCTTTTTCTCCGAAGTAAGTTTCCTGCCGTTCTTATATTCTTCTATACTTCTCCACTGTTTTTCCATGGGTCGTTTAGGGTTTAATAGTGACACTTGGAGCATTCAGTTCCACCGGTTAGCTCGGCAGTTACCCGGTCAATCTCTCCTGATTTCATTTTCTTTTGCAGCTCCTCATATTGAGCATAGAATGCATTGTCAAAAAACTGCACCTCTGTATCACGATGACAGTTAATACACCAGCCCATGCTCATATCGGTCACCTGCCTTACCCGGTCCATCTCCTCAATAGCTCCGTGACAGGTGGCACACTCTATTTTTCCCACGGTCACATGCTGTGCATGACTGAAAAATGCGTGGTCCTGTAAATTGTGAATCCGAATCCATTCAATGGGTGTTCCTCCTTCATAGGCCTCAACCACTTTATTGATCTGATGTTTTCCGGAGTGGGTGCCTTCCCTTACAATGGAATGACAGTTCCAGCAGACACCCACATCAGGGATTCCTGCCGATTTGGAGTGGCTCACTGTATTATGGCAATACTGGCAATCGATCTGATTATCGGCCACATGAACCACATGAGAAAACTTGATGGGCTGATCTGGCTCATAGAACTCCTGACGACCCAGCGCGGTCCCTGCTTCATGTACCAATTTTACCTGCCAGGCCACAGCAACGATAAAAATGATCCCAAGGATATACCTTCTTTTCACTTTCTTAAAAAAGAATATGTCAAGGATAATCCAGGTAAGAAGTACACCCAGCAGTATGAAAAGGAAAATCTTATTAATAACTGGTTTGCTCTTGGTAAGTCCCCGGTGTTCAAAATCATCCAGGAAAAGTTTGATCATGTCCACATCCACTTCATTCAGACTGAAGGTTTTATGCATCTCCGACATGGTTTGACCTGCAGGATTCAATACAGCCCTCTGGAACTCTTCCAGGCTCCTGCCCTTGAATTTATGGGCTATCTCCCAGGCATTGGGATTCCAGTTAAAGCTATCTATCTCTACAGTGTTATGGCAATCGGCACATGCTTTGGACTCGAACTTTCCGTCGATCAATCCATAAAAGAGACGTTCACCGCGCATCAATCCCCTTGTAGAATGATGATCGTCCTGTTCCCCGTCCTCTCCAACTACCGGAGAGACCATAAACAGGGATAAACTCATGAGGATTAGAAATGAATTAAGGCGTAAGACTTTAATCATGAATGGTTCAGGTTAGTTTATTTCACCCGTTTTGCAAGGCGATGATGCAATTTATAGTGAATGACCTAAAATAGCAACTGAAGTTTGATCTATGGTGCTATTTAGGTGAGATAAGCGTTATTTTTAATCGGTTTAAATTATTTCTCCTAACTTGCATTCTATGCAATCCCTCTTTACGGAATACTTTCTTCCGGTAACTCTGGCCATCATAACCCTGGGTATGGGATTGTCCTTAACCGACCAGGATTTTAGGAATATATTTTCCCAGCCAAAGGCTGTAATTATAGGTCTTTGTTGTCAAATGATCCTGCTTCCGCTGATCGCTTTCCTAATTGCGCGTTCCATCCATATCGATCCACTCTTTAAGGTGGGATTGATGATTATAGCTGCCTGTCCGGGAGGAGCCACTTCAAACCTGATCACCTACCTGCTGCGGGGAAATGTGGCCCTATCCATCTCCATGACTGCCATCAACAGCCTGATTACCCTTATAACCATTCCCATAGTGGTAACCATTTCGCTGGAAGCTTTTATTCATACCGATGCGAATATTCATCTCTCTGTGGGAGAGACTGTAATTAAGGTATTCCTTATCACCCTTTTGCCTGCATTTGCAGGAACAAGGATCCGCAAAAGGTTGCCCAATTTTGCAGATAAACTGGAGCGTCCACTCCGGATTATCCTTCCCCTTTTGTTGCTGGTTGTCTTTTCCGGAGTCATTTTCATAGATCAGGGAACAGCATCAGCCACCCGCGCCGATTTCTTCGAGATCTTTCCATATACCCTATTGCTCAATGCGGCAGCCATGGGAGCAGGACTTTTAATTGCCCGGTTGTTAAGTCTGAGTGTAAAGAACCAGTATACCATCTCCATAGAGGTGGGTCTTCAGAATTCGGCCCTGGCAATTTTTGTGGCAGCCACGCTTCTTAAAAGTAACTCAATGGCTTTGGTGCCCGTGGTCTACGGATCATTTACTTTTTTCAGTACGCTGCTGTTTGGATGGATGGTAAAAAAGGTAAGCTGGCACCCCAGGACTACCTGAACAGGTGTATAAAACCAGCTATTTCCACAGGATCTGAATCTCCCTTCTCTTCAATTACATAATAGTAGACACCTTCGGAAAGCTCTTTACCGCCAATGCTTCTTCCATCCCAGAAAATACGGGGCGATAGGGAATGGTAAATCCGGGTCCCTGATCTTGTAAATACTGTAAACTCATACACCGTTACCCCATCGGTAACCACATCAATGTAATCGTTTTGTCCATCCCCATTGGGTGAAAACACATTGGGAACAAATAGTTCATTGTCGGATGTGTCAGCTGCCATGGTCTCAAACTGGCGGGCCTGTTCTTCTGAAACAGCAGTTGTGTCAACGGGAGATTCCGGTTGCTGTCCTGATAGCACTGTAAACATGAGACAACTAAAAATTATGAAAGCAATTGGTCTCTTAAAGGTCATATCTTCTCTGTCAGCTTCTGAACCACCCTAAAGTTATTAAAAAATTCTTTGGCAAATACCCTAAGTACTGTATATGTGGGAATGGCCAGGATCATTCCTGTAATTCCGGCCAGGCTCCCTGCAATCATTATCACGATGAAAATTTCAATGGGATGCGCGTAGACGCTTGTTCCAAATATCACAGGCTGGAATACCATGTTATCGGTGAGCTGAGTGACCGCAAACACCAACAGCATGTAGCCCATCAATGGCACCAGTGCTGTTGCCGGATCGAGATGAAGATGTGTAGCCAATCCAAGAAGTATCCCCAGGGCTGCACCTATCACCGGCCCCAGGTAAGGGATGATATTCAGAACGGCAGCCACCAAACCGATCACCAGTCCGTGTCTGAAACCGACTCCGATAATGGTCATTCCCAGGGTAACGAGTATTAGAATTCCTGTCATCTGTAAAAGGATCCCAATAAAGTACCTCCGGAGCAATCGCTTCACCGAATCCAGTGCATGACGAAAGGCGTCCTCTTTCTCTTCAGGAAATATGGTGACCACATATTCAGTAATCAATTTCTCCTCTCTGAGCAGAAAAAAGGTAATAAAAGAGATGGCAAAAAAGGCCCAGGCCACATTGCCAAGTATGGAAGCCAGGGTGGCCAGCAGATCGGTGATCAAGTCTATATTCAGTACTGATGCAATCCGATTCTGAAGCTCCTCTTCCAGGGAGATCAGTTCATCCCCTCCAATGTTAAGCTTGACGAACCATGCTTCCAGGTGTTGTAGGGGCTTCTCAAACTCTTCAATAACCAGTGCGGTATCCACCTTAGAGAGCTCCTGAGCCTCGCTGGCAATAAGTGGAATAAAGAGACGGAAAAAACCAAAAAACAGAATCCATATGACCACCAGGGTCAGCAGAGCCCTGATGGATACGGGCATCCTCCATGTTCCAATCCTGATCCTCCCCAGAAACCTTACCAGAGGTCGGGCCATCAGCGACAAAACAGAAGCAATAAGGATATAGGCTACAATATTGGAAAACCGCCAGACCATTAATCCAAGCAGTAAAACGCCGGCCAGTATCAATAGTGTGCGGGGTGAAAACCAGTTTTTTGTTGCCATAGATCATGGTAAAGATAGTTAAATATCTATTTGATCCCCGTACCTGTAAAAGCTCCTGATGTTGATAATTTTTCCTTTTGATTTTAGGGTTGAATGGCTACTTTTACCAGCCAACGGAGGGAAGGATATATGAAGCAGTATCTTGATTTATTGTCCCATGTGCTTGATCACGGGACAAGGAAGGAGGACCGGACAGGAACCGGCACAATGAGCACTTTTGGATACCAGATGCGGTTTGACCTGTCTGATGGTTTTCCGTTGATGACCACAAAAAAACTGCACCTTAAATCGATCCTCCATGAGTTGCTCTGGTTCCTCAAAGGAGATACCAATACAAAGTACCTCACTGACCATGGAGTGAAGATATGGAACGAATGGGCCGATGAGAAAGGCGACCTGGGACACATCTATGGTTACCAGTGGCGAAGCTGGCCCACAAATGATGGCAAGGGAATTGACCAGATATCCAGGATCGTTGAGTCGATCCAGGCAAATCCCGATTCCAGGAGGCATGTGGTGAGTGCCTGGAACGTTGGGGATCTTGACCGCATGGCTTTGCCTCCCTGCCATATTTTGTTCCAGTTCTATGTAGCCGACGGGAAGCTCTCATGCCAGCTTTATCAGCGGAGTGCAGATGTTTTTCTGGGTGTTCCATTTAACATTGCCTCCTACTCTTTTCTGCTGTTGATGGTAGCTCAGGCCACCGGACTTGAGCCCGGCGAGTTTATCCATACACTGGGGGATGCACATATCTACCTGAACCACCTGGATCAGGTGAAGCTTCAACTTGCGCGATCGCCCAAATCATTGCCCACAGTCAGGTTAAATCCAAATATCAAATCTGTATTTGACTTCACATTTGAGGACTTTATTGTTGAGAATTATGATCCACTCCCACATATAAAGGGAGCAATTTCTGTCTGATATGGAAAATAAGATCCATGGGAATATATCAATCATTGTCGCCATTGCCCGGAACAATGCCATTGGCAAGGACAACCGGCTCCTCTGGCATCTATCGGATGATTTGAAGCGTTTTAAAAAGCTGACCACCGGACACACCCTGATTATGGGACGCAATACCTTCCTCTCCCTGCCCAATGGTGCTTTACCAAACCGTCGCCATATTGTGATCTCCGATGTAAAGGAGGATCAGTTTAAAGGATGTGAAATGGCCAGCTCCATCGATCATGCGCTACAACTGGCAGGCGAGTCGGAAGAGTGTTTTGTCATTGGCGGAGGGATGGTTTATGCCCAGTTCCTTTCCATGGCCGGTAAACTCTATCTAACCCAGGTGGAAGAGAGGTTTGAAGCGGATACCTTTTTTCCCGAGATTGACTTTGCCCAATGGAGAGCCGAATATACTGACAAGATAGCTGCAGGAGATAAGAATGAATACCCGCACACCTATACAGAATACATAAGAATTTGATTTCAATATTGTAGTTGACCTTCTAATTCACTATTTTTCCACTCAAAACAAAAACTCACCACTATGAAAAAGAATCTGTTCACCGCCGTTATCATTCTCTTTGTCCCCCTGTTCATACAGGCTCAGGCCAATAAAATTGAAGGCACCTGGTTTAATGAAGAGAAGACCTCAACCATTAACATGACGAAAGGATCTGACGGGAATTACCTGGGGAAAATCAACTGGCTGGAGGAACCCAATGAATTCGGCGCACCAAAACTGGACAAAGAAAATGACGATCCTCAACTGGCTAAACGCCCCATTATGGGATTGGTCATTGTTAAGAACTTTGAATATGACTCCAAAAAGGAGAGATGGGTAGAAGGTTCCATCTATGATCCCAAGAACGGTAAAACATATGATTGCTACGCCTGGTTTGAGGATGGCGATTACGACAATCTTTACATCAAAGGATACGTGGCCGGCATTAAGGCCCTGGGCCGTAAAACCATCTGGGAAAAGAAAAGATAGCAGCTTCGCTGCAAGTTAAAAGTAGAAAGTATAAAGTCCTAATGTGAGGGCCGGAGTGATTGCTCCGGCCCTTCTGTTCAAAACCGCACGAAAACGTACACCGGATTCCCGGAACCGTTCACTTTTTCATTATCGATAGAAAGAGTATATAATCTCTACCTATCTATTTAAAAGCTTTTTGCATGTTTTGGCACAACATATGCAACATGTAACCTGAAAACAAATCTTACGTCCTTTTACATTTCACACTTAACGGGTGATACAGTAAAATTTCTTTTTTAGGTTTAAGTGGTTAGTTAAAAGGGGTCTTTCCGGGCCCCTTTTACAATTTAATCCACTCCTTTCGACTGGTTTCTTCAACCATCTTTTGTGATGTGTTATATCCCCTATTGATGCAAGAGGTAGCTTATGGCCACATACTCGGCCAGGGCGATACCCTTTGCAGCATCTGTGTTTTTGTAGTAATTCTTCATTAAGGGCGCATCAGCAACTCCTCTGGGCCCATGCTCGTACTCCCAAACCATCCCTGTAAATTCAAGATGATCTTCGATCTGACTCCTGGTGACAGGATCCGATACAAGCTCAAGGAGCATCTCCCTGTAGTTTCTTGCTGCCAGAATAAAACCTTTCCCTTCTCCATGCTCTATGATGGCTTCTCTCCCTGCCTGCTTATTATCTTTGGCAGCCAGCTCCGTAATGGCAGTCCCAGGTTCTCCCACATGCGCTTTCATCCCTTCCTGCATGTCAGCGATCATTAGCTGAAGACCCCTGGCCTGGTCATGGATCTTTCCCACATTACTGAGTTTATCCGTATAGATGCTATCATGTGATCGTTCCAATAGCTGGCTCGTCCGCTCCTGCACCTCTTCGATCTGAGCTTCATTTTCCAGCGAATGACCCAGGTAAATATCCAGCAAATCTTTGGACATATTTATGTTACTGAACAACATGACAATGGAAATGCCCACCAGTAACATCACAATGTAGGGCAAATTGGCTTTCTCCTTTCCGCTCCGCTGAAAAGCATTGACCACATAGAGTGGAACAAAACCGATCAGCAGGAATCCGATACTGGCATAGATCATCTTACCAGCTCCAGGCCAGTGCATGATTTTAAACACTGCCCCTGCCAGAAGTAAGGCCAAAGTCAGGTATCCTACTATGGCATAAATGGGATTCTTCTTTTCAGCCTGCTCCCTGTAGTTGGTTATAAAGTAGAGTGGCAGGAACACCAGCACAATAAGTACCAATCCAACGGTAATCAATATCCCGGCTCCAGGCCAGTGCATTTTTTTGAAAAGTGACCCTACAATGGTAATAATGGCTGAAGTAAGTCCGAATAAATATGTGAAATTTTTCATGCGTTGAAATTTTTTATCAAGGTTTAGTAAAGTTTGGTGCTGGATCTCGGGCAGTGCCCTGTGGCCAATGGTATCGAGTACACGATCGTAGGAGCTTTCAAAGTCAGCTCCCTGATTCATGCCATCCTCCACCATACAGCATACGTGATCCAGTACATCATCAATGAGCCTGTCGTAGGTCAGTCCCCGACCGACCAGGTCTCCCCTGATGCGTTCGTAATTGTCATCAATGGTTGCGGCAATCATTTCAGGCAGGGGTCGGCTTAAGTACGTAGGTTAATGTGTTTACAAAATCAAAAAAATCATCCACTTTCTGTTCCGTCCACGACCTTCCTTTCTCTGTAAGAGTGTAATACTTCCGGACTCTCTTCCCTATATATTCAACTTCGATGCTAATGTGTCCGTCAGCTTCCAGCTTATGTAAAACCGGATAGAGTGCACCGAATGTGAGTTTGATCTTACCGGTGGAGAGCTCTTCCACCTTCTTGGTAATCTCATACCCATACATTCGTCCGTTGTCGGCCAACAACTTTAAAACAATGGTTCTCAAGGTACCTTTCAATAAATCGTTTGCTATCATAACGACAAATATATAACATTATTATATATTGGCAAATTATATATA
>JAOZUK010000468.1 GCA_029938715.1 Bacteroidales bacterium | reverse complement strand
AGGCTTGTTGATATCGCTATGCATCTGTTAAAACTGAGCATAATCTTCTTTATAACCTGGTTAATTATCCGGGTTATAAAATTAGGCCAGGATATTGTTTTACAACGATTTGATATTGGGGAAAAGGACAACCTGAAGGCAAGGAGAGTCATTACCCAATTTGAAATCATTGAAAGGATATTAATTTTCATCGTGATAGTGATTGCGCTTGCTGTTGCGCTTATGACTTTTGAACAGATCAGGAAAATCGGAGTGAGTCTTTTTGCTTCTGCAGGTGTGGCGGGTATCATTCTGGGTTTTGCCGCACAAAAACTGATCGGAAATGTACTGGCCGGGTTCCAGATTGCCATTGCCCAGCCTATACGAATCGAAGATGTGGTCATTGTTGAGAAAGAGTGGGGCTGGATCGAGGAAATAAACCTTACCTATGTGGTTGTCAGGATCTGGGATAAACGTAGGTTGATTCTACCTACGACTTATTTTATAGAACAACCATTTCAGAATTGGACCCGTGTTTCAGCAGATATACTTGGAACGGTATTTATCTATACGGATTACACAGTTCCAATAGATAAATTGCGTGAGGAACTTACCAGGGTATTACAATCAGATAAAAATTGGGATGGAAAGGTAAATGTCCTGCAGGTTACAGATTCAACTGAAAAAACAATGGAGATCAGGGCTCTTATGAGTTCAGACGATTCACCTTCTGCCTGGGATCTGAGGGTGAACGTACGGGAAAAACTAATTGATTTTCTTCAAAAGAATTACCCCGAAAGTTTGCCAAAGTCAAGGATTGATATTGCGCAACACATGGATAATGCAGATTCGATTTACCGAGAAAGTCAACCATTAGAGGAGAATTGATGAAAATTTCCTTTAAAATGTTTCATGACCTTCAATAGTTTTTTCCCCGGCTTCGATTTCCAGGGGTAGGTGATTTTCTGGCGGTGGCATAGGACAGGCAGCAAATGGTGTGATAGCACAGGGGGGATTATAGGCCTTGTTAAAATCGAGGATGATTCTTCCTGAGGAGTCAGGGTAGGCGTACATGAATCTTCCTCCTCCATAGGTATCCATGGCAGATGTTTCATCAGAGATGATAATGAAATATCCTTCCCCGGAAGAGAATGGGAAAAGTTTCAACCTATGACCTTTAAGTTTGAAATGGAGTTCCCCCGGGCAATTGTATTCCTGGGTATAATCCTGAAAGGGAGTATTTACGGTAATGGTTCTTGATTCATCGAAGGGATGGAGTGTGGCTTCCACGATGTAATCAGGATCAATAGGGTAAGATGGGATATGATCCAGAGCCTCTATGGCAGGATTCTTATAATCCCTGAGTCGAATAGCCAGGCTATTATGTCG
Source organism: Bacteroidales bacterium (assembly GCA_029938715.1). GTDB lineage: Bacteria > Bacteroidota > Bacteroidia > Bacteroidales. The sequence goes on along the minus strand of JAOZUK010000468.1, from coordinate 1,100 downwards.
CTTCATTATATACCAGGCAAAATCCCCGTGTGTAATGTATGAAGGTGCACCGGAACTGTCGTAGCTCAGCTCAAGCTCTTTGACCCGTTTATTTTCATAATACAGCCCTACTTCGTCATTTACCTCTACATGAACACGCTCATCGCTGAGAGTCAATGTACCAATGAAAGCCGCAGCCTTTTCGGGAAAGACAATATCATTTGAAGGATGTGATCCAAAAATCTGTGCTCCCTCCTTCAGCCAGTAAATACCAGCCAGGTTCAACCAACCATCTTTCGCTTTCAGGCCCTCCAGGCGATCATATTGCCACTGTTCCACCGACTCAATGTAGCTTCTCCTGTCTTCGATGAGTGGTGTTGATCTGTTGCAGGCATAAGCCAACATCAGTAAGGCTGACAACGCAAGAATTGTTTTGTGGCGTTTCATGGAAAGTATACCTCTGTCCGCAGATTTAGCAGCTTTCTAAAGCATCCAACCACGATGTGTCGATGATGATTTTCTCATTTCTTCCGGACAGTCATCCCAGACAGTATGAATTGCTGACCTGAATAGGCTTACTGTTTGTCAAAAACGTAGGTCTCAGCCATCTCACCCATGTCAGAGGCGGCTTCAAACTCTATCACAAGGTTACCGTCTTTCATCGACATAACCTGGGTAGAGGTCCAATCACCCACACCTTCAGAGGATCCATCGGTAACAATTGTTATGGTTTTGGTTCCCTTATCTACTACCGCTGTGGATTTTGTAACACTCTCCCCAAAACCCATGTTTTCAGTCTCTTTTCCGTTCAGAGTGAGATGTGATTCACTGACTATTTCCTGGCCATCCCATACATTGACACTCTTCAAGTCGAGAGTTTTCTTGGTATGTTTCACTGAAACGGAAGTTGGAGCCATACTGAAATCGTAGCCTAATTCACTTTTGCTTTCATTGAGTTTCCACTCACCGGAATAATTTACTTTCTGACCGATGGCTACTGAGGAGAACAATATAAGGGCAAGAACTAATGCAATGTTTTTCATATTTTTTTTATTTGGTTTTGTGCGAAACAATATAAGAAAACTTGAGAAGTTACCACTTACTTATTTAGTGAAGACCAT
>JAOZUK010000467.1 GCA_029938715.1 Bacteroidales bacterium | reverse complement strand
GGAAGAAGCGCCTTCCTTGAGAGTTTGAGCTTACCGCTTCTCTCGTCCACTGAGATTAGTTTCACCTCGATTTCATCTCCTTCGCTTAAGACTTCTTCAACCTTTTCAAGCCTTCTCCACTCTATTTCAGAAATGTGGAGGAGCCCATCTTTACCAGGAAGGATCTCCACAAATGCTCCGTAAGGAGTGATGGTTTTGACCTTGCCCTTATAGATAGTTCCGGCTTCAGGTACAGCAACAATCCCCTTGATCCAGTTCATAGCTGCATCAATGGCAGCTTTGTCAACTGCAAATACATCAACCATACCTACATTATCATTCTCCTCAATGGTAATGGTACAATTGGTCTCCTTCTGAATCTCCTGGATTACTTTTCCACCAGGCCCGATTACTGCACCGATCATATCCTTGGGAATCTCAATTCTTTCGATCCTTGGTGTATGTGGTTTATAATCTGCATTGGGTTCTGAAATGGTCTCTTTCATCTTATCCAGAATATGAAGCCTGCCAGTTCTGGCTTGATCCAGTGCCTGGGCGAGGATTTCATAAGAGAGGCCTTCCACCTTAATATCCATTTGTGTGGCGGTGATTCCATCACGGGTTCCGGTTACTTTAAAATCCATATCTCCTAAGTGATCTTCGTCTCCAAGAATATCGGAAAGAACAGCAAATTTATCAGATCCCTTATCGGTGATTAAACCCATGGCAATGCCCGAAACCGGTTTTTTGATCTGTACACCTGCATCCATAAGAGATAGTGTGCCGGCACAAACTGTGGCCATGGAGGAGGAGCCGTTGGATTCAAGAATATCTGAGACAATCCTGAGTGTGTATGGCATTTCGTCTTCAGAAGGAAGCATTCTTTTCAAGGCCCTGTGAGCCAGGTTGCCATGTCCTACTTCTCTTCGGCTGGTTCCCCTGTTGGGACGTGCATCTCCTGTGGAGAAAGCTGGGAAGTTATAATGAAGTAAAAACTTATCAGTTCCTTTTTTCAACACATCATCGATGAGTTTTGCATCCATTTTTGTGCCAAGTGTGACTGTGGTAATGGATTGTGTTTCACCCCTGGTAAATACGGCTGAACCATGTGCTGACGGCAGGTAATCCACTTCACTCCAGATGGGGCGGATCTCATCCGTTTTTCTTCCATCAAGTCTGATTGCATCATCAAGTACGGCACGGCGTACCGCTTCCTTCTCCACATCGTGGTAGTATTTCCCTACCAGCTTCTCATTCACTTCACCCTCTTCACCTGCTTCTTCAATAAGTTTGGCAAGAAACTCTTCCTTTACATTACCGAAAGCTTCACTTCTGGCATGTTTGTCATTATTTCCGGATTTAGCAATTGCATAGGCAGCATTATAGGTTTCATCCCATACCCGTTTGCTTAAATCCTCATCAGTGACTTCGTGACTATATTCACGTTTCGTCTCTTTACCAACTTTCTTTGACAGGGCTAGCTGAGCTTCACACATGGGCTTGATGGCGCCATGGGCAAATTTGATGGCTTCAAGCATATCGGCTTCGGAAACTTCACTCATTTCACCTTCTACCATAAGGATATTATCATAGGTGGCACCCACGATGATCTCAATATCTGCTTCTTCCAGTTGGCTGAATGTGGGATTCACTACGAATTGACCGTTTACTCTGGCAACACGTGCTTCAGCAATGGGGCCATGGAAAGGAACATCAGAAACTGCCAGTGCAGCTGAAGCAGCCAATCCTGCTAATGCATCCGGAGGGGTATCAGATTCTGCAGACATCAATGTGACGTTCATAAAGGTCTCTGCATGATAATCATCCGGGAACAGGGGACGCAATGCGCGGTCCACCAGCCTGGAAACTAATATTTCATAATCTGAAGGCCTTGCCTCACGTTTAAGAAACCCACCTGGGAATTTTCCCAGTGAGGCATATTTCTCTTTATAATCTACAGAGAGTGGCATAAAATCCACATCCTCTCTGGCTTCTTTTGCGCTTACCACGGAGGCAAGTATCATGGTGTCTCCCATTCTGACCATCACTGATCCGTCAGCCTGTTTTGCGAGTACACCGGTTTCTATACTAATTGAACGACCATCTCCTAAATCAATGGTTTCTTTAATTACTTTTGGTTTCGACATAACGATTGATTAAATACTATGAATACGAAAAAAGGCAATCAGATAATTGCCTTTTTTCGTAATATAAATCTCTTATTTTCTTATTTTCAGGGCTTTGATAATTGCACGATACCTCTCAATATCTTTTTCCTTGAGATAATCCAGCAATTTCCTCCTTTTACCTACAAGCTTAAGAAGCGCCCTCTGTGTGCTGTAATCCTTCTTGTTAGTGAGCAGGTGTTGTGTAAGGTGGTTGATTCTGGTGGTAAAAATTGCGATCTGGCCTTCTGCTGAACCTGTATCAGCTTCTGATTTGCCATACGTCTTGAAGATTTCCTTCTTGTTCTCCGTTGTTAAATACAT
>JAOZUK010000466.1 GCA_029938715.1 Bacteroidales bacterium | reverse complement strand
GTAGCTCCCAATTTTTCAAAGGCTCTGAACGACCAGACTGAGAGTCAGTATGAAGCTCATGTAGATGTCACCCTTCCATTTCAGATTGGGAACGCCATTCTGATTGACCTTAAGGTAGGTGGCCAGTATAAGTATAAAGACAGGAAACGCGATTATGATCTGGTGGTCTGGCATAGCAACGTATTTCAGGATTTTATTACCGGGAAAACGACCACAGGCGACGATATCAACTGGTTAGAGGGGTTGGAATGGGTTACACTGAATGATAATTCTGCCGTATCCATGGAAAATATGGTAGGTGGAAGTATAGATGACTTTTTGGGTGGCGAATATATTTTCGGCTGGTATCCCGATGTGGACAAGATCAATCAGATGTATGACTACTGGGTCCCCATGGTTGAGTATTACCGTGCACAGGGCCAGGAAGTTTGGGAACCTCTCTTTGGTTTTGAAATCGCCATGGGGAACATTCTCCCCAGGCCAAGTGTGGCCCATGACTATTCATTCACTCAGAACTACTATGCCGGATATATGATGCCGACCATTTCAATTGGGAACAAAATTACAGTTGTTCCCGGATTCCGTTATGAGACTGTGCATGCCGATATGGAATCATGGTATGTGGAACGAAGATTGAACGAAAACATGGAGATTCCAGGATATGAAACTGCAGCTGAACGGGAAAATGACTACCTCCTGCCCATGGTTCACTTTAAGTACAAAGCTTTGAAGAGCTTGCAATTCCAGGGCTCTTATACCAAAACCCTGAACAGGCCGATTTTTAATTCAGTGGTACCCTATGTGTATGTGGACAATGCAAATAAACCTTTTACACACGAATCCGGAAATCCACAATTGAGACCTGAATTGTGGACCAATTACGATATTAATGTAGCGCTGCATAGTAGTAAAGTAGGGTTGTTTTCAATAAGCGGTTTCTATAAGCAGGTGGAGGACAAAATATGGAACAGGAAATGGACGCGGTTGGCAGAAGATGAACCCATACCACCATTTGCTGACGTTGATGAGGTGGATGTTACCGGATTTTATAATCATGAATATGACGTTACTGTGATGGGATTTGAAGTGGAGTGGCAAACCAATTTCTGGTTCCTGCCTAAACCCTTTAGCTATTTTACTCTGTCATTAAATTACTCTTACATTAACAATGAAACCATGTACCCCTGGGAGGAGGTAAATTTAGTACCTGTTGACACTACCGACCGGGGCAGGGTTATCTATGAAAAAGTGCGACTGGACTCTGCCTATGCAGGTCCCATGATCAACCAGCCTACGCATCTGGCCAATGCATCACTGGGTTTTAGTTACAAAGGATTTGATACCTGGCTTTCATTTCAATACATAGGTGATATACCAATAAGTATGAGCGGTGCTAAAGAGAAGCATGTAGACAAGATTGCTTTTGTCAGATGGGATCTCCAGAGCAGGTTGGAATTACCGGTAAAAGGATTGGAGCTATTGTTCAATATTTCCAATATCAACAACATACAGGAAGAGCAATACATGAAAGGAGATACCCGGCCAATCCATGTGGAAAGGTATGGCTGGACAACTGATCTTGGGATCAGATATAACTTCTGATGGAATTTGAATTCAAATATGATATTAACCTAAAAAAGAAGGGAGGCGAGAAAGAGACACAAGATTGATTATTAACCGATTAATTAAATATCTAAACAATTAAAGCAAATCATTATGAAAAAAATTATTACAAAAACTCTTTTATCCGGCGCATTTATGTTGTTTGGCGTACTTGCATTTGCTCAGGACACTCTTGTTGTTGAGCAGGGTATGGGTACACTGAATACTGCCATTGAAGAGAATGGCGGTGATGTGATCTACAAACTCACAGCCGGAAGCTGGTATGGATTGAATGCAATTATTGAAGCCAGTGATGAAACCCTGGGAGTGGGTGGTAGTCTAACCATTATTGGTGAGGAGACCGATGGAATGCCAGCCATGATCCAGGTGGGTAACGACCTGGAGGGTGGCGTACTTAGCGTACTTATCCGAACTTTCAATGACTTAACGTTGAAAAATTTAATGCTCATTGATCAGGATGCCTCCGGAACCCCCGGATCCTCTGTGTTAGAACTTGCTGCACCGGTAAAAGTTGTCATTGATAACTGTGTGTTTGACCCAGCCGGACAGTGGTTTATGATTCTTGGACAAGATCCCGCTAATGGATCCAAAATGTTCATGACAAACAACCTAATTCTCAGGAACGGCAGCATGGGCGGTCCCAATGACCCGGGAATATTGGAGTCTAATCAATGGGACACATTGTACATAGAGAATAACTCTTTTGTCTCTACAGGACAGTCGCTATTTGTTGGTGCACAACACCGGACTCCTCCCAACAATCACATTTGGATAAACCACAATACCTTTCTGTGGCACGATGTATGGCTCGGAATACCCTTCAACGATCTGGACTATTACATGACCA
>JAOZUK010000167.1 GCA_029938715.1 Bacteroidales bacterium | reverse complement strand
CCGGGTCCGGCAATGTCAATCAACTCATCGGTAAGCCTGCTGGCTGCTTTTAGCACCTTCTTATTGCCAGTTTGCTCATAATTTGAGATAAGGCCCAGCAAGACATATTTTCTTCCCCAAATGTCCCACATGTCAAAGGTATTCTGCCTGGAGTAGCTGCTGATCCGCCCATCCTTCTCCTGAGTTTCCATGATCTCCTTCAGTGAAGCATCGATGATTTTTTGGTAGGCTTCTTCTGGTTGGTAACCATAGGCCAGCATGGCAGAGGTGTACCATTTTCCCCAGAACTCGCCCTTAAATTTCGGATCGTGGTCATCGGTGTGATCACTGAATGGGATTGAGTAGAGGTGGTAATCAACTCCCATCACTCCATTTTGAATGCATGAATCCATCAGGCTGCCCAGATGGTCTCCTATCCTGGCATTTGCTGCCAATCCAGACTGAAGTTTATCATCGATGGAAATTCCCGAAGCGGGTTGAGCCTGCACGATGGAGGTTAACTGAACGAACAGGAGAATTAATCCCATAAAATGTGTGGCTTTCACCCTTGTTTTTCCAGCACAAACTGATAGTGATATGTTCATAATAAGTAAGTTAGAAGTTACTCTGAAAATTTCGTGATATCCGCTTCACATGCATCTTCAAACAGGAAGAAGTGCCCCAGAAGGCTCCATCCCCAGAAGGGATCCAGACCCACACCCAGCCCCTCATCGGATGTATAATACTCCCTGTCTCCTGCATTGTCCAGAAGCTGTTGGGTACGTACTGCCAGAAGGGTCGCCATATCTGTATAACCATAATCCTTCAATCCGTGGTACACCATATAGTTGGTGGGGATCCAGGTATTGGCCCGCCAGCTGCATCCCAGGTCACTTTTCAACTGCCGGTCCGAATATCCGGGTTCCGATTTGGCCAGTGCGGGAATTGGATAAGGGGTCCAGAACTCCTCCGGATTCATCAATTGATCATAAACCAGGCGCCTGGCCTGATCTTCAGTGGCAATCCCCGCCCAGAGCGGCATAAATCCCGCCACACTCTTCACTTTGATTAACTGCTTGCCTCCCTGGCTTGCTCCAAAGTTTTCACCTGCCGCACTGTAATCATAAAAGAACCGCTCCTCTTCATCCCAGAGTTTTGTTCTGATGATCTCAGCACGCTGATCTGCGAGGGCCCGGTACCTGGCTGCCATTTTCTCTTCCCCTATCAGATCGGCAATTCGGGCGAAAGCCCGGATCTCTTTTACCAGGTAACTGTTTAGATCCACCCCTTCACTTACCCGGTCCAGCCACCATCCAGCTCTTTCATGCTGGTTGTCCATACCCGTATGGGGAGCACTCATCCATTCACTCAAGCCGTTGCTGTTACTATCCATATCATTGAGCCAGAAGTCGAGGTAGCGCTTCATTTTCAAGAAGTAATCCTCTGTAAACCAATCTTTATCATTGTAGTTATCAAATACCAGCAAGGTGATCTGGGCCAGAAATGGTTTCACATGCTCAGCCCCATGATACTCATTGCTGGGGACTGAACGGGCAATCATTCCCGACTCCTCCTGGTGATCCAGGAAGATGGTCACCCCGTTCTTAATATAATCTGAAGGCCAGCCCATATAGATCTGCACAATGGCCTCAAAATACTGATCCCAGTCGTACAAGGTCTTATAAGCATATCCCGTAAAATAGTCTCTTCCTGTATCATCGTCCCTGAAGATTCCTTTCTTCATCAGGTCATCGGCATCCTCCAGATCCTGGCGTAATTGAACAAGTTGCGGGTTCACCTTAATTCCTGGATGCAACTGCTGAGAATATAAATTCAATACACAACTGATAATTAACAGTATAACTACACTTTTCTTCATTAATAGAGATCTTTCTTAATTGATAAACAGTTTATATTCGGAGGTCCAGCTCTCCTTCTCCCCGGGTTTAACAGATATCCAAATAAAATTCTCGGGACTCAGGGTGGTTTCACAGGCCCAGAATACCATTCTATGCAAAGGTTTATCTACACTGAAGCTTACACCAGCTCCCGATTCCCGATTAACAACTTTTATCTGATGATCAGCCACTTTCTCTCCATAACCCTCCAGGGTAAGGAATACATGGTCTCCTCTTTCAATATCCTTTATAAAAGTCATATCCCTTCCCTTTAATTCCAGGTAGCCTTTGGGATCATCTCCGGACTGAATCTCATAAGGGAAACTAAGCTGAAAGGCAGTGCCACTCTTCTCTCCGTCAATCATAAAGAAATTATGATTAAACTGATCGGTTTCAATAGGTTTCTCTCCAAGGTTTTCAAGATTGTGTTCAATCGCGAAGCCGTCGTTTTTTAGTCTGATCGTTTTGGTATAGGTATATGCATATCCAAAGTCAGTCTGTATCCTTTGAATAAAAGAGATCCAGTCCTTTCCGTGATCTATGGTCCACTGACCATGATCCAATATCTTATAGGTTTTCATCCAATTGTATTCCGGTTCATCCTCTTTCTCCAGGATCCCTACTCCTATTCTGACAAATCCTTCACCAGGTTTAGCCTCTTCATAACCCAGACCCGGTTCATGAAAACCCTCAACAGGACCTGCCAGATCTTCATGAAACAAAGGATCATGGGTCCCCTTCCAGTACCCGAAGTATTCATGTCCCTTATATTGAACACTTCCTATTACCCCCGACCAGTCAAAACGGGTGGCCCGGTATAAGCCATTTTCAGGATCAGGTAAATATACTTTCATTTTTAACTGGTCATTAAAAATAGCAATGCTCGGAAAGTGATTAAAGTCAATACCCTCTTCTCCTGGAAACCACTCCCGATCAAATTCTGTTCTCATCTCATTCAGTTTTTTATTGTATTCTGGCTGGTATGTAAAATGCCTGGTTTCATAAGGATCCTTATTCAAATCGAGTAGTTGTTCCTCAATACCCTCGGCATCATACCTGATGTATTTATGCCCGTCCTCAGAGACCACCATACGTCCAATCTCGCTCTCTACCCCAAGGGTCTTTCTCCATGGCACCTTCTTCCCTTCAAACAGGGAGCGAAGGCTTCTTCCCCGGGGATCGGATTTCCCCTCGATACCCGCGTAATCACAAACGGTTGGAAGCAAATCGAGTCCATTGGAGACCAGAGAAGTTTCATTAACCTGACCGGCCGGAATCTCTCCTTTCCACATGGCCATAAATGGAATATTGGCTGCTTCCTCGTAAAGAGCCGTTTTATGCTCCATACGGTGCGCTCCATCCATATCCCCATGGTCGCTTGAAAAAATAACAAGCGTATTCTTATCCTCGCCACTCTCTTTTAAGGCATCCAGGATGATCTGAATCTGGCTATCCACATCTTCGGTGAGGCCACAGTAAGCATAACGATGCATACGCCACTGCTCATCTGTGTAATTATTGCGGGCGTTAATCCGGAAATCACGCCTGGTAAGCAGGGACTTGATTGCCTCCGGCTCACCCTCCTGGGGTTCGATATTGGGAGGCAGAGGGGGCGCATGCCTGGCCCAGAACTCCTCCTCGGTCACCCCGTCAGGAATTTGCAAAGCTGAATCAAGCATGGTTAGTTCTGTGATTCCGTTCAAGAGGATGGGATGGTCGGGTTCGGCAAAATCGCGAATGGCCATGTAACAGATATCATGGGGATTGATCAGTGAAAGAACCATAAAATAAGGATCAACATGATCTGCCTTAATCACCCTTGCAGCCTCCTCGGCCAGTACCTCTCTTTCATTGTTGCTGATATCATTGAATCCAAGAGCAGCTGGAGTCAGTGAGGATGGCAGATGCTCCTTACCTCCGTAAAACAGATCATAACCAGCTTTTTTCAGGTAGGAGGCCAGGGTGGTGTTGATCACCTCTTCCGATACCTGGGGAATTTTCATGGATCCCCCATTCTCGCGGGCCTGGTTTCCTCCTGAATCGTTAAAATAGCCCGGGAATCTACCGGTCATCAGGCTGACCCTGGCCGGGGAGCAGACCGGGTTGGTGGTATAGGCCCTGGTAAACCGGATGCCATTTTCAGCGATGTAGTCCATGGCCGGCGTTTCGAGATATTCATTCCCGGCACAGCTCATCATGGAAGCACTTTGCTGATCGGTGTAGATGTAAATAATATTGGGCCGTTCGGTGGAGGCTTCTCCGGTACAGGCCTGGCTTAGCAGGGCCACAAGGGTTATGGCGACCATAGCAATCCCAGGGGCATTAAATCGAATCATTGGAGTCAGTTTTTATTTGGATGTATATTAATCCAAATTCATTGAAAAATCAATACATAAACTGATCTCTCTTTTGCACTATTTGATTCTAAAGAAGATTGGTTTAAAGTTCCCTGATTTTTACATTTCTGAAGTAGACCTGGCTTCCATGGTCCTGAAGGAGAATATGCCCCCTCTCTTCCTGACCGAAATTCTCAATGTCCTTAAATTTACTCTTATTCAATTGCTCTTTAAACTCTTTGCCTCCTCTTTCGTAGCTCAGGACCTTCCTGCCATTGAGCCAGTGCTCTACCAGGTTCTGATGCGAAACGATCCTGCTGGTGTTCCATTGACCCAGTGGCTTTACCACTTTTGTTTCAGAGGGAGCAAAAAACTCATAGAGTGCTCCTATGGTATGGTAATCATTGGGGCTCATCTTTCCTTCAAGCATCCAGGGATGGTTGTCATCATCCAGTATCTGGTATTCTAGCCCGTATCCATAGCTCCCTTCAGAGGTCAGTTCCTCTTTTACATAATATTTTAATCCGCTGTTCCCTCCTTTTGTGAGCATATTCCACTCCCAGCTCAGTTCAAAATCAGCATACTCCTTTGTGGTAATGACATCACCCCCATTGCCCGATTCAGCTCCATCCATAGCTACAGTCCTGAGTTCTCCCGATAATATCTCCCAGCCGAACGAAGGAAATTCATCCATGGTGATTCCCCTCCAGCCGGTGGATGAATAGCCATCAAATAACAGCTCCCATCCGGCTGAAATCTCCTCAGTCGAAAGCCAATTGGTACCACTCTCGTAGATGGACTTAAACTTTTTCCAGGAATTCATCGAAGTCCTAAGAAATTCGGCCGGTTCTCCAGGCACCTGATAGCATTGAAAGCCGATGGGGCCTTTGTATCCATGGTCAAGCAAGAGCTGAACCACCCTGTATACATCGTAATTTCCATCTCCAAGTGGTTGAATAAGCTCATTCATATGCATCGTTTCATAATCGCCACGATCGGCTCCGGCAATGGAGACAGCCATCAACCTGGGAGTGATCTTCTTTATAAGCTGCTCCAGGTTCTCTGGCTGATCTGCCCAAAGGAAATGGGTCAGGTTAAAGATGGCCCCCACATTTTCCCTGTTTACTCTCTCCGCAATTCGGTAGGAGTCTTCAGCAGTTTCGACCAGGAGATTGGCATGGGGATAGGTCGCAATCCTGATCCCATAAGAACTGGCATAATCGGCTAGCTCCTGCAGAATGGGGACTAAAATATCATCAGCAGACTGATCTGACGGTTCGAACTTATCGGAGTGTACATGCACCCATAGTATCAGATCCGTTCCCGCCAGTTTTGGAATGGCTTCTTTCCAATCCTCCAGATAGTGTGGTTCCCTGTCAATGTCAATCTTTAAATAATCGGCAAATATCCTTAATCCTTTTCGGTCGAGTTCCTTCTTCAGATCAAAGATCCCCTCCACCTCCCGGTGTTCGATCCCATTGTAGCCCAAATCTGCCAGCAGGTCTGCGATATCAGCATAGGGAGTCCCTCTTGTATTGAAGGCATTGTTAAAAACAAATACCGGATTCTCAATGATCCGCGTTAGCTCCTGGCCCCGGATTTGGGATGTGCTCAAGGATTGAGCTGCCTGGTCGGAACCTTGGGGTCGTTGGCAACTGCTGATAACCAGGATCAGAAATAATAGAGTGGTGAGTTTCATTGAGCTTCTCATATCAATTAGTAGGTATTGGGTTCAACAAGAGGACCATCAAGGAGATTCATATCCTCTGAGGTCAGGCTGATGGAGACTGACTCAAGGTTCTCATTCAACTGTTTTTCATTGCTGCCGGTTACCAGTGGGATCACCTGCGGGGAACTATGCAGCATCCAGGAGAGGACCAACTGGTTGGCTGTGAAGGGAGTTTTGGAAGTCAGAGCCCTCAGGGATGCCATTTTTTGTTCATTGGCCAATGATTGGTATTGCAAGGGTAGTGCAGCCTTCTGTTTTCCATAGATCCCTCCTAATAGAGGTGAGTAGGCCATCAGGCTAATCTCTCTCTCTCGACAAAAGTCGACTTCCCCGGGCGTCAGCACCTGCTGATTGCCAAATTCGGCTCTGATGGAAGGTTCCAGGTAGGTATATCGTTGCTGCAGACAGCAAAACCCCTCCCAATCCTTTGAGGTGGCCTGTGAGTTGGCCTCTTCAAGTCGCCAGGCCAAAAAGTTGCTGGCTCCAACATGCCTGATTTTCCCAGCCTTCTTCAGCTGATAAAATGCTTCCATGCTCTCCTCAATCGGAGTTTCCGAATCATAGGCATGAGCGAAATACAAATCGATGCACTCCACTCCCAGCCTCTGGAGACTAAGCTCACACTCAGAGATGATGATCTCCTTCTTCAGAGACCGGGGTACATCCCCATAGGGAAATCCTACCTTGGTGGCTACCACCAGGTCAGCTGCCCTGCCTTTTCGTTTTAACCACCTGCCGATAAGCATCTCACTCTCACCTCCCTTACAACCCGGGAGCCAGCTGGCATACTTATTGGCCGAGTCCAGAAAATTACCCCCATGCTCCTGGTAGAGATCCATTAAACGGAAAGAGGTCCGCTCATCCAATTTCGATCCGAAATACATGGTTCCCAATCCCAAAACCGAGATTTCAATTCCTGTCTTACCAAGTGTAATTTTTCTCATTGTTTCTGAGTTATATTTCTAATCCCTATTCTATTGGCTATCCAATATAATTAAATTCTGCCGTCTGGATTCAGGCCTGACTGTGAAGACAAAAGTATTTCATTCTTTGCAGAATTCTTAGAAAGGGTTCTTTACTACCCTCTGAACGCCACATGCTTTATAAGTAAAACATTCAAAACATAATCGATTCATTTTACTTATATGTAAAACTTTGGTATTTTTGTGTAAATTATAGGTCACTTTATTGCGCGTTACTGTACCGTCCTGGTAGGTGTCTCCGTCCCTTTCATAACTTTATTTTTCAAGCAGATATTTGGAGACTTCCAGCCCGGCCAGCATAAAGGCGGCGGTTCCATATACATCATTACTGTCTGCTGATACATTTTGCGGGGTATCTCCGATGGCCTGGACATATCCGAGTTTTCCTGAGCGCTGTACCGCTTTTACCATGGCCTCCCATGCTCTGCTTGCAGGTTCCAGGTAGCTTTCCTTATCAAGTAGTCCCTTATTTATTCCCCACCATAAGGCATAGGTATAAAAGCCGGTGGCACTGGTTTCTACTGAAGGATAGGATTCCGGATCCAGCAGGCTGCTGCGCCAGTATCCGTCCGCACCCTGCAACTCCACTATCCTAGAGATAATCTGGACAAAATATTGTTCGTACTTTTCCCGTGAATGATAATCCGCGGGAAGAAAATCCATCACCCTGGCAAATGCTCCAACAACCCAGCCGTTCCCTCTACCCCAGAACACTTTCTCACCATTGGCCTCTCTTTCTGTTATAAACCTGGTATCCCGGAATACAAGCCGCTCTTCCTTATCATATAAGGTTTCCATGGTAAACCAGAATTCCCGGTTCATAAACTCACGATATGCATCATTTCCAGTGATATTGGCAAATAGAGCATAGGTCGGGGCTGCCATATAGAGGGCATCACACCAGCACCATCTCTCCTGGTTCTGAGCGATCTCAAATTTTATATTGTCAGTTTTGGGATAATATTTCATCTGGTAATCAAGCCTTTCGATGGTAGGAATCAGCTCTTTCCATCCCCCTGCCAGAGCACTGATGGTTTCCCCATCCCATTGCTCTATTTCAGATATTGTATAGCGGGGTTGTTCCTCTTTCTGCCAGATTTTAGCATACATCACTGCCACCGAAATATCATTGGCTGGATTAAGGCTCCTGTGGCCCACCTCCCACTGCTGCTCTTCGGCAATCTTTTCATACCATTCCACCAGCATCCTGCTGTTATCGTATTCTGCCCAATCTGCAAGGGCACTTAAGAATACCCCATCGGCCCATCCGGTGTACTTTGGATTATATGCCGGATTCCTGCCCCTGTCCGGCATATGAGTAGCCTGCCACTCCGCGGCATCATTAACCACCTTTTTGACGGATGCTAAATCCAATTCAGTTGAATATTTTTTAGCGATAGATTTTGCCTTGGAACCTTCCATCAGGAAGAGTATGGCATCCGACCCCCAGTGCCAGGCACCAAAAGGCATGATAAAATCCGCATAGTTGTTCCCATCCAGATCGACCTGCCTCCGTACACCTTCGTGCCCGCCTGGCATGGCGTGGCTCCAGCTGCCGCCGTACCCTTCTCTCCAGGTACGATTGGAAGGACCGGGTAAAAAGCTGATTGCATAAAGGCGTTCGCCCCTGCCATTCCATACAGAAAACATCCCGTCCACATTAGCTCCCAACGCAAAGCAGGCAATATCTTCCACACCATCTCCGTCCCAGTCGCCTTTACTGAGCAGGGAAGATGGCACATTACGGTTCCAGAGGAGCTCTCCGTCACCACCCCAGACAAAGAGATTTCCCATTTTTCCGCACAGGGCAATTTCCAATCCTGGTCTCTCTGGATCAAAATCTCCCACGGCCAAGTTTTGGGCATGGCTTAAGCCATCCCCCCGATAATCGATTTTATTTTCGATTGTTCCTGTCATGGGATCGAC
>JAOZUK010000465.1 GCA_029938715.1 Bacteroidales bacterium | reverse complement strand
TCGATCATCTCTTTAGTGAGATCGAGGGTGATTTCTTTCTTATTTAAAGTGGATTGAGCAAGCAATGAGATCAAAGCTCCCTCCAATTCACGGATGTTATCAGAAATATGTGTGGAGATGTATTCCAAAACCTCTTCGGGCAGGTCAATGCCATCATTGTAGGTTTTTTTCTTCAGAATGGCCATCCTGGTCTCAAAATCCGGCGCCTGAAGATCTGCTGAGAGACCCCACTTAAACCTGCTTAACAACCTGGATTCCATGCCCTGTAACTCCACAGGAGGTTTGTCTGAAGTCAGAATCAATTGTTTTCCGCTCTGGTGCAGGTGATTGAAAATATGAAAGAAGGTGTCCTGAGTTTTCTCCTTACCGGCAAATTCATGCACATCATCAATGATCAGGACATCAATCATCTGGTAAAAATGCAGAAAATCGTTTTTATTGTTGTTCCTGATGGCATCCACGAATTGCGTTTGAAACTTATTGGCATTTACGTAGAGAACAGTCTTTTCAGGAAATAGTGCTTTTACCTCAATTCCAATAGCCTGGGCGAGGTGAGTTTTACCCAGTCCGCTATCTCCATATATCAGTAGGGGATTAAAAGCAGTACCCCCTGGATTATTTGAAACTGCATAACCTGCAGATCTGGCCAGTCTGTTACACTCACCTTCAATAAAATTATCAAATGAGTTCTCAGGATTTAGGCGGGGATCAATATCGAGTTTTTTCAGCCCCGGGATAACAAACGGATTTCTTATGGTGTTCTCGCTGGTATCAATAGGAATAGAGACGGGCGTATTTCTTATCTCCTTAGTGTTTTTCGCCGGAAACTTTACCGTATAGGGTTTACTGTTGCTATACGAATTATTTTGCATAATAACATTGTACTCTAGCTTGGCGTCGGGACCCAGTTCTTTCTTGATTACCTTCCGTAAAATATCAATGTATTGTTCCTCCAGGTATTCGTAGAAGAATGGGCTGGGAACCTGAATAGTTAGTATATCATTATCAAGCTTAAGTGGAACAATAGGCTCAAACCAAGTACGAAAACTTATTGAGGGGACATTGTCCTTAATTATACTCAGACAATTGTTCCAGACGCGATCATGCATTACAAACGTTGGTTTTAGGTTAGGTTAGTACATTTAAAGCTTGCGGGTTTCCTGAAGACAAAGATTGTGAAAAAAAAGTTAAAAAAAAATTCAATAACACTTGATTAAGTCAGAATAACCATATAGGTTTTAGGGTCAATTATTTATAGGTCAAAAAAAATACAATTATTTTTAATTGTCTGATAATCAAGTTATTACGTGTTTTAAATTGTTAATAAGTTCTTAATAAATTGTTTTATAAACCTTTAGCACTTCCAATTCAATTTAAGATTTAAACAAGGTAATAAATTGATATGAATTTTGACCACAGGAAAAGGTGAAATCGTCAAAATTAACAGACATCCGAATTATTCATTTCCACTTACTTCTTCTTGGATTTGCCGAATAGGGAAATGTGCACGTAGTCACCTGGGTTTTCATTGAGATCGTTGATCAATGTATCCAGATCTGTAACGAGGATTTCAAGATTTGTATAGAGGCTGTCTGAATAGATTAACTTCCCAGCGGTCCCTTCACCTGAGTTAATCTGTAATAGAAGTTGATTTAATTGTTCTGTGACAGAGATAAGTTCAACGGAAAGCTTATCCAGCCCGGCACTGTCCAAAGACTGGCTGATGGAATTCAGATGACCTGTGAGTGAAGCCACATTATTCTCCTGGGCTTTAAGCATAGAGGAGAAGGATTCAAGATTACTCATGCTCTGGTTAAGCGATCCTCCGGGTTCAAGAGTGGATGCAATCGATTCTGAAACCTCCGACAGGTGCTGCAGCATATCTGCTATAGCATCTGAAACTAGCAGTGTGTCAATTTGTTGAACCAGATGATCCATGGATACAGCAAGGTCGCCGATTCGGTTTACAACTGGCATAATCTGTTCCTGAAGACTGGAAATCATATCCGGCTCAATGGCCGTCAGGATTGTATCATTCTCTTTGTAATAGCCATGGATTGCCAGTGGATCCCCAGTGGATTGTAATTCAATTCGTATGGCTTTTGTTCCCAGCAGGTCAGTAGCCACCTGAACCGCCCTGGAACCCTTTGGGATGGGAAAGACTCTTTCAATATTCAATACCAGTCTAACAGGTACTTTCTCTTCATGGTTAAGTGTGATCTTCTCTATATAACCAATCTTCACTCCATTTAGCAGAACGGGTGAAGAGGCCTCCAGTCCGCCAGAATCCATATAAAATGCATTCAGGGGGTAGGTGCTGCTAAGAATATTTTTTCCTTTCAGGTAGTTAATTCCCCAGATCAACATGATAATAGTGACTATCCCGATGATCCCAACTTTTGCTTCGTTACTTATCTTCATGTTACTTGTTGATTTCCTGAAGGGCATCCTTCAGAGGTACAAGTTTGTCA
>JAOZUK010000464.1 GCA_029938715.1 Bacteroidales bacterium | reverse complement strand
CCTTTTTCAATTAAAAGAAATTAGCCGAAACGAACATCGACAAACAGGCAGATTACATACTTGCCTTAAACGTCGGCCCCGGGGTTGTAGCCACCTTCAAGTTTTCCAAGCAGAACAAGCGCCTCCTCCCGGGATGTACCACATATATCCAGTTCTGCTTTGAAGTCATTACATACAGCGGGTCTGTCAGGATGGTCATAAATTAAACACTGGAAATCGTCAGAAAGATGGATACAGGCCATACCTCCAGGTTTTCCATTGGGCATTCCCGGTATGGGAGAGGAGATAGATGGAGCAATACAACAGGCTCCGCAATTGTTCCGGCAATTCATAAAAAGGAGTGGATTAACCACTCCAAAAATAAGAAATTCCTGAAAACAGGTAAGCCTGTTGTTTTGCTAATCCCTGTGTTTCCTGGGATAGAAGTCCGGCGAATAGTTTTTCAGTTTCTCTTTTCTCATTTTAACCTTGGCATCGTTCTCATAGAAAAGTGTTTCGTCGTGTTGACTCATGTCCAATCCAACATCTTCATAAAGGCTGGGAACACGCATGGGAACGATTTTATTGGTTATCCAGAAGAGCAGCAAAGATCCGCCAAAGGCAAAAGCAGAGACCAGAACCAGTGCCAGAATGTGGAAAAGGAAGGTGGTGATTTCACCATTGATCAAACCTACCTCTTCTGCGAAAACTCCTGTGAGCAGCATTCCAACCATTCCACCTACTCCGTGTGCAGGAAAAACATCCAGGGTGTCATCCACTCCTCTTCGAGAGAAGTAATAGATCATAAGGTTGCTTGCAATGGCGGCCAATCCACCAATGAAAATACTGGCGCCCACTGTGACAAATCCTGCAGCTGGCGTAATGGCCACCAGCCCTACCACCGCACCCACACAAGCGCCCAGCGCTGAAGGCTTCCGGCCTTTAACCCCATCAAAAAAGATATAGACCAGCATGGCAGAGGCAGAAGCTGTATTGGTATTCAGTAAAGCTTTCACAGCCACATCATTTGCTCCAAGGGCAGAACCGGCGTTAAAACCAAACCATCCAAACCAGAGCAATCCGGTACCTAACAATACAAAAGGAATGTTGGCAGGATAGGAGGGCCTGGCATAGTCTCTTCGGCGTCCAAAGAAGAATGCACCGGCCAGCGCAGCCATTCCGGCTGACATATGAACCACAGTTCCTCCAGCAAAATCAAGCACCCCCCAGTTTCTTAGAAATCCGTTGGGGTGCCACGTCCAATGTGCCAGCGGGCAGTATATAAAGATCATAAACAGCACCATAAAAATCATTAGCGCAGTAAACCGAACCCTGCCGGCAAACGATCCTGTAAATAGGGCAGGGGTGATGATGGCAAATTTTAATTGAAAAAGGGCAAAGAGGGCCAGTGGAATGGTTGCTGCGAAATTGGGGTCAGGCGCACCTCCCACCCCTTTAAACATAAAGAATGTAGTTGGATTTCCGAACAAACCATAGCCTTCAGCTCCCACGCTCTCACCAAATGCAAGGCTGAATCCAAAGACCACCCACAATACGCTGATTAGTCCCATGGCAATAAAACTCTGCAGGATGGTGGAGATCACATTTTTTGGTTTAACCATGCCTCCATAAAAAAAGCCAAGTCCGGGAGTCATTAAGAAAACCAGTGCTGTGGAGGCCAGCATCCAGGCTGTGTCTCCGGCATCGATTCCAGAGGTGTCTCCTGTGGAAAAGCTATGGGGAAAAACAATTCCCATCAGGGCTATAATCCCGAAAGCGATAAGTGCAAAGAGCCATTGTTTTTTCATTGTAAAGAAATTTTAGTATTCTCTACAAATATATAATAAATGAATTACTACCCTTCTAATATTGGGGGTCAATATATAAAAAGATGCATAATATACAGAAAGGGGTATATTAATAATACCCTATAAGTTAAAATACTACATTTATTCGAACTTGACTCCGATTAAGTAGTCATCGATTCGTTTGGCAACTCTCCGGCCGGAAGCAATGGCTGTGACCACCAGGTTGGCTCCATTGGCAGCATCACCTGATGCAAACACCTTATCTATATTTGTGGCCATTTGATGATCCACATCCACATTCTTCCTTAAATTAAGTCTAATACCTAGTTCTTTGAGCAATCCCTCATGAATGGGGTGTACAAATCTCATGGCCAGCAAGATCAAATCGGCTTCGATTTCTTGTTTGGTACCAGGAACAGGTTTTGTTGTAAAACTGCCATTTTCCTTTTCCCAGGAAATCTCCTCCACTTCTGCATGGGTTACCCTTCTTTGCATTTCGATAAACTGCAGTGTGGAGAGGCTCCATCTCCTTTCACATCCTTCTTCATGGGAAGTGGAAGTTTTTAAAGTTTTTGCAAAATAGGGCCATGGGTTCTCATCTGCTCTTTTTTCCGGGGGTTTGGGCATAATCTCAATCTGAGTCACGCTTTCAGCTCCCTGTCGGATGGCTGTTCCGACACAATC
>JAOZUK010000463.1 GCA_029938715.1 Bacteroidales bacterium | reverse complement strand
TAAAAACCTTCCTGGATGGATACTACCTGATTAAAAAATCTAAGCTGTCCTCCGTCTATGGCATGGCTTCCTCCTTCTTAAAATATGCCCGGGAGGACTATGCCCAACTGAGAGACTTTGTTTACAGCCAGGTAAAAGGACTTGAGATGGCTGAAGCTTATCTGACCCTCAAAGAATAGGTTCCGGAAATGCAAATCGTCAATGGATTTTCTAAATTTTCCCGAAGTGAAAAGCTTAACTGGCTGAATAGAGAGACCAATCTTTCCCAACAGACGCTGGAAATATTGGATACACACCTCCATCGGGAGGAAGCCATTCAGGAAGTATACGGAGATCTCAGCGAAAATACGGTGTCAAATTATTACCTCCCGCTGGGATTGGCACCCAATTTCCTGATCAATGGAGATCTGATGACCCTGCCTATGGTGATTGAAGAGAGCTCGGTGGTGGCGGCTGCTTCCCATTCTGCAAAATTCTGGGCCCTGCATGGCGGATTCCACACCAATGTACTTGGAACCTCAAAAGTGGGACAGGTACATTTCACCTGGTCGGGAGATCCTGAAACGCTACAAGCCATCTTCAATCAAAATATGGTTTTGTTGCTTAATTCAGTAACCCCAATGACCCGGAAAATGGAGAAACGCGGGGGTGGCATCACATCCATGGAGATCCATTCGGCCCATCCGGAACTACCCCGGCACTATCACCTCTTTGTCAGATTCAAAACTGCCGATGCAATGGGTGCGAACTTTATCAATTCGGTATTGGAAAGCCTGGCTTCGCAATTGTCCCAGATGCTGGAGAATGATGTATCGGAAGGCCGTTTGGAAATCATTATGTCTATCCTCTCCAATTACACCCCTGAAAGCCTGGTTCAGTGCTATGTGGAGGCCAAAACTGAAGTGTTCCGGAATATGAGTCCCGAGCTTTCCGCAGATCAGTTTGCCAGGAAATTTCAGCAAGCCGCGGATATTGCCACCCACGATCCTTACAGGGCGGTCACCCACAACAAGGGAATTTTTAATGGAATGGATGCCTTAATTCTGGCCACAGGAAACGACTTCAGGGCTGTAGAAGCTTGTGGTCATGCCTATGCCTCGAGAAACGGATCATACAGCAGCCTCTCCCGGGTGGATGTGTCCGAAGGCTCTTTTCGTTTTTCCCTGGAAGTACCCCTTTCTGTGGGAACGGTTGGAGGATTGACCGGAGTCCATCCCATGGCCAGAGCTTCTCTTGAGATCCTGGGAAATCCATCTGCAGAGTTGTTAATGCAAATTACAGCTGCCGCCGGACTGGCCAATAATTTTAGTGCAATACGTTCTCTGATCACCACCGGGATTCAACAGGGGCATATGAAAATGCACCTGGGGAACATGTTGAGACAACTAAAAGCATCAAAGGAGGAGACCCGTCGCGCTACCCGATATTTTGCAAACCGCACCCTCTCCTATTCAGATCTGTCTGCCTACCTGGATTCAATAAGAAATCAAAACCAGCAGGAATGAAACCATTTTTTGCCCACGGTAAACTCCTGATCAGCGCCGAATATATGGTTCTGCATGGATCACAGGCACTGGCCCTCCCCCTGCACAAGGGACAAACCCTACAGAGACTGCGATCTGAAGACCGCAATGTATTCTCATGGGATGCTTACCAGGCAGATAATCGCTGGTTTAATGCAAAGTTCAATCCTGCCACCCTTGGGATTCTGGAAACCTCCGACCGGCAAAAAGCAGAGAACCTTCAGCTCTTGATCAGGTCCATTATTGAAATGGATCCCTCCTTCCAGAAGGAGCTTTTTACATGGAATGTGGAAACCATGCTGGAGTTTTCACCACTCTGGGGCTTCGGTAGCAGTTCCACCCTTATCGCGCTGATGGCAGAATGGGCCGAGATCAATCCATTGGATCTGCACTTCAGGGTATCAGATGGGTCGGGATATGATGTAGCATGCGCCGTTGCCGAAAGACCTATTCTTTACAAGCTGAGAGAGGATGGACCCCATTACCGGCAGGTGATGTTCAAACCACCCTTTGCCAATAATCTCTATTTTGTATGGCTTGGAAAAAAACAATCCACCGCTGAACACCTGGTGGAGATGGCTGAAAAAATTAACCCGGGCTACCCCGAGATTCTTCACTTTAGTACCCTTACCCAACAAATGACAGAAGCCACCGAATTGTCAGAATTCCGGCAGTTGATGGAGGAGCATGAAGCTAAACTCTCAGAGCTGATCAAGCTTGACAGGGTGTCTGAAACCCGGTTCCCCGACCTTCCTGGCAGCGTAAAATCATTGGGAGCCTGGGGAGGTGATTTTGTGATGATTGCCACAGAGTCGAATTCGGAGACATTGTATAACTATCTGGACAAAAAGGGATTCAAAACCATATTCAGGTACAACGATCTTGTTTATGACGCAGAGAGAAATAAGTAGTCCCAAAAGCGGCACCGTTGGATGGGCCTGTCCCTCCAA
>JAOZUK010000462.1 GCA_029938715.1 Bacteroidales bacterium | reverse complement strand
TCCTCTGCAAAAAAGAATTCACCATCATTAAAGTCAACCTTCACATTCTGAGCAGTGCCTACAACCGTCAGAATAGATAAAATCAGTAATAGGAAAAGTCTTCTCATTATGAGATAGTTTTATGTGAATATTACAAATTTAAAAATTAAATTGACAGTACAATAATATATTAAGGTGTTTCAAAGGACTAAAAAATGGTTTATTTGGTTGCTATTCCTTCTCCTTTTTTCGCCGACGTCGCCATAGGATCAACCATATGAGAAATACTCCGGCAGAGGCAAGAATCAGTGGGAGAAGCCAACCTGGTTGTTTACCCTTCTCTTCTTTCTGAGGTTCAACCGCTACCGGCTCCTCAATTTCAGTTTCTGGCAAAGTGGCCGTATCGACCCGGGGGGATTGCTCCACAATGGGTGTGGTGTCCATATCTGAAGCTGCTTTGGCGATGGGTTCAGCCTTTAGTGGAACGATCAAAGGTTCTTCAAACTCCTCATATATACTATCTTTCGGCTGAATGGTATCTTCTTTCAATTCTGTTCCACTCTTTTCCGGGTTTTTGTCAATCTGAAGCGGTCTTGCCACATCTTCAGAGATGCGGGGATTATCGGGTGAGTAGATATCCATGCGGTAGATATCATGCAGGCCCATTCCCCCGGGACTGTAAATGGAGTAGTAAGCAATCTTTCCGTCGTTCAATGGTTGAAAAAAGAGATCGTTATCTGTGGTATTGATGGGATACCCCATGTTTACCGGTTCGCCCCAGGTGCCATCGCCTCTCTTTTTCGAGTAGAACACATCGTATCCCCCCATGTTATAGTGTCCGTAAGAGCTGAAATATAGGGTATTACCGTCTTCCGAGATAAAGGGGGATTCTTCGTTATACCTGCTGTTGATGGTGGGTCCCAGGTTTTCGGGTGTACCCCACTTCCCATTGGGCATGCGATGTGATTTAAAGATATCAAGACCCCCATATGTGCCCTTTCTGTTGCTTGTGAAGAAGAGTGTTTGTCCATCTTTGCTGAAACAAGCATGTGTTTCCCAGTATTTGGTGGAGATGTTCTTGCCCATTTTTGAGGCAGGAAGCCAGCTGCCGTTTTCATATCTGCTGTAATAGAGGTTCCCTGTGTATTCGTCGTCGTAATAGAGAATCATCTCTGTTCCGTCGAAAGAGAGGCCCACGGGATATACATCCGAATCGAATCCCAGGGTCTGGGTGATGGGTTGAGGATAGGACCATCCCTCTTCAGTCTTTTCGGTAAAGAAGGCCCCATCGTAGAAAGCCAAACGGGTTACAAAAGCCATCCGGGTCCCGTCGCCCGAAAGAACCGGATTGATTTCGGCATACTGGGTATTGATCAGCGAATCCAGCAGGATGAGGTCTATATCCACAGGTCTGGCCTTTAGCTGTTTGGCGTTTTGACAGGCCTTGATCTGCTCCTCTACCAGTTCCGCATCGTACACTTCGCGGTCCATGACAATCAAAAAAGCCTCATAGGTTTCAATGGCCTTATCAATCATTTCATTAACCAGATAGGCATTTCCCAGGTAGAAGATGGCATCGGGTGGAGCAGTTTTCTCCCTAAAGCTGCCCGTTTTGCAGGAACGATTAATGTGTTTAGCTGCATTATACAGGTAGGATATGGCTCTATCTATCTGATAGGGGTCATTCAGCAAGCAGATGCCTATTTTGTATTTGAGGTTGTAGTTTCTCGGATCTTTTTCCAGCAGGGTTTCGTAAATGGGCAGTGCTTCCTGGTACTCCTCGTACAGAAACCACGATTCGGCATCCTGAAACAGATTTCGTTGGGAATCCGTCTGAGCGAAAGCTTTGGATGGAATTAATAACAATATGAGGAACGATAAAAAAAATAGGCTTCTCATAATTGTCCGGCTATATTTTTTTGAAATTGCGGGTGATTATTAAGAGATCTTTTAGCACTTTATAATCTTTGGCATAGACCACATTTATCTCTTTAATCCTCTCACTGGAAAGGGTTTCGGAGAGAAGGTGTATTCCGGGATGGAGGATTCCCCTTTTAAGCCGGGGCAGGTCGGATTGATCACTGTTTTCGGCATACAGGTATCCCACCCAGGTACGGATTCCAAATAGTACCCTAAGGGTATTCCCCACGCTTTTAAGATTTCCTTTCACAAAGAGAAACCACAGGGGGAAGGTAAGCAGAAGGGGCAGAGCCACTACTGCATCAAATAGTCTTTTGTTTCTTCGGTTCGATTCTTTCCCAATGGAGTTAAAGTGGATGGTATAGAGGTCTCCGGCTGTGTTGATCGAATTGCTTCCAATGATAGAGAGGCTCTCAGGAGGCGCAATCTTAAAATCCACAGACGATCCAATGAGCCGCGTCATTACCCGAATGATCTGTTGGGAAGGAAGATCCTTGGAGCAGAATACGATTTCATCCACCCGGTTAATGGCCACTATCTCATCTATCTGGTCCATCCGCCCCATGTAACCATCA